>JBAXMJ010000163.1:0-4818 GCA_037134355.1 bacterium | reverse complement strand
GAAAATGGCGCGGAGTCCCGGTGCTGCCCCGGGCAGGCTGGGTTTTGGAGACCCGGCTGCACAAGCTGGTGCCCTCCGCGTAGTTGAAATTGGTAGCGGGACGTGGGATCGAACCACGGGAGCCAGGCTTATGAGACCCGGCAGGATGCCAATCCTTCCCGCAATGGAAAAAGGACGTGACACAGGAACAAGTTGACCTGCGGCACGAATTGAGCGCGTTTGGAGCGGGCTAATAAGCTCGCACCTTGCCGGGAGGATGCCGTCCTAAGACAGTATCCTCCCGGCGAACGCATAAAGAACACACACCATCGCAACCCAATAAGGGACTGCACCCGCTGGATTTCACGGCGGACGTTTGGGGCGCTTCCGGCGCGCCTTGGGGCCTCTCGGAGAGCGAGAGGCGGGCTTGACAGGGTGTCAGGTTGCGGTATGTTGGCCGCGGCACTAGGACCCTGCAAGGTCCGCCTCGGGCCGGAATCAGCTCTAACTGGTTCCGGTCCTTTTTCGTTCTATGTCTTGTTTAGGAAATTTGTGGTGTCGGTAATTTGGGAAATAAAAAAACCCGGTCTCGTTTGAGGCCGGGTTCGTCGAATGTTTCTGTAAAAACTTCTACGAGGTCCTGGCCTCCATCGGAAGTGTGGCTTCGATCATACCGAGTAAAAACCACCCGGACGCGAGAGCATAACTCCGACGGCAGTCGGTATTCGCTATTGGTTGATGATATGCTCTCGATTTCATTGAAGATGCAGAAACATTAGCTGATGTGCTAAGGCAGTCAAGCGGGAAAATTAGTTTTCTAGAAATATTTTTAAAGGGCATATCAAACATGGAATTTCCGCCCGCAATCGAGCGATCGCGTAGTGATTTCATCAGCCAGCCTTTTGATCACCGGGTGTGTGATTCCTTCTTCGGCCAATTTCCTAGCGACGGTGCTTGCGGCTTCAGGCATTCGCTCCGACAAATTCTGGATCCTTCCAGCAAGCGCCCCCGCATCGAGACGATGTTCGGCGGCAAACTTTTCCCATTGCCGGAGGCCGATTTCACGGAGTTTGTAGGTGCCTCCGATTTTCATGGCGAGCGTGGCGCGCCTCAGATCCACCTGTTTCGGGTAAGGGAGCGCGCTCGACAAATCGTAAAGCGGGGCCAGGCGAACGCGCCCGCCGGCAGCGATCAGAATTGAAAAGTTTTTGGCGTGCGCATCCGTCCCGCCGGTGAGCCAACTCAAAACGAGGGAATCGACAAAACGCTCTTCGTCCTTGGACCGGCTTGTTGAATAACGCCGGATGACATCGAGAATTTGAGCTGGGGATGGGCCGCCTTGGTTCTGGTATTTGCTCTGAGGCTTGCAGGCGAGCGCTTGGCACAGATCTTCCTGATGCACGCGGATCACCCCGTCCCCCTGACGAATCCGATCGTAGCGCTCGACGGTGATCACCGGGCAGTCGCCGAAGTATTGGACGGACGACGAGGCGGTTGGAAACCCCAACTCCCCGGCCAGACGCAGACAAAAATGCTCGTTCTCGGCGAACCCGTCAAACGCGCCCGTCGCCGGTTTCAAAATGTGGGTGGTCGGAACCGAACCAAAGGGGATTCCCCAGCGTTTTTTCGGGGGATCGAAAATGAATGCCGTCTTCGGTTGCGCTCCGGCGAGGCTGAAACTCCCAGCATCGGAACTCGTGCGGGAAGCACTGTGGTCCTTGAGAAGAAGCTGTATTCTCCCGGCAACTTCCTCGGGAGTCAGCCAGGTGACTCCGCCCGGTGGGGGGGTCTCCAGCCAGGTTGCGAGTCGATCGGGGCGGATGAACTGGACTGCACCGGCGCATTCCTCTCCCACATGCCAGAGCAACTTGAACGCATTCCGTGGTGAAACCTGAAATCTCTCGCCCCAGCGCTGCAAAACCCCGTCATTGTCTGGAAGCAGGCCCCAGAGAAACGCCTCCACCACAGCGTGCCCGTGCTCCGAAGCCGTCAATGGCATGGAGAGCGAAAGCGGAAAATCCGCCCAGGAGGTGTCATAGCGGAAGCTCAACCTGTCCCGCCTCCTGTCCCACAGCAGGCAACCCATCATCCGCCCTTCAACGAATACGGAAAGTTCCTCGGTCATGGCTTGTTGCCTTTGGAGTGCAAGTCAACCAGAGCATCAATATCAATGCCTCCGGCATTCCGCTCGTTCGCCTCTGCGCCAGCGCGAAGCGGTATGCCAAGCTCCCGGAGCGTTTGTAAAACCAACCCCAGTTGGACTGATGGCTTTCCCTTTTCCAGGGCAATGATCCAGGCGCGGCTGACCCCGACTTTCACGGCGAGTTCGTGCTGGCTCAAGTTCATTTGGGAGCGCCGCTCACGGATCAGGGCACCAATTTCCTTCGGGGCGTGGAGAATCATGCCGTCAACATAACATGTCAGCGACCGTTGACAATGACGTAATGTCAGCGATCAGTGACATTGTTCGCTTGGTCTGTCTTTTCAAAGATACGGCTCAATCTTCCGGGCGTTCCCCGCTCGGGCACATCTTGACTAGGCGCGGGTCGAAGCGGGCAAGAACGTCCACAAGGTCTGCCTGGGCAGCCATTACGGTTTCTATGTCCTTGTAGCAGGCAGGAACCTCATCGAGACCGGCAGAGATGAGCGTGACGCCGCGATCCCGCAGAAACGCGTTGGCGTCTTGCCAGGAAAGCGTCTGGTTGGCGCGGGTGCGGCTCATCGCCCGCCCAGCGCCGTGCGAAGCCGAGTTGATCGAGTCCACGTTGCCTTTTCCGCTCACGAGGAAACCGGGCGTCGCCATCGAGCCCGGAATGATCCCGAGCACGCCTTCGCCTGCCGGGGTTGCCCCCTTGCGGTGTACGATGACCTCTTTTCCTAAGTGGGCTTCCTTCCATGCGAAGTTATGGTGGTTCTCCACATCAAGGAGGACCTCGACTCTGAGGTTATCGGTGATGTGTTTGTGGATGAGGGCATGGTTGGCCGCCGCATACTGCCCCATCAGGTTCATGGCCGCCCAGTATCCCGGCCAACTCAATGGCTGCTGGACTCTTGTGCATCAACTGCAGGAGTTTCCACTGGCGTGTCTGATATTTTTCCACGGCGGTCGCCACCGGTGTCGGAATATTTGCCCGGAACGCGCCGAACGCCCTCCGGCGCTGTCGAAGAAATTCCTCGCCCGTCGGAAGCGGATCGTCCGGAAAGTCCCCGGGGCCTTGCGTCTCGTCAAAGAGCAGTCGGAACCGTGGCACAAATTCCATCCAAGGTGACTGGCCATACTTTTGAACCGCTTTCAGCGAAGGCCACGCCTCCAGAAGCATGATGCGATCATCCACAAACACATACAGTTTCCGATTCTTGAAGCCGAAGCCTGGCGTGCTCATCTACTCGGAAGGTGGTGCGAATTTCGTTACGGCGAGGTCTTTCTCTTTGATGGCCATCGGGACGCATGGCATGTGATAGACCTTCTTGACTCCCTGTCCGGCAAGGATTGTCCAAGCTGGGTCTTCTTCGGCTCGGAGCTTTTTCCGAAGGCAGATAACGTGCGGTCCGAGGCATAGGAAATTCATGGCGAGGGATTGCAGGTGCAGGCGCGGGCGCACATCCAGCCCGAAATATTGCGGCATCGTGATCGGAGATTCCGCAAAGGCCGCCTTGAAATGGCCGACAAAGCTCATGAACATCGTCGTCGCGCCGTGTCCGAATTGCCTGTCGAATGCGCCTTCGTAGGGGAATTCCTGCGCCTCGATGCCTGAGGGTGACGGGAAGATGAAATGGGACACCCCGGCCTCCCAAAGTCCGTTGTCGCGCTGGCGCATGTAGGGGGCAGGCAAATAGGCCCCGCTGAAGCCTTCCTTCCGGTAGCGGGTAAGTGCTTCGACGCACATCCAGTGCTGGATATCCATCCACCGCTCCGCATTTTCCCGGTCGCACTCCAGCGGCTGCTGCTTGATGCAGTATACTTCCTTCTCATCGCACTGCATGACAATGGCGTAGGTAGGGGGCTCGCCCGGGTTGGAAAGCTGGCAGGCCCCGAATGGAAGAACTGCCCGGAGATTTCGCAATAGAACAGGTGAGGGAGTTTCAATTGTGACCTCGCCATGGGATGTGGGAATCGTTGTCATGCGGGCAAGATATCAGGAGCAGTAGGACAAATACGTGCCCACCCCACAGAAAATGAAAATATTTCCTTCAGCTTGATCTTGCACTCCAGCACCGGTATGCACCCTGAAATGGACGCCTATGGGAACCTCAGAAAATGGCCAAGCATCGCGACCCGCTGCCTGATGATCTGAAGGAGTTGATCGCCCTCTGCCGGGACGGGAAGCTTTTCGCTATCCAGGATTGGATCGCCAGCGGCAAGCGCTTCAGTCTCCCGCCAGGAAACTACTCGACCTCACCGTTCGATGCCGCTCTGGACCGGAAGAAAGAACTGGGATTGTGATGGTTGCACATTCTACCAATTTACTACCGAAAACTACCAAATTGGTAATTGACCGGGTGCACAAGACTGAAATACCATTTGCGAACAAATTGGTAGTTTATTGGTAATTCATGCGAGTCCCTCAATCACCTCCAGATGTCAAGGAATTGATGGTCACAGAGCCAAATCTTTTCGAGAAAATCGAGAAGGTGCTCCTGGTGCCGGAAGAGGGGAATTATTACCACTGGGATGAGATCCGGCATCGGACTCCTCCGGAGGGACTAACTCATGAAGAGTGGTGGGCTGCGATCAAGATTGGCCGTTGGAGGAATGCCAAGCAGATTCCCCTCCTGGACAAGAAGGGTCTGCCATTCCAATTCTCCGTGCCGGGTGCCGTGGCCCAGCAGCTCCATGAA
>JBAXMJ010000162.1:0-4821 GCA_037134355.1 bacterium | reverse complement strand
AAGATTACGATTAGGATTTCTACGGGATGGTAATGAACCTGTCACCCTGTTGCCATGAGTGATGAATGGCCCGATGTTCCCTTGTCGGGGGAGTGCTTTGATGACCGCATTGTGTTTTGGCGCTGATCGAATTATTGTTGCAATTCGTCACTACTGGCGATATATAGCAACAAAGTCATCTTGAGTCGTCATATATGGCGAATATGAAGATCAATAGCAGTATAACTGATGAAGTCATCTTGGCGGAGTTGGGAGAACGATTGGCACAGCGTCGCATCGTGCTTCACTTGACACAGGCGGCGCTGGCTGAAAAGGCCGGTGTTTCAAAGCGTACAGTGGAACGGGTGGAGGCCGGGTTATCAGCGCAAATGGAGAGTGTTATCCGTATCTTCAGGGTATTGGATCTTCTGGAGGGTTTGAACCTCCTGATTCCGGAAACGGCGGGAGCCACCCCCATGGATCTGTTGAAGCGGCAGGGCAAGAAACGGCAGCGCGCTTCGTCCGTCCGGCGTGAGAAGATTTCGAGTCAACCTTGGACATGGGGGGAAGATGCCAAGCGTCGCTAAAATCAACCTGTGGGGTAGTACCATCGGTGCCGTCTCGCTGGATGAGACTACAGATGTTGCTGTGTTTGCGTATGACCCGGCGTTCGCGGAGAGCGGGATCAAAATCGCGCCACTCATGATGCCGCTTTCGACCCGCACCTATTCCTTTCCTGGCCTGTCCCGCGAAACATATCATGGACTGCCGGGCCTTCTGTCGGATTCGTTGCCCGACAAGTTCGGTAATGTCTTGATCGATTCCTGGTTGGCCACACAGGGCCGGGAATCGGGTTCCTTCAATGCTATCGAACGGTTATGCTACACGGGAGCACGCGGCATGGGCGCTCTTGAGTTTGAGCCTGCGACCGGACCCAGGGACGGAAAATCAACCCGTCTTGAGGTTGATGAACTCGTCAGACTGGCCTCGCTTGTCCTGACACATCGCCACAATCTCAAAGCGTCTTTATCGGGACAGGAAAGCGAACATGCGCTTAAAGCCATCCTACGGGTCGGCACCTCGGCGGGGGGGGCACGGGCCAAGGCGGTGATTGCCTGGAATCCCTCAACCCATGAAGTCCGCTCCGGTCAGGTCCCGGCCAACGAAGGCTTCGAACATTGGCTTCTGAAATTCGATGGCGTCAAGGGCAACAAGGATAAGGAAATTGGGGAACCGCAAGGCTATGGTGTGATCGAATATGCCTATTCCCGCATGGCGGCGGACGCAGGCATCAAGATGAGCGAATGCCGACTCCTTGAGGAGAACGGCAGGAGGCATTTCATGACCCGTCGGTTTGATCGCCTCAGTGGCCATGAAAAGCTGCACATGCAGTCGTTGTGCGCGCTAGCTCATTACGACTTCAATATGGCGGGGGCCTATTCCTATGAGCAGGCTTTGATGGTCATCCGGCAACTGGATCTGCCCATGAGCGCTGTTGAACAGCAGTTCCGCCGCATGGCGTTCAATATCATTGCCCGGAATCAGGATGACCATGTGAAGAATGTCGCCTTCCTGATGGACAAGACCGGGCACTGGTCGCTGGCGCCGGCGTTTGACCTGACCTACAGTTATGATCCCGCGAACATCTGGATGGCCAGCCACCAGATGTCGATGAACGGCAAACGTGACGGGTTTACCCGTGCCGACTTCAAGGCCTGCGCAAAAGCCGCCTTGATGAAACGTGGCCGCGCCGAGACCATTATTCATGAGGTGATTGAAGTGGTGTCTCGTTGGCGTGACTATGCTGATACCGCAGGTGTCGCGGCTACCTCACGGGATAAGATTCAGAAGGCACTCCGTATACCGTGCAGGCCAGCCTCCTTAAAATAACCAATGCTCAACGTGTTGAGCTGATGGTTACTTGACCTTTTCGACCTTGTCGGCGACGTAGCTGATATTGTCGGTCCAGCGGTTGCGCTGGACTTGGAAGCTGATGATCGCCTTTTCGCCGGGCAGTTCCACCCAGCCGACGGGGATTTTCTCGGTGGCATTGCCGCGCTTGTAGTCAAACTTGATGATCTGCCCCTTCGGGAGTTTCACCTTCACTCCACTGATGCCGGTCTCAACCACGGTTGCGGTGACCGGACTTGCGAGATCGGCGACGGTGTTTGGGCCTGCCTTGACGAGGGTGGTTTTCTGGACGGCAAGCACGGTTTTTCCGCGCTTGTTGGGTGTGACTGAGTAGGTGATGGAAACCTTGTCGCCTGTCTCAGGCCGCCAGTTGACGGGCTCGTAGGCAGATTTCCCTTTGGAAATATTGAATTCCCGCATCGTTCCGTTGTCATCAATTTTATAGGAGCCGAACCCGGTGTCCGTAATGGTGCCGGTTGCCTCGTCGCTTCGGGCAGGCGTTGCGCTGAGAATCAGGCCAAGACCACAAACCAAACCGATAAATGTAATGGATTTCATAAAAAACTCCTTGTTGCCGTTTGTTGACGATCTCCAATAACCTGTGTAACTTTAGCCCCATTTCGCAAACAAACGCAAGGACACAATGAGTGTATTGACTCAGGCAATTCAGGCGGCCCTGTCGCCAGTGACGGGAAGCGGCCCGGACGGGTATTCGGCCCGGATTACTTTCCCGACAGAATTTGTCGGCTTTAAGGGGCATTTCCCCGGCAAGCCGGTTCTGCCGGGCGTCTGCCTGATCCAGACGGCGCTGGTGGCGTTGTCGCGTGCATTGGATAAACCCGTGGAATTGAAGCGACTGGTGTCGGCCAAGTGGATGGCGCCCGTTCTGCCCGATGAGGAGATTGTTCTGTCTCTTGCCCTGAAGGCGAGCGAGACTTCCCTGCAGGGTGCCCGGGTCGTGGTGATGCGCGGCACCGGGAAGGTGGCCGAGTTTTCCCTGGAAGTCGTGGTGGCGCCATGACGACGCGGCGGGCTAAAAAAGTGTTTTTCGAGCGTGAGGTCGGGGCTCCGGAGCCACTCCGGTGGGCGGTCCAGAGGCGCGTGCGGTTCAATGAAGTGGATCCCATGGGCATTGTGTGGTTTGGCCGGTATCCGTTGTACTTCGAAGAAGGTGCCGCAGAACTTGGGCGGCGGTGCGGGTTGTCCTATCCGGATTTCATGGAGGCCGGACTCCGGGCGCCGGTGGCCTCGTATCATGTGGACTACCTGGTGCCGCTGGCGCTGGATGAATCCTTTACGATTGTGGCGTCGCTGATCTGGAATGAGGGGGCGCGGCTCAATACGGAGTACGAATTGATCAAGGCGGATGGAACCCCCGCCGCCCGCGCCTATACGGTTCAGGTCTTTATCGGGGCAACTGACAGCCGGGTCTGCATGGTGTCCCCACCTATGCTCGAACGCTGCCGCGCCCGCTGGAAGGCCGGTGAATTCCGGGATAAGGGCCTGACATGACGCAATCATCTTTTCCGGAATTTTACTCCGCTATTACTCACAAGGTGAGAGGAAGACTTCACCACTAATCTGCACTGATTCGCGCTAATCCGGAGAAGAGTTTGAACAGAAGCACGCAAAGTTCGCAAAGAAAAGAGAATGTTGCGGCAATTGTGTTCGGGAGTACCCGAACAAAATTCCCGCAACGGTTCTTCGAGAGAATTGGGGGGAATGGCGCCATTCGGGTTACTTGCCCCTCTTCATTATCCCTCAAATTCTTCACCGAGAGGTGTTTTGCGATTTTTATGGTCCCGCCCTGCGGGATCGTAAAAATCGCAAAACATTTTCTTTCTCTTGTCCCACTCCGGATTAGTGTGAATCAGTGCAGATTAGTGGTGAAGTCTTTTCTTGAATTTTGTTGCGTGGCGGATTGCTCTGTAAGGGGTTTGCGGCCATGAAGGTTGTGGTGGTCCAACAGGATCTGGTGACGGCCTGGGGACGCGGGATGGAGGCTTGCTGGACCGGGCTCCTGAGCGGGGTTCCGGCCTTTACCGAAGTATCCCGCTTCAGTACGAAAGCGTTTCAGGCCCATCTTGCTGCCCAGGTTCCCGGTTTGCCGGAAGGGGGTGACGCCTCGCGCGTGATGCGGATGCTCAATCCGCTCCTGATACCACTGGCGGGAACATTGCCTGAAGGCACCCTGGTTTTGCTGGCCACCACGACAGGCGAGGTGGATCTCCTCGAACGGGCAATGCTCGGATGCCTCGGAGAGGCATCCCTACCCTTGGGAGAAGACCAATCCAATAAGGGTAGGGAGGTCTCTCCGAGACCTCCGGAGGATCAAAGCCGGCTGGATGTTCTTCTCGGTCGCATTCAATCGACGCTTGGCGTGACCGAACCCGGCCGCATTATCTCGGCGGCCTGTGCCTCCTCTTCCGTCGCCGTTGCACAAGGGGCGGCCCTGATTGCCTCCGGCGAAAGGGACTCGGTTCTGGTGGTGGCCTGCGACGCGGTGACGGAGTTCATTTATGCGGGTTTTGCCTCCCTGATGGCGTTGGACCCTGAAGGTGCGCGACCGTTTGACAAGGCGCGGAAGGGATTGACCGTGGGTGAGGCGGCTGGAACCGTCTGGTTGATGAGCGAAGACCGGGCCCGGCGCGAGAATCGACCCAGCCAGGGCGAAGTGGCGGGGTGGGGCATGAGTTGCGATGCCAATCATATGACCGGCCCGTCCCGTGATGGCGGCGGACTGGTGCGCGCCATTGAGAAAGCATTGCAGCGGGCGGGCCTCAGCGCCGGAGCGATCGGATCGATTTCCGCGCATGGCACCGGCACCCTGTATAATGACTCCATGGAGTTGAAGGCCTTTCAAACGGTATTTACCTCCCAGGTGGACCGCGACCTCCGGGCGCGGTCAGACGCCGCCCGGAGGTCGGCGTC
>JBAXMJ010000161.1:0-4850 GCA_037134355.1 bacterium | reverse complement strand
TTACAGGGCAAACATTCAGAGCCATCATGACGGCCAGAACTCGGTACTCTCAAGTCCTTAACATGAAAAGAAAAATCAGACCCATTGTGTATACCATATCTTCATCATAATCGTAATCGTAATCTTAATCTTAATCGCTCCTGGTAGAAAATAAATGCGGATTACGATTATGATTACGATTATGATAAAACGGTTCCGAAATAATGCTGGAACCGGGCGGGTCTGTCCCCTATACATTCGGGCAGGAGAACACTTATGAAATTATTGGTAACAGGGGGCGCCGGGTTTATCGGCAGCAATTTTGTACATTATATTTTGAAGACCCATCCGGCGGATGAGATCGTCAACATTGACGCCCTGACGTATGCGGGGAATCTGGAAAACCTGACAGATATCCAGAATGACCCGCGCCACCTATTCGTGCACGGCGACATTACCTCAACCCGCGACGTCAACCGGCTTTTCCGCGAACACAGATTCGACGCCGTCCTTAATTTTGCCGCCGAAAGCCATGTGGATCGCAGCCTGCACATGGGGCCCCGAGAATTCATCAAGACCAATATCATGGGAACCCAGAATCTCCTCGATGCCGCCCGAAAGCACAAGGTGCCCCGGTTCCTGCAGGTGTCAACCGACGAAGTGTATGGGAGCCTCGGTCCGACAGGAGCCTTTACGGAAGAGACCCCGATCCAACCCAACAACCCCTACTCCGCCACCAAGGCCGGGGCCGACTTCATGGTTCGCGCCGCCCAGCACTCGCACGGGCTGGATGCCGTCATCACCCGCTGCTCCAACAACTTCGGCCCCTACCAGTTCCCTGAAAAACTGATCCCGCTCATGATCTCCAATGCCCTGGTCGATAAGCCCCTCCCCGTGTACGGCGATGGCCTGCATGTGCGCGACTGGATTTATGTCATGGATCACTGCTCCGGTATCGACACGGTGCTCCGAAAAGGGAAATCCGGGGAAGTCTACAACCTCGGCGGCAACTACGATGTCCCGAATATCGAAATCGTGAAAGGAATCCTGAAAATCCTCGGCAAACCGGAAAGCCTAATCACCTACGTCAAGGATCGTCCCGGCCACGACAGGCGTTACGCCATGGACAACACGCGGGCCAAGACCGAATTGGGCTGGGAACCCGCCCACAAGTTCGAAGACGCCCTCCGCGCAACGGTCAACTGGTACGTGGCTAACAAAACCTGGTGGGATCGCATCCGAAGCGGTGACTATCTCAAGGCCTACGACAAGATGTACGGGTGGCGGGGGAAAAAGGGATAAAGGGGTTAAGGGGTTAAGGAGTCAGGGTTCAGGAGTCAGGGTTCAGGAGTCAGGAATGTTGTTGCCATGCATGAAAAGACGATATCCATAACTCCTGTCTACACGGGACGCCTGATTTCGGTGGAAACCCAGGTGGTTGAACTCGAACCTGGCCACCGCGCACACCGGGAAATTGTCAGACATCCCGGCGCCATTGCCGCCGTGGCCCGTGTGCCAGACGGTCGTTTTGTTTTCGTAAAGCAATTCCGGAAACCCATTGAACGCGAGGTTCTGGAAATCATTGCCGGACGGAAGGAACTCGAGGAACGACCTGAGGATTGCGCCGCACGGGAAATCAAGGAGGAAACAGGCCATGATGTCGTTTCCCTCCACTCTCTGGGCGTCATCTACCCTTCCCCGGGCTATATCGACGAACTGATTCACCTGTTCTTTGCGGAACTTTCGGAATCCGCCGAACTTCAGGAGGGTGACCCTGACGAACGGATCACCGTGGAATACCTGACCCGGGAGGAATTTGAATCCCTGATTGACGGCGGCCTGGTCGACGACTCCAAAACCCTCGCCGCCTGGCTCCTCTTCATCCGCCGCTTCGACCATCCGACGTCAGCTCGATCGTGACCGAGCCACGCCCATCATCATCGTGATCGAAACGGGTTCTGGACGCGGATTCCTCCATAGTCTTGCGCGTCGCTAAGATCCTCACTCAAAATCGTCTGAACGTGTGCACTTCGGGCGGCAGCGAGAATGAGCCCATCCCAGAACGAGAGTTGCCATCGTTCCATTTCCGACATGCCCTTCCGCAACAACCCCACATCGTTCTCCACCACACGCCAGCGAGTATAAGCATCCACTGTCTCGCGCGCAATCGCCACCGGGACACCTCTACGGCGCAGTGTCACCAGTAATTCCTGCAACACTTGTATGCTGATCCAGGGGAGTGGTTTCGACTGCCAAAGCCCGGACAGAAGCTGCTTCGCCATATCATGCTTTTCGCCGGCATCAAGGTCGTGCGCATAGACAAGAACATTGGTGTCAATGAACACATCACCGGACATGGAGTTCGTCCCTCGACATCGGCGTGTTGCCCAAATGGAATCCAGTCTCCATCCGCTTGATCGCCTTCCCCCGGATCTCATCCAACTCACACGCTGGCGGCGCCATCGATTTAAGCGTCGCAGTAATCCAGGCAGAAAGCGACATATGGGCATCGACAGCCCGATGCCGCAGTTCTGCTAACAGAGATTCATCCATCCGCAATGTCACATTTCTTGTCATCAATCTCCCCTATCAAATATGCACGCAAAATGTGTAGCACAGAATACGTGCATCCATCAAGAGGGATATTTTTGGACGGAATGGAGCGGGCGCATTGCAGTTCCGTAGGGGTTTGTCGTAATCGTAATCTTAATCGTAATCAGTAGCGTCCCATAGCAATCTTAATCGTAATCTTAATCGACTGCCCCGGAAAGGATTACGATTACCCGAATGGAGCCTTCAGGGTAAAGTCGCGACACAGGTAAAAATCCGGTAGTACAAGTCGGCCTGAAACCCTGATGGGGTCAGACGGAAGACACGACTTTCTTGGCCGAATTCACTCACCATGGCATCCCGTATGCGGGCGATATCGTTTGTGTCCAGCGCGTACCGCAAGCTCAGATCCTCCGAGGTCAGCAGAAGTGACTGAGCCTCAATGATGTCCGTTACGCGCCAGTCGGATTTCAGCAAACAGTTCTTTAGATTATTCACTGTGGGATACCACTTCCGGGTACGCATATGCCGGTACAGGGCATTGAGGCAGGCCGCATCTTCTTCATTCTCAAAGGATGCGCTCTGATGCACAAAAAACTCACCTTCCCGGGCCTGGTCACGAAGATGGCGCAACAGATGCAGCAATCCGTCTTCTCCGAAATAGTGAAGCACAGACCTCATGAGCAGTAAAAGACTCTGGTCTCCGACAGCAACATCCGTGCGGCAAAATTCCTCAATAGACAAATGAGCTCGAATAATACCGACAGTGTCCTTGAACGCAAGCTGGACATCCGAGCAATCGACATTGATCAGCGTCGTGGCGGCGCCGAGCCCGTTCGAGGCCAACTGGGATAACAGGAAACCGGTTCCACCGCCCAGATCGACAACCACATCGGCCGGTGATTCAGCCAGTACTCGCAGGGCGGCATCAACCAAGGGGCGAACAATCGCCTGATCGGAAAAATACCCGTCATGAAACGCGCCCCACCGTTGCCCGTGGACAATTTTCTCTATTTCGATGGGGTCTTCCATGTCGTGCCCTTGACCTCGAACGCCCACACCCAGTCCCTTCATGACGAGCGTTTGATGATCACCGCAGTGATATCGTCCTGAATCCCTTCCGGGGAACCAAACTTGCGCACTTCATCGAAGAGAATCCTGATGATTTCAGCGGCGGGCCGGTCCCTTTCGCGCTGGAGAATCCCAAGCAGGCGAGGCACCCCGAACTCTTCGCCAGCCGGTGAACACGCCTCGAGAATCCCATCCGTCAGGAATACAGCCAGTTCTCCGGCTTCCACCCGGACCTTACAGGACACGAGGTGTTCGACCTCGGCGTCAACACCCAGGGCTGGAAACGCGGCATTCAATTCGTTCTTAATCCCGCCTCCAGGCGCAAGAATATAGCCCGTCGGATGCCCCGCATTAATCACATCCATGACACCCTCGCCGGGAGTGAACCGGGCGATCACCATGGTGATAAACCGGTCGTTTCCAAGATCTTCAAGCAGGAGGTGACGCACCAGAGTCATGAGATCCTCGAGGGGTCTGTCCTCCAGAACAAGTGCCCTAAGGTACGCCCGAACATCGGTCATGAGCAGGGCCGGCCCGAGCCCATGGCCAGTCACATCCCCGACAATCACATAAATGTCATGATTCGGACGGACGATAACATCGTAGTAGTCACCGCCTGTGGCGTCCGCCGGGCAAGAGGCGCCCGCGATATCGTAACCGCCGATGACAGGCATGGAAATCGGGAAGAGCAACTGTTGAACTTCGCGGGCGATTCTGAGTTCCTCCTCACGCGCCATAAGCGCATGCTCCGCCACCTTGCGTGCGCGGCGATCCTCGGCATCCTTCAACTCGCGATCGACGGCCGATACAAGACGGGTCAAGTTGCCCTTCATCAGATAGTCCTGGGCTCCCGCCTTCATGGACGCCACGGCCACATCTTCACCGATGCTCCCGGAGACAATAAGGAAGGGAATGTCGGCATCGTGGGCGCGCACAATCTCCAGGGCCTCACGGGAGCTGAATTGCGGCATGTTGTGATCTGAAAAAACAATGTCCCATTCTCTTCCGCTCAGTGCCGCTTCGAGATCAGAGGCACTATCGACGCGAAGGGATGTCGTATCGTACCCCCCCCGCTTCAGGTGCCCCAACAGCAGGAGTGCATCACACTCAGAATCCTCGACAATCAGGGCTTTGAGAATTTTACTCATGGCTTTAATCGGACAATACCAGTTGGCAGTGACGGATAAAAGTCAAAATCTGCGATTCAGACACTGGGGAGGGGCTCGGAGGGTGCCAACCCTGACCGTTAA
>JBAXMJ010000160.1:0-4902 GCA_037134355.1 bacterium | reverse complement strand
TTTCCATGACTCAATCCATCACCCATACGCTTAAGCCGCGTGACAATCCGCTGCTGCGTTCCCTGATCACCTCGATCCCTGACATCATTTTCTACAAGGATTGCGAGGGGTGCTACCTGGGTGCCAACCCGGCCTTCGAGGCCTATGCCGGGATCAAGGAGAAGGACATCATCGGGCGAACGGACCTGGATTTCCTGCCCCATGATGTTGCCGAGATCTACCGGCTCAGGGATCGTGAAGTCCTTGATAGCAACACGCCCCGGCGCAATGAGGAGTGGATCGACTACCCGGACGGTCGCCGCGCCCTGCTCGAGACGCTGAAGACGCCGATCAGGGGGCCGGAGGGCGTCGTTCTCGGAATCATCGGCATCAGCCGCGATATCACGGCCGCCAAGGAGATGGAAGTCCGCCTGCATTACCGGATGCGGTTCCAGGCCCTGCTGGCCCGCTTGTCCAGGGACCTGATCAATCCCCCGGTAAGCATCGACAGCGGCATTCACAAGGCGCTCAGGGAAACCGGGGAATTCGTGGGTGCGGGCCGGGTGTATGTGTTCCAGATGAGGCCGGGGCTCGAGGTGATGGATAACACGTATGAATGGTGCGCCGCCGGTATTGAGCCGCAAATCGAGGTGCTTCAGGACCTGTCCACCCATGTCTTCCCCTGGTGGATGACCCTGCTCGCGAACGGCGAGACCATCCGGGTGCCCCGGGTGGCCGATATGGCGGAGATTGCCCGGGCGGAACACGACATCCTCCAGGCACAGGGCATCCTGTCGATCCTGGTGATTCCCCTTGTGCATCAGGGTGATTTGCTCGGATTCATCGGGTTCGATGCGGTGCGTGCCGAGATTATATGGGACGATGACTCCGTTGAGCTGCTGCGGTTCGTGGGTGATATTATCGTGAACGCCATCGAGCAGAAACGCACCCGGCAGACGTTGATGGAGGCCAAGGAGGAAGCGGAGCGGGCCAAGCGAACCCAGGTGATGTTCCTGGCCAATATGTCCCATGAAATCCGGACACCCCTGAATGCCATTCTGGGCTACGCCCAGATCCTCCGGCACGAGGAGGCCGTGCGCGGGGCACCACCTACCCGCGCACTGGCCGTCATCCTGCGTAGCGGGGAACAACTCCTGGAATTGATCGACTCCCTCATCAGCTTGTCCCGGGTTCATGCTGACGGGCTCGTCCTGGTGCAGGACCCCTTCGACCTGCATGGAACCCTGGCGATGCTCCGCGACATGTTCGCGCCCCTGGCGGCCTCCCGCAACCTGGGGTTGAGCCTGGAGGTGGCCGGATCCGTTCCGTGCCTGGTGAACGGTGACGAGGCCAAGATACGCCAGGTGATCCTGAACCTGGTGAGCAATGCCCTCCGGTTTACCCACGTGGGGCAGATTTTCATCAAGGCCGCGCTGCTTCCTGCGTCCGGCGATTCCGCTACGGGCTACACCCTGACGGTGTCCGTGAGGGATACAGGATGCGGCATCGACCGGGAGGAGCAGGCGCTGATTTTCGAGGAATTCAAGCAGGCGGCAGCGGGACGGCACCAGATGAGCGGCGCCGGCCTGGGGCTGGCCCTGAGCCGGCATTATGCCAGGCTGATGGGGGGGGATCTTTCCGTCGAGAGTACACCCGGGGCAGGCAGTCTCTTCACCTTCAGGTTCAAGGTTCAAGCCGCGATGGGCGAGCCCCGCGTCCAGCTGACAGACACTCACCGGATTGCCCGGC
This sequence comes from bacterium, assembly GCA_037134355.1. Classification (GTDB taxonomy): domain Bacteria; phylum Verrucomicrobiota; class Kiritimatiellia; order CAIKKV01; family CAITUY01; genus JAABPW01. The sequence goes on along the minus strand of JBAXMJ010000160.1, from coordinate 3,174 downwards.
TTGTCGGCGACACGCCGCCGCCCCGGCTGCTGGTCGTGGATGATGACGAAGCCAACCGGGATATGCTGATGACGCTTCTGGAGCTCGCTGGTTTTGATGTGCGAGTGGCCAATGATGGGGAAGACGCCTGCTCCACGGCCCGGGCCTGGAAACCCGATGCGGTTCTATTGGATAAACGCATGCCGGGCCAGCCGTGTGTCGAGACAATTCGCCGGTTGAAGGATCTCCCGGGAGAAACGCCGCCGTTTGTGCTGCTTGTGACGGCCGATGTGATGCAGGAACCGGCTGAGGAGATGGCGCTCTACAAGGCTGACGGCTTCATCGCCAAGCCCATCCAGCCGGACGTTCTCTTTTCGGAGCTGCAACGCCTGTTGAAGCTCACCTACACCTCCCGCGTTGAGAGAGAACCGGTGGCGGTGATCGACCCTTCGGTTGAGTCCAGTTTGGCCCGGTGGCTTCCCGGTGGTGTCCGTGGCCGGATGTGCGACGCGATTGACCGGGGCGATATCGCCGAACTCAGGCGGCATATCGACGGCTGTACGTCGGGCTTTCCCCTGCTGGCGCGCCAATTGCGATATCTTGCCGACCGGTTTGCGTATGATCGACTGCTTGAATTGTTAAACGAGAGGAAGGAAAACACACATGCCTCGACTTGACCCCCAGGCCACCATCATGATCGTGGATGACGAGCCTGAAAACCTGCACGTTCTCCATGAGATCCTGAAGTCGCGGAAACACCGGGTGGTGGCGTTTCCCTCCGGCGAGTTGGCGCTGAAGGCGGCGGTGGCGGCGCCTCCGGACGTGGTGCTGCTCGATATCCGGATGCCCGTGATGGACGGCTACGAGGTGTGCCGGCGCTTCAAGGCTGATAAAAAGCTGCGTGATATTCCCATTCTGTTCCTCAGCGCGCTAACCGGGAGTAGTGAGAAAATTGACGCGTTCGCGGCCGGCGCGGTGGATTATCTTCAGAAGCCGTTGAGCGAGGTTGAGGTGCTGGCGCGGGTGGAAACCCATCTGCGTCTCCGGCGCTATACGCTGGAGCTGGAACGGCTTGTCAAGGAACGGTCGGAAGCCCTGGAGGAATCCAACCGCCGGTTGAAAGTCCTGGATGGAGCGGGTTAGGCTCTTACGAGTTGAATACGACAAGATGAGTGTGTAATACTTGAACCGATTGAAGGAGATCATGAGGTGAGTATGAGCGGATTGGGCAAAATCAAAAAGCATCGGGCGAGGATAGTGGCCATTGCCGCAAAATATGGTGCTGATCATTTGCGGGCATTTGGATCGGTCGTTCGCGGCGAAGACCGGCCAGGCAGTGATATTGATTTGCTAGTGACCATGCAGCCTGGGCGAGATTTATTGGATCTTGTGGGATTGGCGCAAGAGCTTGAGGAATTACTTCATCAAAAAATGGATGTGGTATCTGACGAAGAGGTCAGTCCGTATCTAAGAGCCCGGATTCATCAGGAGGCGGTGTCGATCTGAAGTTGGTGTGGGGCGTTGTCGAGAGTCGTCTTGACGAACTGGATAAAGTAATCCAGGCAGAATTCAATCTGCTCCTCTAAGGCTGGTGCGGCGGCCTGCCGGCAACGCTGCGCGTAGTGCTGCGGGCGGAGGTACGCCGTGCCAGCGTGAAATAGTGAAACCAAATCCCTGGCTCATGCGCCGCAGGCAAAACAATTCTCCTCTTTGCGGGCTTTGCGAGCTTCCATGTTCAAAATCTTCTCTTCTCCGTGCAGGAGAGATTCAAATATCGATAGACAGGATATACAGGATAAAGAGGAATATCCTGAACATCATGTCTATCCATGTTAACCCTCTTCTCCTTATGACTAATGAATCAATAGTATCCAATCAGGAAGCCGAGTCGTTTACCCAGCTCCGGCAGGCGATAGTAGCTCCGCTTGAGGCGGTTCCCGTCACCCCTCGTCGCTGTGTTCTTGAGGATCAGATCATCTGGGGGCGATCACCCGTGCGGTTGGACTTGGCTGGAGGCTGGACCGATACTCCGCCCTACTGCATTGAGCACGGGGGGCGGGTGGTCAATCTGGCGGTCAACCTCAACGGACAGCCCCCCATCCAGGTATTTGCGCGGCCGATCGAGAGTCACGAACTGGTGATGCGCTCGATAGACCTGGGGGTGGGGGAGCGGTTGACCAGTTATGAGGATGTCGCCAATTTCATGAAACTGGGCAGCGGGTTTTCTATTGCCCGGGCCGCCTTCGCCCTTGCGGGATTCCATCCCCGTTTCAATGGCGCGGCCTACGGTTCACTTGAGGAACAGCTGCGCGCCATGGGTGGAGGACTCGAAATAAGCCTTCTTGCGGCGGTGCCCAAGGGGTCAGGACTTGGAACCAGCAGTATTCTTGCCTCCACGTTGTTGAGTACCCTTTCCGATTTTTGCGGTCTTGGTTGGACCCATGAGGATGTTTTCCGCCGTACCCTTGCCCTCGAGCAACTTTTGACCAGTGGCGGAGGCTGGCAGGATCAGATCGGGGGGCTTGAGCACGGGGTCAAGATGATTGAAACCGCGCCCGGGCTGGAGCAAAATCCCGTTGTGCGGTGGCTTCCCGAAAGGCTTTTCTCAGGCGACTACGCCAATGGCATGCTGATGCTCTACTACACCGGCATCACCCGCGTTGCGCACAACATTCTCGGGGAGATTGTCCGGCATATGTTCACCGGGCATGAGACTACCCTGGAGAGCATCGACCAGATCAAGCGCAACGCCAGTGTCACAAATGACGCGATTCAACGTCAGGACTGGGCAGCCTTTACCGCTGGCATCGAGAGGAGCTGGGAACTGAACCAGCGTTTGGATCCGGGAACCAATCCGCCTGCCATCCGGGAGCTGCTGGGGACTATTCAGGGGCAATTGGCGTCGGCAAAACTTCTGGGCGCCGGCGGAGGTGGCTATCTCTTGATGTTGGCCAACGATCTGGATTCAGCCCACACCATACGGCGCAAATTGAAACATAGCCCGGTAAACAGTCGTGCCCGCTTTGTGGATTTCAGCATTTCCCAAACAGGGGTACAGATCACGCGGAGCTGACGGCCGGGGTTAATAGAATTAGATCAAATCCGTGTGCCATGAAGTGCCACTGTGTGCCACAAACAGTCAGGAAACAATTCAAACATCGATAGACAGGATGCACAGGATAAAGAGGAATATCC
>JBAXMJ010000159.1:0-4993 GCA_037134355.1 bacterium | reverse complement strand
TTTCGCGCCGCCTGTTTGAAATGAAGGTTTCGAACCAACCAGCACCATGAATAAAACTACTGATCAGCAAAGGCCGGCGCAAGCCGGGAACGAAGAGAACCGCGATATATTCCAACGAGCCGTGCGAGACATGGTGAGGGAGGGATTGTTGCAACTACTTACAGACGAGGTAAATCTGCTCTGCGGGGCAAGTTATCGCCCGCAGGAAGGCGGCCTTTATCGGAGGGCGGGCACGGAGCCGGTGAGGATCCGCACCACGGAAGGCGCGGAGTTCATCGACAAGCGCCGTGTGCGCAAAATGGGGCAGGACGGCCGGGAACAGGAGGTGCTGCTCAATTCCTACGCGGAAATCAGGCGGCGCAAAGGGATGTTTGAGGAGGTGTTGGAATCCATCTGCCACGGGGCCTCGGGCAGCGGGGTGGGCAAGATGCTCGGCGTGAGTGCGAGCCAGGTCTGTGAGGGCTGGAAGGCCCGCAGCAGGGAGTTGCTGGCCGAGTTCCGGGGGCGGGATCTCTCCAAGCTCGATGTGCTGGCCATGATGGTGGACGGGGTGTTCCCGGGCAAGGAACGATGCGTGGTAGTGGCTCTGGCCATTGACGCGGAGGGCCACAAGCATCTGCTGGATTTCGAGGAGGGCAGCAGTGAAAGCGCGGAGGTGGTGATGGCGTTGTTCGCCAAATTGAAGGCGCGCGGATTGGATGCCGGCGTAGTCCGCAGGCTGATGGTGACGCGTGATGGCAGCGATGCAATCGCCAAGGCGCTGAGGCATTTCTGGCCGGATGCGGTGCAGCAAGAATGCCTGGTGCATGTGGAACGCGGGCTGTGCGCGAAGCTTTCCTACAAGCACCAAGCAGAGGCGGTCATGAAGATGAACAGGCTGCGCGCGGTCGAGGGAGCGGAGGCGGGCGAAGAGGCTTTTGAGGAGCTGTTGAAATTTGTCAGGGGCAAGAATCTCGCCGCAGCGGAGAGCCTGGATGCCCGCAAGGATGGGATCCTGGCGTTTCACCGTTTGAATGTGCCAGCGACGTTGAACGTGACGTTTTTGAGCACGAACCATATCGAGAACGTGATGCGCAATGCCCGGCAGGTGGTGGGCAGGGTCTCCCGATGGAATGACAAAACCGACCAGGTGGCGCGGTGGATGGGAGTGGCGTTACTGAGGGCGCAGGAGGGCTTCCGGCGGGTTCGGGGGCACAAGGAGCTGGGAGCGCTGGCAACCGCGCTGGAACGTGCAGGTTCCGCCGATTTGTCGCTGCACTCCGCAGTGGCAGAAATGGAAAAAGTCGCATGAAAACGGCAGCCACCCACCCCCTGCCGCCGACCGATTTATTTGCTCTTCCGCTTCAGGCCCGCGCGGGCCTCTGCGCTACGCTCCGAGGCCAGCCGGGCCTTGCGCTCCAGAGCAAATAAATCGGAGCTCGCCAACACGCCCCGCAGAGGTACAAAAGAAAAAACTTGCCAGCCAGCCAGAAATCCCAGACCAATGCCACGTCAGCCAGCCCTGCAGAGTTTTAACAATTTAACGGAATAAAAAATTCCCCCCATATCAAGACCAAGTGTCCCTGCGCTGAACGTGGAATTCGCTCCCATCGCGGTTTTTGCAGGGTGGTTAATGGCCACACCAACTCCAGCTAAAGTGCTCAGGTTTGTAATTCCACTGCCTCCGATGGTCAACGTCGCGCCTGGCGCTGTCGTCAAAAATTTGTAGTAGTTGAGGTTTGCCCCGTAGATCAATCCGAGGGCCGATGAGTCGGTGTTGATAACGATATCCTCGGCATCTCCTGCTGGATAAACCAAGTTGGCAACTGTCGTAATTGTTGGAGCTCCAGCCGACCAGTTTGCCGCATCAGTCCAATCGGTAGTATCACTTCCACTACCCCCGGTCCAATCGGTGGTTACTGAGTAACCGAAATTGACGGACACGACAGTGATTGCCAAAGTTAAAGCGAGAACTTTGATTTTCATGATGGATTTTGTTAACTGGGAGTGAATGAGTCGAATTACTTACAAACTATAGGGAAGCGGGATTGTATAGAGAACCTGTGAGCCTGTCAAATTACCAGTATTTGAAATGTTATTGTAAGTCAGTATGTTGATAGCTGTCCCCGCAGAAATAACCGTCGAATTCTGTGCAGCTGTAACCCCGTTTTGATACCAATTATTATCGGCCTTTTTGAAGTAGGCAATATACTTGCCCGGTCCCGGTTGCCATACGGAAATTTGATCAGCCGAACCAAAACGGCTATTCGTAACCCAATTCGGCCCAAAAGAAAGTTGGCCGAGCGTGATATCTACTGGGAAAGTCGTCCCATACCTCTCCACGCGCTTCGGCTCAAGTTTAAATGTGGGAGGCACATCGGGGACAGTTCCAAGAAAAGTCAGGTTTTTGGTGCCCCCCAAAGGCTGCGTCAAAATTCCGATCCCCTGTCCGGGATTGATCACCGTATTATTCTGGTTTCCGAGGACTCCTGACTTCGTCCAGTAACCGTTAGTGGTATTAAAATAATAGGAGGATGCTTTGCCCGAAATCGGATCATAAGTTGCCACTTGATCAGCGTCGCCTAAGCGTCTCGCCGCGACCAGTGGTAAAATATCAGCAGCAGTCGTCCCAAAAAGCGAGCCCAACGTGTCGCCGGTGATGATCTCGATAATGTCGCCAGCCGCAACAGACTTCCCTGAAGTAGTCAACGGCACATTAACACCCATGTTGTCAGAGGTGTTCACCGTTAAGGATGAGGTGGTATTCGACACAATCCTCAACATTCGCCCAGCGTGAAGGCCGGATTTGATTCGGAGAAAATACGGGGGCGTTCCCGCGAATTGACCTGCGGTCCAAGTAGTGCCATTGACCGTAGTCGTATTGGCTGAGAACGAAGTGATTTGACCGGAGTAAGCCGGTTCGCCCAACAACGGAACCGAGATCATCGAGGTTTTACCCGCAGGCAGCGAAATTGTTATCGCCCCGACCGGGGTTGTGGTGGCGTTCTGCCCGAAGGACGAGTGGGCGAGGAGAACGGCGAAGCTGAGGGAGATGATTTTTTTCATGGCTTCTGGTATGTGAATGGTAATTTTCAGCAATCTGCTTTGTGTATCAATAACCGACGATGAGAGCGTGGTCAAGGGATTTTTTTGAAACGAACTTCTGTGGAGAAAAGAAGGGAATTCCATTCCATGTTGTTTATTGAAAGGATGTTGCTATTATTTTTTGCAGATCTATTGAACGGGACAAGGAAATTTCCGGGAGAGCCGGGGCGGGCGGGCATCCCTCGTTTAGATATTCTAAGGATGAAAACAGAACGCCTGAGATTCCTCAGGGCAAACGCATTAAAACACGCTCGAGTTTTGAGGTTCTGCCCTAGAACGGGCGTCCCGCCCGTTTAGAGGCTGACTTCCGCATGAAAACGCCCTGAGCCATTCACAGGCGGGACGCCTGAGCCCCCTGTGTCAGCAAGACCCAGCGGGATTTTATTGCGTTTGCCCTCTGAGATTCCTGCTGACGGCGTCAAGAATTCTATATTATCACGAGTTACGCATGAAAACCGTTTTGAAATTTCGATCGTCGCACCGCGTCTTGGTGGTGTTGATCGTCTCGTTGGCCACTCTGTCCTGGATGAAGGCGGACACCCCGCTCGAGGAATGAATGGGGCACATGAAGAAGGCCTACAAGGAGCTTTCGCTTCGCCTCGAGAAGCCGCAGGAGAGCGGCCAAGGCGCGTATGTGGCTCTCGCGGAAAGCATCAAGGCTTCGGCCATCCAGGCCCGAGAGTTCGTTCCCAAACTGGCTGCCAAGCTACCACCGGACCAGAAGGCGGCGATGGTGAAATCCTTCCAGGCGGACATGGATCAACTCGTGGCATCCGTCGACGGGCTCATCCGGAACCTTAAGGAGAGCAAATGGGATGAGGCCCGCAAAGACATCGCCAACCTCAAAAACGAGATGCGGGACGGCCACCGGGAATTCCGGAAGGATTGAGGAGTTTTTCTGCGGCGGCGGCATCCTCCGGGGTATCGACGCCGGGGCCGGTGGATTTGGTTGTGAGGACGCGGATTTTCGCGCCGTGTTCGAGGGCGCGGAGTTGTTCGAGCTTTTCCAATTTTTCCAGCGGGGTCTGTTTTTGTTTGACGAATTCCAGCAGGAACCGTCTCCGGTAGGCGTAGATCCCGAGATGGCGCAGGCGGACCGGCGGGCGGGCGCCTCCGTCGCGGTCGCACGGGATCGGGCATCTGGAAAAATAGAGGGCGTTTCCCTCGAGATCGCAGACGACTTTGACGGCGTTCGGATTGTCGAGATCGGCGGGATCGAGCGGGCAGGCGGCGGTGGCCATGTGGATGCGCGGGTCGTCTTTCAACGTCTTGATCAGCCTTCCCGCCAGCTTGGGATCGAGAAACGGCTCGTCGCCCTGGACGTTGAGAACGATGCCTGCTTCGGGAAGATTTTTTGCGACCTCGGCGATCCGGTCGGTCCCGCTCGGATGCCGGGCCGATGTCAGGGCGACCTCAGCGCCGAAAGAAAATGCGGCTTCGAGGATGCGCGTGTCGTCTGTGGCCACGATCACCTGATCGGCCCCCGGCACGGCGCGGCACCGCTCCCACACGTGCCGGATGAGCGGCTTGCCGGCGAGGAGGTGCAGCGGCTTTCCGGGAAACCGGGTCGAGCCCCAGCGGGCGGGAATGATGATGGCGGCGCGTGACATGGGGCTATTTCAACCACGGAGGGCGCGGGGAGCACAGAGGAAAATTCCGTCAGCCGCCGGCGAGGATGAGATCGACGGTTTCCGCAATCCCCTCCGCGACGTGGTCGGGATTTGATGACGCGGCATGCCCGTGACCGTAACCGGTGCGGACGAGGATCGTGCGGCATCCGGCGGCGTGACCGCAGGCGATATCGATGTCTTTGTCGCCGACCATCCAGGATTTCGAGAGGTCGATGCCGAGGTCGCTGGCAGCCTCTTCGATCATCCCGGTGCCCGGTTTCCGCCGCGGGGTTGGAGCG
>JBAXMJ010000158.1:0-5037 GCA_037134355.1 bacterium | reverse complement strand
CATATCTCGACCAAAATCCAGCTCTTTATCCTCGATTATTTAGATCGCGCTCACAGGCTCCTCCTCTGAATTAAGCGCCGACTTGGACATAGCTCGTAAAGCATCCCATGATCGTCAGTAACACCTCTCCGCTATATTAGGCGTGTTGCTTCTGGCTAAACAAAGCGGGGTTCTTCAGGCCATTAGTCCGCTGATTTCACAGTTGCGACAAGCTGGTTTTTACTGCAGCAAGAGGAGGAGGGGGCTTCAGGCGCCACAGGAGCATGTCAGTAGCCGCCCACTGGACCCGGCGACGGTGTAGGCGACGTGGCGGGCGATGGCGAGTTCAGGATGGGCGCGCTGGAGGTCGGCGGCATAGCGCTCCACTTGGTCGGCGTCCTCCGACAGGGGGGCTGCCAGGGTCAAAATCCCGAGGCGTTTGCCTTCCTTGCGGGTGAAGTGCTTGAATTCGATGACGCAGGCCTTGCCCTCGAAGGCCGAGCCTTTCCGGCCCACCGCCTGCCAGTCGCTCCGCCCGCCATGGCTGTTGACCTCAATGGCGAAGTGAAAATCCGGCGAGAGATACCGGGTGCAAAGCTCGTAGAAGGTGGTGCGGAAGAAATTCTCATTGGCTTTATCGAAGGCCTGGGCCGGTATCTGGCCCACATAGCGCTCCCAGTAGCCCGCGAACAGGGCGGCCCAATCGCCGTCAGAGAGGAACCGCCGAAACATGTCGGTGTAGCCCTCTGAGACCGAGATATGTTCCAGTTCGTTGAAGTATTCGGTGAAGATCTTCTTCACGCTGAGGTTCGGGAAACCCAGGCTGAAGCGGTCGCGGAAGGTCACCATGCCCAGGTAGTAAAGGCTGAGCGGGAAGAACTCACGCTGGAAGAAGCGCGACATGTTGAACTTCGAGGAGAGCATGTCCATGTCCACGGGCAGGGCGCCATCGAACATCAGTTGTTCGACCAGCTCGCGGGCGGGCTCCGTGCCGCCGGTCAGCCGCCGCAGCCAGTTGACATCCACGCGCAGGTTGTCATCGATCATTTCGCGGGGGATCTTACCGTTGCCGATGACCAGTTTGTTCAGGTAGAAGTTGCAGATGGTCGAGTTGTAGAGCGTTTCCCGGGCGTCGGGAAGGAGGCGGTAACCGTTGTAATGGGCGCGCAGATCCTCTAGGACGCGCCGTTGGAGATCGTTCGGCCAGCCACGTTCCGAGAAAATCGTGTCGACGTAGGTCCCGACCTCCGCCTGAGTGAAGCCCATCATGTTGAGAGTGTGCTCCTCCAGGGTGATGATCTGGGCGATGTTGAAGCCGCTGGTAAGGTCGTCAATGGTAATGGGCAGCACGCCGGTGATGAAGACGCGGGCGACGGTGCCCTCGCCGATGCCGGCCTTGATGACTTTGAAGAAGGTGCGCAGGAAAGAGTCGCCGGTGGTGACCTCCTTGTACAGGTGATCTTTATGGGTGGTCAGCAACTGGTTGGTGAAATTGTCGTATTCGTCAATGATGATATGGACGGGCGGGGCGCCGGAGCGGCGGACTTCGCCAAGGATGTGGCGTACTCCGTCGGCGGCGGATTCAATTCCGGGCGCACCGGAGAAGTCGGCGTGGTGGTGGTTTTCAGCCGCGAAAACCTTGAGGGCATCCCGGCAGGCCAGATTGAAGGAGGCCTCCAGGCCTTTCATGTCGAATTCCACCTTAACCACCGAGAAATCGAAGCGCATGACGAGGTGGGAATTGCGCATCGGGGTGGGGTTGCGGCCGATGTCGGTGTTGGCGAAGAGTTGCTCGAAGCGATCCTTTCGGTTGACGTCGTAGTAGCATTCGAGGATGGAGCACCAGAGGCTTTTGCCGAAACGCCTGGGGCGGAGCATGACGGGGACCTCGTAGTTTTCAAGTTCGCGGATGAAGCGGGTCTTGTCCACGAAATGATAGCGCCCCTCGACGATTTTCTCGTAGTTGGCCACCGCGTATGGAATCCGTCGTTGCATGGCCGTCACTATAGCCGTCAAAACAAGGCCCACGCAACCGTTTTCTGGGGTCGCATCCATGGGGTGGGCGCATCTGCGATAAGCTACCGGTAGCCGCCGCTGTCAAGCGGTGGGGTATTGCCTTCTCTTTTCAGCCTCCGCGTGCTAAAAGTGATCTCATGTTCACCGCGTTCATAGTGACCCTTGTCCTCCTTGTCTATGCTTGGATTCTGTATCCGGTTGGGATGCTGTGGTTAGGGAGGAGAAGAGTCGCGGCGCACAGCGCCCCTCCCACTGGGAGGGAAGGGGAATTGCCTTCTGTGGCCATTCTCTTCTCAGCGCACAATGAGGAGTCGGTGATTCTCAAGCGGCTGGAGAATCTGGCGGCTCTGGAGTATCCGCCGGATAAAATCCAGATCTATGCCGGGATCGATGGCGGATCCGACCGCACTGCTGAAATCGCCCTCGAGTGGGCTCAATCACACCCTAATGTCCATGTGGTCGTCAGCGAAACGAACCATGGCAAGACCGCGATGCTGAAGCGGCTGGTCAAAGCGGTTGAAGAGGGGAGAATACGAACATCGAACATTGAACATTCAACATTGAACATTGAACGAGGAGGGGAAAAGCAGGCCAATACCCCTCACCTTAATCCTCTCCCCCAAGGGGAGAGGAAAGACGAGAATCCTCTTCTCCCTCTCCATCTTCTCCCTCTCCCTTTAGGGGAGAGGGCTGGGGTGAGGGTGGGACTCGAGAGGGCTGGGATGAGGGGTTCTTCCTCGTTGGATGTTCAATGCTCGCTTCTCGCTTTCACGGATGCCAATACGTTTTTTGCGCCTGATGCCTTGAGAAACTTGGTGGTGCCCTTTGCTGATCCCGAGGTGGGGGGTGTGTGTGGAAAACTAGTATTTGAGAAGTCAGAAGTCAGAAGTCAGAAGTCAGACTGTGGAGGAATGCCTGGAGAAAAAGAAATCATCGAACGCCACGACTCGGATCCCCCTCCCAGAAGGGTTGCGGGAATTTCATCCCGCTCGGCGGGATTAAATACCCGCAACATTGAATTTTCTTCTCTCTCTCAATCCTCCTCCACCTCCGTGGTAAAATCTTCTCCCCCTGGCGGGACGGACGAGCCTGTCTACTGGAGTCTGGAAACCAACCTTAAGGCGGCGGAGAGTTCCTGGGATTCCTGCCTGGGTGCCAATGGCGCGATCTATGCGATGCGGCCGGAGTTGTTTTGGGACGAGATTCCCGATAACACGATTATTGATGATTTCGTGCTTGGGATGAAGGTGCGGGAACAGGGCTTTCGCATGGTGTTTGAACCGTCGGCGGTGGCGACCGAGGATCTGCCCGCGACAGTGCCGGATGAATGGCGTCGGCGCGTGCGTATCGGGGCGGGGGCGTTCCAGGCGATGACCCTGTGCCGGGCCTGCCTCTCGCCGCGCTATGGCCGGTTTGCCCTGATTTTCTGGTCACACAAGGTGTTGCGGTGGTTTACGCCGCACCTGGCGGTGGTGGGTGGCGTGTTGTTAGGTTGTTATGTTGTTATGTTGTTAAGTAATGGGACGAAGGGCTTTCTGTCCTCAACAACTGAGCAACTCAACAACCCAACAACTCTCTCAATACTGGTCGGAGTATTGTTATTAGTGCTGCTCATCCCGCCCGGCCGGAAGGCGCTCAAGTTGCTGGCCTATTTTATCACCATGCAAGCCGCGCTGTTTGTAGGGTTTTTGAAGTACTGCAAGGGGGGCTTGAAAGGAACCTGGGAAAGAACGGAAAGGCCCGATGACTCCGCTTAGGGAAATGATGAAGTATGAAGTATGAATGATGAATCCATCATTGGGAAGAGGCCATGCCTCTAGTCTAGCCGCTTACTGTTCATCACTCATCCTTCATCCTTTCCCCTTCTATGGTAGCCGCCGCTGTCAAGCGGTGGACGGGACGGGGGGTGGGGAAATGATGAAGTATGAGTGATCCTAACTTACTCGGTTAAGCTTCGTCGACCTGCTTAGTCGACAAGCCACTGTCAGGGAACGACTAAGCCGTTGGACTAAGCGTAACCGACTAAGGGGGGCGACTAAGACATGCGACGAAGTGTTCTGTTTCCCTGATTCAACTGCTCTTTCTAGAGTGATGAATCACTGGCGTCCCATATGCGAAGCATTGCGGGCCGTTTAGTCGGATTGCCCACCCGGTTGATCCAGCACGATCATCTGTCAAAAATCCCCCCGCAAACCCATTACCGCCTTTCTTTGTTTGACACGGTATGTAGGAATTCCTACCATCAGAGTATGAAAACGATTGTATCGGAAAAAGGACAAGTGACCATTCCAAAGGCATTGCGAGATGCATTGGGGCTGGTTCCCGGAGTGGTTTTGCACATGGATCTTTCGGGGCAGCGGCTGGTTGGATACAAGGAAGTGCTCATCGATCCGATCCGGAAATGGAGGGGACGGGGACGTTTGCCTGGAAAGATGCGACCGGATGACTATTTGGCCAGGGTGCGCGGATGATTACGGCCGTTGACTCTTCCGTTCTGCTTGACGTGTTGTGTGATGATCCTGTTCACGCCGACAGTTCCAGTGCGGCGCTCTATACCGCGATGGGGGAAGGGCGCCTGATCCTGTGCGAATGTGTTCTGGCTGAAATCAGACCCGCGCTGAGCGAACCTGATTTGCGGACATTCCTGAAGGACTGGCATCTGGATTTCGTTCCCGCCACGATTGAATCCGCGATGTTGGCTGGAAAGCAGTTCGACCACTACTTGAAACGCGGTGGGCGTGAGGGGCGGGTGATGCCCGATTTTCTGATTGGAGCTCATGCCCAGCTTCATGCTCAGCGTTTGCTGGCGCGTGATCGGGGCTATTTGCGGGACTATTTCAAGGGTTTGAAATTATTCATTCCAGAGAAACCCAAGACCCTACACGCCGGTTTCCTTTGAAACGCCTTGCCACATCACTCCTCTCGTGTCGCGATGCAAGGCCTCTAACGTAGCCGCCGCTGGTAGCCGCCCCTGCGTAGCCGCCGCTGTTCGGAATGAAAATAATGAATTGATGCGCCGTAGGATGGGGAAGAATTCTGAAC
>JBAXMJ010000157.1:0-5098 GCA_037134355.1 bacterium | reverse complement strand
CCATTCTCTTGCGGGCCCGGGTGGCGAAACGGCTGAGGGGATAGAATGAAGACTGAAGGCGGAAGACTGAAGGAAGGAATGAGAACGATGAATGAAAGCCATGTTCAGGCGGCAGGGTTTTCGGTCTACTACCGCGCCAATCAAGCGGTCAAGGCTGTTGACCTGTCTTTTGTCAGCGGCCATGTTACGGCCATCATCGGTCCCAGCGGATGCGGGAAAAGCACGCTGTTACGGGCGGTGAACCGGATGAATGACCTGGTGCCCGGGTGCCGGGTTGATGGGGAACTGTTGTTTGACGGCCAGAATATCTATTCTCCCAACATTGATGTTGTTACCCTGCGGCGACGGATTGGAATGGTGTTTCAGAAACCGAACCCGTTTCCCAAGACGGTGTTCGACAACGTGGCATACGGGCCGCGCCTTCACCGGCAGGTTAATGCGGTTGAATTGGCGGATATTGTCGAGCGTAGCCTGACGAACGCGGCCTTGTGGGATGAGGTTAAGGACCGCCTGCACCAGAATGCGCTGGGGTTGTCCGGCGGGCAGCAGCAGCGGCTGTGCATCGCCCGGGCACTTGCGGTGGATCCCGAGATTCTGCTGATGGACGAGCCCACCTCGGCACTGGATCCTCGTGCCACCCTGCGGATCGAGGACCTGATTGACGATCTGCGCGGGAAGTATACGATCATCATTGTTACGCATAACATGCAGCAGGCGGCGCGGGTGTCGGACTTCACGGCGTTTATGTATGAGGGGACGATGATTGAGTATGGGCAGACTACGGCTATGTTTACAAAGCCGCGGGAGAAGCAGACGGAAGATTATATTACGGGACGGTTCGGATAATAAAGAATTGAAGATTTGTGATTTTAGAGTGTTGATTGAAGAGGTGTAATTTTAATCAACAATCTACCATCAACAATCTAAAATGGAGGCACAGTGAGAGTTCATTTCCAGCGCGAGATTGACAAGTTGAAACAGCAGATTCTTGGAATGAGCGCCGAGGTCGAGGAGGCCGTCGCCGACGCCGTCCGGGCCGTGGAAACCCGTGACCCCGATCTCGCGAAGTCCGTGCTGGAAAAGGAAAACCAGACCAACGCCCATGAAGTGGATGTCGAGGAGGAGTGCCTCAAGATTCTGGCGTTGCATCAGCCGGTAGCGGCGGATCTGCGGTACCTGGTGGCGGTTCTGAAAATTAATCACGACCTGGAGCGGATTGGCGACCTGGCTGTTCATGTCGCCCAGGGCGCGCTGTTGTTGTGCGAGATGCCTCCCGTTGAGATTCCGTCGCAACTGGGTGAAATGGCTTCGAAGTCGCAACAGATGCTGAAGAAGGTGCTCGACGCCTTTGTTAATGTGGATGTGGTGGTGGCTCGCGAAATCCGGCTCGCGGATTCGGATTTGGATGCCTTGAATCGGACCATGGCCGTGCGTCTTAAAACAGAAATGTCCCGCCATCCGGAACACTTGGAGGCGTTGCTGAAACTGATGCATATTGCCCGGCATCTGGAACGGATCGGCGACCATGCGACGAATATTGCCGAGGATTTAATCTATCTGATCGAGGGAAAAATTGTCCGTCATACGAACGTGACATAATCCCTGATTGATACGGCTCTCTGTTTGTGGTCTCATCCGCGCTACAGAGGAAAAGGGGTATTATGGCTAAAAAAGCACGGGCGCGTTGTATTGGGATTCTCACGGCGGGCGGAGATTGTCCCGGCTTGAATGCAGCGATTCGCGGCGTGGCGAAGGCGGCCCTTCACCATGACATGAAGGTGATCGGGATCCTCGACGGGTTCCGGGGGCTGGTGGAAAACCGGACGGTGCCCATTGAAGACATGCATGTGAGCGGGATTCTGACGCTGGGCGGAACCTTCCTCGGCTCCAGCCGCGATAAGCCGCACAAGATGAAAATGGGCGACAAGGTCATGGACATGACCCAGGTGGCGATCGCCAATGCACGCCGCTTGCAGCTGGATTGCCTCGTCTGCCTTGGCGGCGGCGGCACCCAGAAGAATGCACTGCACCTCCACAAATCGGGCGGCATCAATGTGCTGACGCTTCCCAAGACGATCGATAATGATGTGGCTATGACTGATATTTCCTTCGGGTACGATACCGCGCTGGGGATTGCCACCGAGGCCATTGACCGGCTTCATACCACCGCTACCAGTCACCATCGGATTATCGTCTGCGAAATCATGGGGCACACAGCGGGCTGGCTTGCTCTAGGCGCCGGGATTGCCGGCGGGGCGGATGTGATTATGATCCCGGAAATTCCCTACGACCTGAATGTTATCGCCGAACATGTCCGGAACCGCCGACACCATGGTAAGCGGTTTTCAATTATTGCCATTGCCGAGGGAGCTATCTCGAAGGAGGAAGCCAAGGCGTTGGCCAAAGGGCTGAAAGCCGGGAAGAAGAAGGCGGATCCTTTTGAACCGAGTGTGAATGCCAATGGAATTCATCTAGTGCAGGAACCGATGTCCAGCCGGGTGGCCCGCCAGATTCAGCAGTTGACCGGGCTGGAGGCGCGGGTGACGTCGCTCGGGCATGTTCAACGTGGCGGAACGCCTTCCCCGGCGGATCGGTTATTGTGCACGCGGTTGGGCACCAAGGCTGGAGAATTGCTGATGGCTGGGGTCTATAACGTCATGGTGGCTATGCGCGGGGATGAATGCGTGGCGGTTCCGTTGGAGAAAGTCGCCGGTGTGGTCAAGGTTGTTCCCATCAACCATCCCTGGGTCAATACGGCTAGGCTGGTGGGTACCTGCATGGGGGATGTGCCGGGGACATGACATGAGAACGCCCAAGGCCACTCTCCGGAGACGGCGTACAAAACCCGCGCCCGGTTCCCGGTTTCTCGACCGAGATTTGAACTGGTTGGAATTCAACCGGCGCGTCTTGAACGAGGCGCTGGACGAGCGAACCCCCTTATTGGAGCGAGTCAACTTCCTCGCCATCTTTACATCCAACCTGGATGAATTCGTGATGAAGCGGGTCTACGGGCTACGCGAGCAGATTTTGGCTGGCGTGAAAAGTCCGGAGTTGGGCGAGCAGACATCTGAAGGGCTCCTTCACGCCATACATACCACCATTCAGGAGATGTTGAACCGGCAGGCGGAGGGGTATCACCGCGCCATCAAGCCCGCCCTGGCGGCTCAGGGGATTCATCTGCTTGGGTGGAATAAGCTGACGGAAGAGGAAAAGCGCACGGCGGCGGCCATGTTCGACAAGACCGTGTTTCCGGTCCTGACGCCGCTCTCCGTGGATCCGGGGCATCCGTTTCCGTTTATGTCTAATCTCTCACTATCCCTCGGAATGACCCTGAACGACCCGGTTACCCGGGGGGCTTCTTTTGCGCGCGTGAAGATTCCAGACACCCTGCCGCAATGGATTCGGATCGAGACGACGGAGTCCAAGGGGGCATGCCGGTTCGTGTCCCTGGTGGACTTGATTTCCCATCACCTGAACCGGTTATTTCCCGACATGAAGATCAGCGGCATCATGCCGTTCCGGGTCACGCGCAACGCGGAGGTTGAGGCTGACCTCGATGATGTCCAGGATCTGCTTCAGGCGGTCGAGGAGCAAGTTCGTCAGCGCCGCATGGAATGCGTGGTGCGACTGGAATGTCCCCCGAAAGCCGACCCCACCAATAGGCGCATCCTTATGGATGCCCTCGAGTTGGGTGAGGAAGATGTGTACGAGATGCCCGGTCTGGTTGAGTACCGGAGCCTGCGCGATATCGCCGCGCTTCCGTTTCCAGCTTTCCGATATACGCCCTGGACACCCCTTGTGCCGCGCCGGTTGCAAGAGGGAGATGCCTCGATTTTTGATGTGATCCGGGCGGGGGATCTCCTGGTACAGCATCCGTATGAATCGTTCGACGACACCGTGCTTCGCCTGATCAAGGACGCCGTGGCCGATCCGGATGTGCTGGCGATCAAGATGACGCTGTATCGAACCGGCAAAGACAGTCCGTTTGTTCCGCTCCTGATCCGGGCGGCCGAATCGGGCAAGCAAGTGGCCTGTCTGGTCGAATTGAAAGCCCGTTTTGACGAGCACGAAAATATTGTCCTTGCCCAGAAGATGGAGCGTGCCGGCGTGCATGTGGTGTATGGTGTCGAGGGTCTGAAAACCCACACCAAGACCACACTGGTGGTGCGCCGAGAGGGGGGCGAGGCGCGGTGTTATGCCCATATCGGAACCGGTAACTATCATCGGCAGACCGCGCGGCTTTATGTAGACACCAGTCTTTTGACCTGTCGGCCTGATCTGACCGCCGACATTGCCGATCTGTTCAATTATCTGACCGGCCGGAATCGGAAAGAGGATTACCGAAAACTGCTGATTGCCCCGGTAAACATGAAGCGGCGGTTTCTGGAGATGATTGCGCGGGAGGTTGACCACCATAAGGCGGGGCGGCCCGCTCATATCCTGGCCAAGATGAACCAATTGGAAGACCGGGATATCTGTAATGCCCTGTATGCGGCCAGTCAGGCGGGAGTTCCCATCGATTTGATTGTGCGCGGGTTTTGCACGCTCAAGCCCGGGGTGCCGGGTTTGAGTGAGACGATCCGGGTGATTTCCATCATCGGTCGTTTCCTGGAGCATTCCCGGATTTATCATTTCCGGAACGGAGCGGCCGATGAGGTGGATGGCGAATATTACATCGGCTCCGCCGACTGGATGCACCGTAACCTCGAAAGCCGGATTGAGGCGATCTCACCGATCGAGGACAAGACTCTCAAGGCCGATCTCCAGCGGATTTTACAGACCCAGCTTGCTGATCAGCGTAGCGCCTGGGATATGAAGGCGGATGGAACCTATATCCAGCGCAAGCCTGCGCAACCCGATGGAAGTCCCGCAACACTGGGCTCCCACGAGATGATGATGCGGCAGGCGCTCATCTTCTCCCTCTCCCCTTGAGGGAGAGGGCGGGGGTGAGGGGTTTCTGGCGACTCGGTGTGAAACGAAGAGCATGCCCCCAGCATTACCGTCCAGGCATCGGAAACCCCTCACCCTAACCCTCTCCCTCAAGGCTGGGGATTACCCACAAATAAAGCTGGACACAATAAAGCCGATCCACTAGATT
>JBAXMJ010000156.1:0-5110 GCA_037134355.1 bacterium | reverse complement strand
CAGCGAACGCCAAAACTTGCACACCAGAGAACCCTTCCACCTGCCTCATGGTCTTCGTGAACCGCTCCCGCTCCTCCTCGGCGTCGAATAGGCGTTCCCGCCCCACCACTCGTGACACCACGTGATAGTATGCCGCCATGACCTCAATAATCCTAGCCTTTCGCATAGTCACCTCCAGGGGATTCCTCCCCAACTATGGAAAGACTAACACATCCTATATGTATGTAAATGTATTTCTATACTAATAGCCTGTCACCTTGTTCCGTCACCTTGTTCCGACCTTGTTCCTGTCACCTTGTTCCTCCTGGCGCAATGGGCGCGGCGTTTGTCCATCAAGGAAGTCGGTGATGTCTTTCGGGTGGGGTGGCATCGTGTATTTCAATCGGTGGGATGGGTGGTTCAGTGGGGATTGGAGCATCGTACGCTGAGTGGCATAGCAGGCATAGGCATTGACGAATTGCACTGGGGGAAAGGGCAGCGCAATAAAACCTACGTGACCTTGATTTACCAGGTGGATAAATGCCAGCGCCGACTGCTGGGGGTGGTGCGTGGTCATGCCCAGAAAGATCTCCGGCGCGGCTTGCGCAAATTGGGCACGGACGTCCTGGCCTCGGTTCGTTATGTGTGTAGTGACATGTGGAGAGCGTACCTCAAGGTCATTCCCGAGATGTTTCCCGGAGCCGTCCATATGATTGACCGGTTCCACGTCGCGCAATTGCTTAATAAAGCGGTGGACAAGGTGCGTCGAACCGATATGGCGGCTATGAAAGGTCGCCCCCAAGCCGCACACATCAAAGGGTTGCGATGGACAATCCTGCGACGGGCCTCCCGTGTACGTGGTCGTGCCAAGCAAGCTTTGACACGTATGATGAGTTCTCGCCTCGCCACCGGCCGGGCTTGGCAACTTAAAGAAGCCTTCCTGCACTTTTGGAGTTATCGAAGTACTCGATGTGCCCGCGAATTCCTTCGAGCCTGGGTGTCCCGAGCTAAACGTAGCCGGATCGTTCCCATGCGGAAGTTCGCCGAAACCATCCAACGGCACGAACCCATGCTTTTGAACTGGATCCAGGCCCGCGACGAGATTATGACTGGCGCAGTCGAGGGCCTGAACAACAAATGCCGTGTGGTTACTAGGCGAGCCTACGGTTATCGCTCGTTTAATGTGTTGGAAGTTATGCTTTATCATACACTTGGGAAGTTACCCATGCCTGAACTCACCCATAGATTTTGACGTAGAGGCATATTTCGGAGAACGTTCCCTAACGTGAAAGCCAATTTGTTTTGCAGGCGGGTCATGCGGCTGATCCGGGATTGGCTGTGGATTCAGCAACAACATGATTTGTTGCAACACCTCTGTGATAGCGGTTTCGTGCCCATCCAGCCGCGCGGTAAGTTTTGCCTCCAGTTCCGCCAGTTTCCGGGACAGATCATGTGGCGCGCTCAGCATCTGGCGCATGCGCACAAATGCGCGCACGACAAAAACGCTCATCTCAACAGCCTGGAGACTTCGGAGAATATTCGCCGCCATAAGACAACCATGCTCCGTAAACGCTCGCGGCCTATATCTTCGGCCCCCATGAGATGAGACATTTTTATGTAATCTTGAGGTTCCATTTTGGAACCTCAAGTCAAGGAACTCTTCGCTTGTAAGTTGAAATGCGAAATCCGCAGGGAAGCGACCGATATTCCTTGAAACCGCCTTATTCAATATCTTGGTTGAAATACCATAAATTCTTGCCAGATCAGCATCCAAGATCACCCGTTGCACACGGATCGTATGAATCATGGATTCTACAGCCACCACAGTACCAGAGACACTTTTCTTGGTCATAAACCCTCCAAAGATATCCGTATATCTGATAGTGGCCTCCCCGTATAGCTATTAATTAACTATTTAAATCATCAACGCCTTTCGGATAAAAAGCAAAGCGTTGACGAGACGTTGTAGATGACCGGGACAGTCTCGAGAAAACGTCAGGCAATTAGTCTTAAACGCAACCAGAAAAGATCCCCTGACGATTTCTGCTTCCAGCTCACCGAGGCGGAATGGCATTCCTTTAGGTTGCAAAATGCAACCTCAAAGGGGCGTGTCGGTCGCCGCAAGCCCCCGAAATTCCTTGCCCGAGTCCTGCCCTTTCTTTATACAACCCCGAATGAAATTTCTATTGGTCAGGCCTCCTGTTTTTCTCCGGGTAGCGGAACGGTTTCATGCGTTCCTCCACCTGGAGCCGCTTGACCTTGAAATTGTCGCGGCCGGAATCGGGCCCGACCATGAAACCCGGATCCTCGACCTGACCCTCAACCAGCGCTCGGCCATGTCCGATTTTGAATCGGTCATGAAAACGTTCGCCCCTGATGTCGTCGGGTTCGGCGGTTATTCCAACCAGGCCGGCAATATCAAGGCGCTCGCCCGGCTCGCCAAACAAATCAATCCCACCGTTAAAACCGTCGTAGGCGGTATTCATGCCACCATTGTCCCGGAGGATTTCCAGCTGCCCGGCACCATCGACTGGGTCGTCCGCGGCGAAGGCTCGACGGCCATCCGGGAGCTGATCACCCACTGGGAAGCCGGAACCACCGTCCCGGAAAGCGACCGGATTCTCCCCACCAGCAGCCCCCGTTATGCCGCCCTCGCAGCCACGCCGCCCCCCGCGCTACCGGAATACGATTCCCTGCCCTGGCCGCGCCGCGATCTTGTGGATCGATCCCGTTATTTCTGCGTCTGGGCCGGTGCCCGGGATGAGCGCGTCAAAACCCTCTTCCCGCGCGTCGCCACCCTGCGAACCAGCACCGGCTGCCCGCATCGCTGCAATTTCTGCGTGGTCCACTACCTTGCCAATGGAAAATATCTGCAGCGAACCCCGGAGGATGTCGTCGCGGAAATTGAGGCCGTCCCCGAAACCCATATTTATTTCGTGGATGACGAGATGTTCATCAACGCGAAGCGGGCTGAGGCCATTGGCCGGCTCCTGCTGGAGAAGGGCATTCAAAAACGCTACATCAGCTGGGCACGAAGCGACACGATCTGCAAGCATCCCGATCTTTTCAAACTCTGGAAGCAGGCAGGCCTGGAAGTGGTCTATGTCGGACTCGAGTCCCTGGAAAGCAAGACCCTCACCGATTACAATAAAGGGGTCCAGCCGGACACCAACCGGCGCGCCATCGAAATCCTGCGGGAGCTGGACATCATTCTCCACGCCGCCCTCATGGTGAATCCGGACTTCACAGCGGAAGACTTCGTCCGGCTTCGCAACAGCCTTAAGGAAGTGGCTCCGGCAGAAATCTCCTTTACCGTCTTCTCCCCGCCGCCAGGCACACCGCTCTGGAACCAGCACAAGGATCGCTTCATCTGCAAGGATCCCCACGCCTTCTATGACTGCATGCACACTATCCTGCCTACCAAACTTCCGCTCAAGACCTTTTACCGCTATTTCTCGCTCCTGTACCTTTTTGGATTCCGCCACAATCCCTGGCGAAGCCGCCGCATCAAGGCGCCCCTGCGGGATCTGGTGCGTCTCTTCATCTCAGGTGCCCGCTGCGGCCATGCGTTGAAAACGATCTACAAGGAGTACGACCGATCACAGTGGTAAACAAACTCCTTCTGGTCCATCCCCTGGGATACAGGGCTGACGCGGCCGGGTCGGACATCGCCCGGCTCGCGAACATCATGCCGCCCATCGGCCTCGCCGGGCTTGCCGCCTGGCTGGATCGGAAAGGGTTCCAGACCGCTTTGGTTGACTGTTATGCCAAACCCAACGCCTTATCCCATATCCGGCAAATTCTCCAGGATCAAAAACCGGATTTCCTGGGGCTCAGTTGCACCACCTCCAGCTTCAGAGACGGTGTCCGACTTGCCGAACTGGCAAAATCGATCCGGCCCTCCATCAAAACCGTTGTGGGCGGCCCCCATGTTTCGGCGCTGAAGGCCAAATCGCTCGTTGGGTATCCCGCCCTGGATTTCGGAGTAGTCGGCGAAGGTGAGGAAACGCTCGGGGAACTGGCCGCAGGCGGCTGGGAACAACCGGGCACGGTTCAGGGCCTGGTCTGGCGCGAGGCCGACGGCACCCCGGTCTTTAACGGATACCGCGATCATCAACTCGTTCTGGATGAACTCCCCTTTCCGGCCTATGAGAAGCTCGACGGATATCCCTCCGCCTATACCCTGCCGATTTTCAACTACCCGCGCGTCCCGAATGCGAGTTGCGTCTCCAGTCGCGGCTGTCCCTACGCCTGCACCTACTGTGACCGATCTGTGTTCGGTCGCAGTTTCCGGTACAACTCCGCCGACTACATGGTGGCGCATGTCCGCCATCTCCAGGAACGGTTTGGAACCCGGCACATCAATTTCTACGATGACCAGTTCACCTTCAACCGGAAACGGGTTGAGGCGTTTGCCAACCAGCTCATCGAAAACCCGATGAGCGTGACCTACAACTGCGCCGCCCGCGCCGAACATCTGGATGAAGATCTGTTACGCCTGATGAAAGCCTCCGGCTGCTGGATGATCAGCCTCGGTATCGAAACAGGGGACCCTGAACTTCTAGCCCAGCACCGGCAACGCTCCGACCTGGATCTTCTCGCTGAGCGTATCCGGATGATCAAGCGCGCCGGAATCCGGGTCAAGGGGCTCCTCATGATGGGGCTCCCCGGAGAATCGGAAACCAGTGTCCGACGCAGCATGAAGTATGTGTACTCCCTTCCCATTGATGATTTCAACCTGACCAAGTTCACCCCGTTTCCGGGCTCACCCATTTATGAGACCATCCGGGAGCAGGGTGAATTTGACGAGACTTGGGAGAAAATGGATTGCATGCACTTCCTGTTCATCCCGAAAGGCATGACCCGCCCCCAGCTCGAAACGCTGTTCAGGGAATTCTACCGCCGCCATTTCATGCGGGCTCGAGTGCTCTGGGATTACACCACCATGATCTGGCGCTCACCCGACAGTTGGCGCCGGTTCTGGTTGAGCGCAGGCCGCTTCCTGAAATATGCCTTTGGAAACCGCCGCCTGGGCGAAAAAGAAGACCTCCCGTAAGGAGGCGCTAATAAATAACATAAGGGCTATCCACTTGACTCAACCGCCCACTACAGGATGTAGGATGACGACGGG
>JBAXMJ010000155.1:0-5182 GCA_037134355.1 bacterium | reverse complement strand
CATATCAGTCCTTCGGCACACACTTTGGGCAGGATTTGAACCATGTTCACGGTGACATGGCCAAGGTGGAAAATGAGACTGGAAAGCGCCTGGGGAAGGGCCGGATGCCGGATAAAATAGTGGTGGAATATCCAGACCAGAAGCTCTGAAAGCCCATATGATACGGCCCAGACAATCCAGAACCGGATGAATTGACGGCGGGTTCCCTCCAGTTGCCGGCTGTCAAAGGTCCAGAGCTTGTTTCCCGTGAAGCTGAATAGCCCCCCGCAGGGGCGGCTGATGAGGTTTGCCCCCTCGGGTGGAAACCCGCCAAAATGGATCAGCACCCCGTAAATTGTAAAATCAGTGATGGCACTTCCCACCCCGACTGTTAGATATTTTTTGAGTTGTGTAATCAAGGTCATGGCTGATGTGGCCAGGGTTACTTGCCGATAACCAGTCGGGCTTCGACTTCCGAATCCCGTGCATTGATGGTGAATTTAGCCTGATCCAGAACCCGTAAGACATCGGCCCAAATGCCCGCTTGATTCAGGGTATCGCGAATTATTACAGATTGTTCGGACGATGAGAACAGGGTGGCCAGTTTCATAACGCCGGCCGCATTTTTCACCGTCGGGGCAATGCTTTCGAGGTTGATCCAGCCGAGAGCGGAGGGGCCGGGTCTTGACAGGGAGCCCCATGCGGGATTTCCTTGATGAGCGGGTGGCACCAGGGTTTTCAGGACGGAGGCATTGCTGGAAAGGATTAGCCAGTCGCCCAATACGGTATAGGCGACACATTCGTCAGGTTCGAACGAACCGTAAAAGTTTTTTCGGGATTCCTCAATCAGGGTCAATACCGTTCCGTTTTCCATGGAAATGGGGCGGAGAACAAGGCTGAGATTGTACTGGCTGTTCAACAGGGCAATGGCATGCTGGACTCGGGTGTCGGCCGCATCGCCTCCTCCCACTTGAATTCCGAGAAGGAGCGTGGGTGTTTTAACCCCTTTCATAAAGGCGCGCAGGGTTGATCCCATGGGGCCGCGAAGCCGTCCGTTGTGTTGCTGGTCGAGGAGCGCCACAAAGGCGAGGGCATTGGTCGGAGCATCCTGGGTGTCAAACAGAGGACGAAGGGTATTTAACCAGAGGAGATTTGACTCCGATCCTATCAGCGAATGCGCCCAACTCAGTGGGAGGAGGGTGATGAGGTCTGAAGTGGCTCCGGTCAATTCAGTTACCGTCTTCAGTCCGGATGCTTCGCCAAGTGGCGGGGCGGGTGGAAGCGGGATGTGCCCGTTGAAATACAGGGTGATATGTTCGGGATCCACGGTAAGCTCGTAGGTCACCAGATTCTGATGGGTATCAATCCAGCCCCAATTCCGGGGTGTTCGTTTTAACTGTGCCCTGGCCAGATCCGGTTTTTTTACCGTTGCCACGGTCATGCGACCCGGGTAGGTTTCGGCGGCTTCAAGCAGGACCCGTACCCCCGCCGGATCCTCGGAAATGCAGGCCAGCACCATGCCTTCTGTCAGTGCCAGCGACAGCCGTAGGTTTGTGTTTCCGAATTTGGTGCGGCTCAGCCAGAGGGTCAGCTGACCCTCATTGACTTTGACCGGGATGAGGTCGCGGGATTTGAGCCAGGCCATCTGCCAGCGTAGTATACGGCTTTGTACGCCGATCCATGAAGCGCAGACCAGGGCTGGTTTTTGCTGGGAGCCCAGGGACGGGACGTAGGCCAGTGCGGACTGGTCCGAGACGAGCCGGGTGACCCATTCTTTCGTAACGGGATTATTGCGAAAGTCGCTCAAGTCCTTGTCCGGAACCCCGGCCGCCTGTGCAGCCCGGAGCACCATGGGGTTGTTGAGGAGATTGTCCCACTCACTGGCGAGGTTCCGGTGCACGCTGACGACCGAGGCGTTTGCGGGAATAGCGGAGAAAACGCGGTCAGGGCGATAGGGAACATAGAACAACCACCCGATTCCGATGGCGAGAAAAGCAATAAAAAGAAACCAGAACAGGAGTGGCCTTCGTGTGGTCATGACGATCACTTGATTTTGCCTTCAGCAACCTGTTTCAGGAAGTCGGCATAGGCGAGTTTCAGGCCATCCGGAAGCAGAGTGGGAGCCTTCCATCCTAATTTGGTCAGTTTGGTCGAGTCCAGTAACTTCCGCGGGGTGCCGTCTGGCTTCGATGTGTCAAATACGATTTTTCCGGTATAACCGATGGCGGTTTGGACGAGATGGGCTACTTCCTTGATGGAGACTTCGGTGCCGGATCCGATGTTGATGATCTCGCTGTCCTCATAGGTGTTCATCAGGAAGACGCAGGCATCGGCCAGGTCGTCTGAGTACAGGAACTCACGTAGGGCAACACCGGTTCCCCAGATGGTGACTGTGGGAGCGTGGGAGACCTTGGCTTCATGAAAGCGCCGGATCATCGCGGGGAGTACATGGGAGTTTTCGGGATGGTAATTGTCGCCCGGTCCATACAGGTTGGTGGGCATGACGCTGATGAAGGCGGTGCCGTATTGGCGGTTATAGCTCTGGCACATGATGATGCCGGCGATCTTGGCCAGCGCGTAGGCCTTGTTGGTTTCCTCGAGATGGCCGGACAGCAGGGCGTCCTCGCGGATGGGTTGGGGGGCGAATTTCGGGTAGATGCACGAGGAGCCGAGGAACATCAGTTTTTTGGCACCGGAGAGGTAGCTGGAGTTGACGATGTTATTCTGGATTTGGAGATTGCTGTAGGCGAACTCGGCGGGATAGGTGTTGTTGGCGAAGATTCCGCCGACCTTGGCCGCCGCCAGAAATACAAACTCGGGTTTTTCCTGCTCGAAGAACCGTTTCACGGCGGTCTGGTCAGTGAGTTCCAGTTCCTGGTGTGTTCGGCACAGGATGTTTGTGTGCCCGCGTGATTTTAGATTTTTGACGATGGCCGAGCCAACCAGTCCTCGGTGTCCGGCAACGTAAATGCGGGAATTCTTTTCCATGGTCATGGGATTATATCCTTATGCTGCGAACAAGTTCCTGAACATGGCTCATCTTATTTTTTGCGATATAGTCTCTGAGGCCATCAATTACGTTCAGTGCTGTCAGGGGTTCCGTGAAATTGGCCGTTCCCACGGCCACCGCCGAGGCGCCGGCGATCATGAATTCTATGGCCTCCTTCGCAGAGGTAATGCCGCCGAGGGCGATCAGGGGGATCTTGACGGCCTTGGCGGCCTCGTACACCAGCTTGACCGCGATCGGATGGATGGCCGGGCCGCTCAGTCCGCCGGAAATATTGGCGAGGATGGGGCGCCGGGTTTCAATGTCAATGGCCATGGCGGGGAACGAATTGATGAGCGAGATCGCATCGGCCCCGTTTTCCTCGCAAACTTTGGCGAAAGCTCCGATATCCGACACATTGGGGGCCAGCTTGGGTATGATGGGAAGTTTCGTTCTGGCTCGGACCGCAGCCACCACCTTGGCGGTTGACTCGAGAGTGGTTCCGAAGGAACTGCCGCCAGCCTTCACGTTGGGGCACGAAATGTTGATCTCCAGGGCGTGGACACCCTCGACGCCGTCGAACCGGGCGGCCACCTCCGCGTATTCTTCCAGCGTCTTTCCCCAGATGTTCACGATGACGGCCAGGTCGTGCTTCCTCAGGAAAGGCATATATTTCCCGATGAAGCCCGCAACGCCAGGGTTCTGCAATCCGATGGCGTTGATGAGCCCGCCAGAGACTTCCACCATACGCGGGGTTTTGTTCCCGCCCCATGGCTCCAGGCTGATGCCCTTAACCACGATGGCCCCGAGTTTGTTCAGATCCACGAGATCAGCGTATTCAGGACCGTACCCGAAGGTGCCGGATGCGACCATAACGGGGTTCTTCATCCGAATGCCGGCGAGAGTGATGTTGAGTGTTGGTGTCATGTCAGTCTTCCCAAATGACGTCGCGGGCTTCAAAAATCGGGCCGTCCTTGCAGACGCGGGCAAGGGTTTCCTGTCCGCTGAGGCGGACTTTCTGTACGCAGGCGAGGCAGGCGCCGACCCCGCATCCCATGTGGCGGTCAAGCGAGAGCCACGCTTTCCAGTTGCCGCGGATTGCGCGGTCACCCACCGCCTTGAGCATGCCGTTCGGGCCACACGCAAAAAATTCCGGTTGCGTGTTAGGGACTGAGGCTTGAAGCCAGGCATCGAGTGCAACGGTTACCAGGCCCTTTACGCCGAGGGACCCGTCATCGGTGGCCACTTGGACTTCCCACCCCAACGCGCGGAATTCGTCGGCGAGGAGAATATCCGCCGCCTTGGCTCCGCCTATGAAAAGAGTACCTTTGCGTTTCATCTTTCGTGCGAGGAAATATAGTGGTGCAACCCCGTAGCCGCCGGCGACGAGGACGGGGGTAACGGAACCAGCGAGTTCCAGGGGAAACCCGTTGCCGAGGGGGCCGACCACACTGGCTGTGTCGTTGAGGCGTAAGTTTTGCATGGAGGCGGTTCCGCGTCCCACTGTTTTGTAGAGAATGGAGAGGTGAGTTCCGTCGACCCTGTAGATGCTGAACGGGCGGCGCAGGACGGCATCATGTAACTGGGCGAGGCGAAGGTGGATGAACTGACCGGGTTTGGCCTCTGGTGCCACCTCGGGTAGTTTCAGGGTTAGCACCCGGTAATCGGGACCCATGGCGTCATGGCCGACAACAGTTCCGTTTTCGATACGCATCATGGGGGGCAGATTAACGACTGGCCGCGACTTTCTCAATCAAATCCGCAAGCCGGTCGTCGGCGTCAGAAAGGGAGCGGGTATGGGCTGCGCGGCGCATGGCGGAATGAGCGGTCGGGTTGGTTGCCAGGAAACGAATGGATTCCGCGAGACGTTCGGGCGTGAGATCCTGTTGTTCCAGCACTTCGGCGGCTCCGGCATCAGCCATGGCCCGGGCATTGGCAAGCTGGTGATCCCGTGCCGAATGGGGGTAGGGGACGAGAAACGCCGGGATGCCGAACAGGGCAAGCTCCAGGCAGGAGTTGGCGCCCGAGCGGGAAATCGCCAGGCTGGTTCGGCGATAGACGGAGACCATGTCGCTACAGAAGCCATAGACGGTGGCCGGAACGCCTGCGCCCAGATAGGACTCCTCGACGGATGATTTCGCTTTTTCGCCGGAGAGGTGGATGGCCTCCACTTGAATCCCGGCGGCGATCAGGCGGGCCAATGCGGTGGGGACGGTT
>JBAXMJ010000154.1:0-5200 GCA_037134355.1 bacterium | reverse complement strand
TGGAACCCAAGGAAAGCCCGGTCATCAGCCAGAAACTTGCCGGCCAGGAATTGAAACCCGGTCCGCACAAAATCCAAGGCATCGGGGCCGGTTTCATCCCAGACACCCTGGATCTTTCCATGGTGGATCGCGTCGAACTGGTGGACAGCGCGGAGGCAGTCGATTTTGCTCGCCGGCTCGCCAAAGAAGAGGGCATGCTGGTCGGAATTTCATGCGGCGCAGCGGCGGCGGTGGCCGTGCGACTGGCACGCCTCGATGAATTCGCGGGCAAGACCATCGTCGTGATCCTTCCGGACGCAGGCGAGCGTTATTTGTCCACCGTGCTTTTTGAAGGAATCGGCTGATATAAAGACATTAAAAAAAAGGAGTAAATCACATGAGCATCACAACCAATAAAATTGAAACACTAGCACTTCATGCCGGGCAGGAGCCTGACCCCACAACCTTATCGCGCGCCGTACCGGTTTACCGGACGAGTTCGTATGTTTTCAAGAACGCTGAACACGCGGCGAATCTGTTCGGGCTCAAGGAACTGGGGAACATTTACACCAGGCTGATGAACCCGACTCAGGATGTTCTGGAGAAACGGGTTGCCGCCCTCGAAGGTGGAGCGGCAGCACTTGCCGTGGCCTCAGGAACCAGCGCCATCTTCTACTCCATCATCAATATTTGCCAGGCGGGTGATGAATTTGTCTCGGCCAACAACCTCTATGGCGGAAGTTATACCCAGTTCCATGACATTCTTCCCCAGTTGGGAATTAAATGCATTTTCGTGGATCCGCGTGATCCGAAAAATTTCGAAAAGGCGATTACACCCAAGACAAAGCTGGTGTTTGTCGAAACGATCGGAAATCCCGTCCTCGATGTAGTCGATATTCCTGCCATTGCCAAAGTCGCCCATGCCCACGGGCTACCCCTCGTGGTGGACAGCACCTTCAGCACGCCCTTCCTGCAGCGGCCAATCGAACAGGGAGCCGATATCGTGGTGCATTCTCTCACAAAGTGGCTTGGCGGTCATGGCGCAGGCATTGGCGGCATTGTCGTCGATTCTGGAAAGTTTGACTGGACCAGCGGGAAGTTCCCCCTGTTGTCCGAGCCGGATGCCAGTTACCACAACATCCGTTTTGCAACGGAACTGGGTCCTCTGGCGCCGCTGGCGTATATTCTTCGAATGAGGCTGGTGCCCTTGCGAAACCTAGGTGCCTGCATTTCACCAGACAATGCGTGGGTATTCCTTCAGGGAATTGAAACCCTGGCACTCCGGATGGAGCGCCATTGCCAGAATGCCCTGGCCGTTGCGGATTACCTGAAACACCATAAATCCGTCACCTGGGTCCGGTATCCCGGCCTGGTGGATGATCCTTCCCACGGAACTGCCA
Source organism: bacterium (assembly GCA_037134355.1). GTDB lineage: Bacteria > Verrucomicrobiota > Kiritimatiellia > CAIKKV01 > CAITUY01 > JAABPW01. The sequence continues at coordinate 3,821 of JBAXMJ010000154.1, read as the reverse complement.
GAAAAGTCCTCTCACGGGGCTTCGGCGGCATGGTTGTGTTTGGCATCAAGGGAGGAGCTGAAGCCGGCAGGAAGTTCATCGACTCTCTCAAGCTGTTCTCCTTGCTGGCGAATGTGGGCGATGCCAAAAGTCTGGCAATACATCCGGCGACCACAACCCATTCCCAGCTTACCGAAGCACAGCAAAAGGAGGGCGGCATCACGCCCGAACTCGTGCGTCTTTCCATCGGCATCGAGCATATTGACGATATCCTGGCGGATCTCGATCAGGCCCTTAGGTAATGTCGACATCTCAAGCGCAACCCTCATTATGAGGGTTGCGCAATTATTCGCTATACCTCTTTAGAAATCTCGTTGAACGCTTTTGCGGCGGCTTTCACGTCCTCGTCCGAAGTCTGCCATCCCACGCTGAGGCGGACGGCGCCGTCGGGGAAGGTGCCGAGATGACGGTGGGCATAGGGCGCGCAATGCATGCCAGCACGCACTGCAATGCCAAACTGGCCGTCCAGAATAGCAGCCAGTTCGACCGGAGCGAGTCCGGGGAGATTGAGACTGACCAGCCCGACACCGCCCCCGGTCCCGTACCACTGAAACTTTGAAGGATCTCTGAGGGCACCGTGAAAGCTGGCCAGCAACTTACGCTCATGCTGTAAAATGGTTTCAATCCCCTGCTCCACCAGAATCCGAATTCCTTCACGAAGTCCTGCGAGACCCATCACATTGGGCGTCCCTCCCTCCAGATGGTATGGATACGAGGACGGCTGAACAGGGTCAGCAGAATCACCACCGGTGCCCCCTTCCCGCCAAGACGCAACCTGCGCTCGTTCCCCCACCAGCAAGCCCCCAGTACCAGTCGGCCCCAAGAGCGCCTTGTGCCCGGTAAAGGCGAGCAGGTCAATCGAGGCCTTTCCCATATCAATAGGGATTACCCCGGCACTTTGTGCGGCATCCACCAGAAACAGGGCGTCCCGTTGCCGGACCACTTTGCCGATCTCGTCCACCGGTTGAATCGTTCCGGTGACATTTGAAACCTGCGTGATCGCCACCAAGCGTGTCGCCGGAAGGAAAGCTCGCGCCACATCCCCGGGATCAATCCGATGATCTGCCCCTACTTCGAGCCGGGTCAGTGTAATCACTCCCTCGTTCGCCAAGCGGTTCAAAGGCCGGGAGACTGAGTTATGCTCAAGCACTGAGGTAATGACGTGATCTCCGGGCTTCAGGACTCCCTTGATGGCCATATTCAGGGCATCGGTTGCATTGAGGGTAAAAACTACGCGCTCCGGCCTGGAAAATCCGAACAACCGTGCCAAAAGCCGACGCGTATCCTCCAGCATCGCCTCTGCCTCGGTGGCAAGATGGTGACCGCCCCGTCCTGGATTCGCGGCCGATGTCCGGGCAAAGTCATCCATGGCCCGGAATACCCGCTCGGGCTTTGGAAATGAGGTGGCGGCATGGTCGAGGTAGATCATCAGGCTCCCACATACCTTGCATAAAGCGACTTAGCCACACCCGGATCCGTTGTCCCGCTGACTACCGCCCGACCATCCGGGAAGACGGTCAACTGATATCCCTCGAGGGTTATCTTCAACAAGAAGCGGTTCCCCTCCAGTTTAGCAACCGGAGCCAGACGGCTGGCCAACGCCGCCAGATCAAGCGGCGTCCCATCACGCCGGTTGATTTGAATCGAATTCCGTCCGCAAAGGGTTGTGGCTTCAGATCCCGACGCACCCTCCAGATATCCAAATTCACGTCGCCCACAACAGAGGCAATCAACGTTACGAGGTGGCAGATCCACGCACGCCAACTGATTCCCCCATAAATCAATCCGGGTAATTCGACGATTCACAAGCGCCCGATGTCCGGTGAGAATTTTCAGTGCCTCCGAAACCTGCAGGGAGGCCACACACCCTACCACCGGCCCGATGACGCCCGCCGTGTCACAGGTTGGCGAGACACCCGCCTCAGGTGCGCTTTCAAACACACAACGCAGGCAGGGCGTCTCTCCCGGAAGAATGGCAAAGGTCAACCCCTCCGCCCCCACACAGGCCCCGTAAACCCATGGAATGCCATGCTTCACCGAATAGTCATTGAGCAGAAAACGAGCCTCAAAGTTGTCCGTTGCATCCAAGATCAGGTCAACTCCAGCCAATAACCGATCAATTGTTGAGGGATTAACATCGTCGACAATCCCCTCGACCTTGACCAAAGAATTAACCTGCCGCAATTTGCGTTCGGCGGCCACAGCCTTGGGCAACAACTCCCTGACATCCTGCTCATCAAAAAGAATCTGACGCTGCAGATTGCTTTCCTCAACAAAATCTCTGTCAATTACGCGCACCGACCCCACCCCGGCCCGGACAAGTAGTGAAGCCTGAAAGGTTCCTAATGCGCCACATCCGACCAAAGCCACTGAGGATGCGGACAAGGAAGCCTGTCCTTTTGCGCCAATTCCGGCGAAAAGAACCTGCCGGGAATAGCGGTGAGGATTTTCCGTTGAATTCAAATTGTACTTGGAATGCTTCATAACCGTTTCACCAAACTAAAAAGCTAGCATGCGCCTCCAACCCAGAACAAGCGAGTATTGTTACCCATCTTCAATCAGGCGGCAAAAATGCCGCATCACCACATTGGACATTCCCGATACCGGCTCCTATGATGTGCCACAGTCCACAACACAAGGATATACTCATGAGCAAGACAATCGGCTTTGACAATGATCTCTACCTCCGGGAACAAACCGCCGCCATCCTTGAACGGGTCAATCAATTCGACAAGCTTTATCTCGAATTCGGGGGGAAACTCCTTTTTGACTACCACGCTTCCCGCGTTCTCCCAGGCTACGACCCTAATGTCAAAATGCGACTTCTTCACCAGCTCAAGGACAAAGCCGAAGTGATCCTCTGTATTTATGCCGGTGATATTGAACGAAAGAAAATGCGGGCAGACTTCGGAATTTCCTACGATACCGACGCCATGAAACTCATTGATGACCTCCACGACTGGGATGTTAATGTCACTGCGGTAGTCATCACCCGATATGACAACCAGCCGTCCGCCGACCAATTCAAGAACAAGCTTGAACGGAGAGGGATCCGCGTCTACACCCATCGAATCACCAAGGGATACCCCTCCAATGTAGACTTGATCGTCAGCGATGCCGGTTATGGCGCCAACACGGCCATTGAAACCACAAAGCCGCTAGTGGTCGTCACCGCACCCGGCCCCGGAAGCGGGAAACTGGCTACCTGTTTGACCATGCTGTATCATGACCACCGAAGGGGCCGAAAAGCAGGGTATTCCAAATTCGAGACGTTCCCCATCTGGAACCTGCCCCTGAAACACCCCGTCAACACCGCCTACGAGGCCGCCACAGCCGATCTCCGGGACGTCAATCTGATTGACCCCTTCCACCTTGAGGCCTACGGGAAAACCAGCGTAAACTACAACCGGGACATCGAAGTTTTTCCCGTCGTCAAAAGCATCCTTGAACGCATCAGTGGGGAGGTTATGTATCGCTCCCCAACTGACATGGGCGTCAACCGGGCAGGTTTTGGGATCAGCAATGACGCCGTGGTTCGGGAAGCGGCCAAGCAAGAAGTTATCCGGCGCCATTTCCGCTACTCGTGTGAATACGTGATGGGCTCCGCAGACGCCGAGGCGGTTCAACGCACCGAGCGACTGATGCAGGAGCTGGGTTTGCGCCCGGAAGACCGCCGCGTGGTCTCCCCCGCCCGACAGGCCGCTATCGACGGTGCAGGAACAGGCAACGGCAATTTGGGAATTTTCTGCGGCGCGGCGCTGGAACTGACCGATGGCACCCTT
>JBAXMJ010000153.1:0-5281 GCA_037134355.1 bacterium | reverse complement strand
ATAAACAGTGAATAAGACTATATCTACCGCATCCGGACCCCGAGTTTTTCGAGGATCACAGCAAGGTTCTCCGCCGCCTCGCCGGTCTGTTCGAAATATCGGCTGCGCAGTTCACAGATGAGCAGTCCATCGTAGTCATGAATAAACTCGGCGAAAAGGTCATCAAACGGGATGGACCCCCAGCCGACCGGCATATGGGCATCTCCCTTGCCGAAGGGTATCTGGTGGGTCTGGCTCTTTTCCGTGTAATAGACTGAACGGCCGAAATTATCATGGACATGACAATGCGCGATGTATGGCGCGGCCGCCCTCACCTCCGCAGCCGCATCCAGGTGGTAGTAACGCGACGATAGATGGAGGTGGCCAAAATCAAGGGTCATCCGGACGTTGCTCCGGTTGATCCGCTGTATCTGTTTAAACAGCTTTTTTGGTATCTCGGCATAGCAATAAGGGGAATGATGCCGGTAAGGGCGTGCGTTCTCCATGGCAATGATAACATCCGGGAAGCTGTCAGCCGCCGCCTGAAGGATATCCGCCTCATGATCGCGCATTTCCTGTTGTTCATGAGATGTGAAGGATAGCGGTCCTCGAATACCGAATTCCTCTTCCACCAGATACCGTCCGGGATGATACACCATGCATTTGGCGCCGATCGCGGCGGAAAATTCCAGGGAGGCATGGAGTACGTCCCGGTGCAGCTCCGGATAGTTCCGGTCCATCAGATTCAGCGGATTAGGCGCATGGGTGCTGTAACGAAACGGGAAGTTGGCCAGGATTGATTTGATCTCCAATGTTCTGCGGCGATCGAGGCCGCCGTTTTTGACGGCATCCAGGCCATGGATCGAAATTTCCGCGGCAGTCAAGCCAAATTCTTGAAAAGCCGAAAGATCCCGTTGCAATGCCTTCAGGCTCCCATCCACCCGTGCTTCGTTGATGTTGCTACCGATATTCAGCATGTGGCGAACACCTCTCTGCCTGCGACAAATGTCTTGAGTACCCGTGGCAAGCCATCGGAATGGTCCACCAGAACCATATCGGCGTCTTTTCCCGCCTCCAGTGATCCGGTATGGTCCGCGATCCCGACGGCGCAGGCCGGATTCAGGCTAACCATTTTTGTCGCTTCGTGAAGGAGAAGGATGCCATGCCGTTCAAGAGCAAACACGGCGTGGAGCAGGGTCATGGGAGAGTAATCGGAACACAGGATGTCCCCATACCCACTGCGGATCGCCTCCCGGGCATCCAGGTTACTGGACGAGGACTGTCCCCGCACCACGTTGGGCGAGCCGAGACAGACACGAATGCCCAGTTCATGCGCGGCCTGCACCGCCTCCATGTTGATGGGAAATTCCGTCATGTCGATCTCCATCTCCTTCAACCAGTGGATTTTATCCCGGGAATCATCGTCATGGGAAGCAACGCCAATACCGTGTTCACGACAGACACCGAGCATGTGAGCAATATCTCGTGGGGCATCACTCTTTTTCGCCTGGAGTTTCCGTTCAATGATATCGTCCATCTCCGCATCACTCTTGGCATAGACTGGACCGTAGTAATTCTTGAAAGAAATGATATCCTGAAATTGTCCCTGACCTGGAGAGTGGTCCATTAAGGAGAAGAGGTCGATCTGGTTGTCCCGGATCAATTCCTCAAGAAACGGTACGGCCCCATGGTCGGTGATCTCGAAGCGGGCGTGAATCTTGGTGTTCACCTTCAGCTTTTCGCGGAGCTTGTTGATCTCCCGAATGATCCCCGCCGCCGTGTTGTTGTTTCGGAGTCCCACCTCCAGTTCGGCAAAGGAGAGCGAGTGATACATGGTGGTTATGCCGCAGGAAGCAATCTTCTTGTCCAGTTCAAAAACTGCGACATCCACCGGAAAAAAGGTATTGGGCCGGGGCTCAATTCCCTTTTCGATGGCATCTGAATGCATATCCACAAAACCGGGAAACAGGTAATTCCCACCGGCGTCAATCTCTCTTACTCCCTGTGGCGATCCTTCACCGATCCAGGCAATTCGCCCATTTTCAACCTGTACAGACGCTCCTTCCCTGACCCCTTCCGGGGCAACCACCTGGGCGTTTGTTATCACAAAACCGTCCTGCATGAATATTCTTCCTCTCTTGAAATGTCCGTTCAGCCAGCGACAAACCCATGGCGAACTATATTATTAACTTGATAAACCGAATCCGTCACCGACTCCAGCAGTTTGGTATCATGGAAAATCCCGATCATCGTCGTCCCTTCCTCACGCAACTCCTTGAGAATTTCCAGCACTACTCCGACCGAATCCTTGTCAAGCGATGCTGTCGGCTCATCCAGCAACAAAAGGCGCGGTTTCCAACTGACGGCGCGGGCAATATTGATCCGTTGCTGCTCGCCGCCGCTGAAGGTCACCGGGTAGGCATCAAACAGGTGCGATGGGATTCGAAGTCTTTCCAGCAGGCCGATGGCCCGCTTTCGCGCCGCGTCACGCGACACCCCGTTGCGGGCCAGAATCGGCTCCATGATTACTGCGAGGGCGGAAACCCGGGGAATCACCTTGAGGAACTGGGAAACATATCCCATCTCCTTGTAGCGGATGTCGATGACAGCCCGGTCAGGCAATGTGGCCAAATCGACACTGCCGTAGGCGGCTGAGTTGTAACGGATGGCGCCACTGCTTGCCAGATATGTGCGGTAGAGGCATTTCAACACCGTGCTCTTCCCGACACCGCTGGGACCGGACAACCCCAGGAACCCCCCCGGCGGAACATGGAAGGATATATCACGGCAGGCCACAATCTTTTTTTCATTGAGGATATGGAGCGTGAAGCTTTTTGACAAATTATCTACGGTAATCATGAATGCTCCTATAATTGAGAGGCCACAAGAAGCTGAGTGTATCGGTGCTGGGGGTCCTGCAGAATCTGGTCAGTCAGCCCCGATTCCACCACATGACCGGATTTCATCACCATGGTTCGCTGACAGAGCAGATTGATCACGCCCAGGTCATGGGAAACCACCAGCATGGACAGGTTAAATTCGCTCCTTAGATTCCGGATCATATCCAGCACCCGCGCCTGGACGGAAAGGTCAAGACCCGTGGTGACCTCGTCCAGAAAGAGGATCAGCGGATTGTTCGAGAGGGCCTTGGCGATTTGCACCCGCTGCTGCATGCCGCCGCTGAAGTTGCAGGGGGGTTCATCCATCCGCTCAATCGGAATCTCCGTTCTCTCCAGCAGTTCGGCCGACCGCTCCCGCATTTTGGCGATATTTCTCCATCCGGCTCCCAGAAGCCGTTCGGCAATATTGCCTCCGGAGCTGACCTGCATCCTGAGACCAAGATGCGGGTTCTGATAGACAATCCCCATCAGGGCGTTGCGGAGCTGGCGTTTCTGAAAATGGCTCAGTCCGAGCAGATTGCAACTGTAGTTCGAACCATCGGTAAACATCTCCGGCAAATTGCTTAGTCCGGCAGAGCGGTGCATTTCCATGCCGCCCCCGCTTGCCTCCCACTCAAAGTGCAGCAGCCGCACCAAGGTACTCTTGCCGGAGCCGCTCTCTCCAACAACGCCAAGGGCTTCATTGCGAAAAAGGTCAAAAGAGACGTCGTTACAGGCCATCACGGAACCGCAGTGGGGACAGAGATTGGTATCCTGTTCCGGTCCAGTGGCGTCCAGGCAGCGGGAACACCCCTGTCCAAACCGTTTTGAGAGCCCTCGTATCCTTATCAGTGGTTCCATGCCTGACTCCTCTTGTCGCAGTACCCTGAATCAGAGCAGAAAAAGCTCCGCCCACCTCCAGCATTGTCGATAACCTCATCCAGAAAGGTATCAGTAGCGCCGCACCGTGCGCAAGCCTTGCCAAAGAAATTCTCGGTCCTGAATTTGTGGTCTTCGAACTCCAGCGGCTCAACCGACGTATGGGGGGGAATTGCATAAATCCGTTTTTCCCGTCCCGCACCGAATAGAAACAGCGTGTCGGCCATGTGGAGTTTGGGCACGTCCCAACGGGGAATCGGACTGGGGTCCGTGATGTAACGGCCGTTAACCGTAACCGGGTAGCGGTAGCTGATGGTGATCTCGCCATATTTGACGATATCCTCATACAGATACAGCCACATCCTGCTGTAGTCCGCCTCGGCATGCATCCGGCGGGTCTCCATTTCCGATGGCTCCACCTCCCGTAGCGCCTCCGGGTAAGGGACCTGGAGTACCAGGATTTGCTGGTCGTTCATGCGTTCCTCCGGAATCCGGTGACGGGTCTGGATTAGTGTCGCAGCCCTGGTATCGGTGGTAATGGCCACACTGGCGACCGTGGCCACGAATTTTTTGATATTCACCGCGTTGACACTGTCGTCGCACCCCTGATCAATCACCTTTAGGATGTCATCCGGCTTCACCATGGAAAGGGTGATCTGGAGGCCGCCGGTCCCCCAGCCTCGGGCAATCGGCATTTCCCGTGAACCATAGGGAACCTGGTATCCCGGAATGGCGACCGCTTTGAGGATGCTGCGGCGGATCTCCTTCTTGGCTCCTTCATCCATAAACCCAAAGGGGTACCCGGCGGACTGCGCCGCATCGCTTCTTGGTTCATCATCTTTCTGCAACCATTCATGCATGAGCATCGGCATCCTCCTGACTTTTTCCGGCGCGGGCTATATCCTGGGATTTTCTGAGTCGATCGAGATCGGAAAGAAAATCCACATAGTGAGGCAGTTTCCAGTGATTGCAGAACCCCATGGCCTCAATACCGTCGATGTGGTAAAGGACGAACTCCTGATCCTCGGCCGGACTGCCTGGTTTTTCAGTTCGAGTGCAGCGATCCAGTATGGCCATGGAGATCGCCTTGATTTCGTTTTGGCCGAAACAGAGCCCGTAACCCAGACTGAAGCGCGGCATGCCGTCGCTGCCCTGCATGCGGGCCAGTACCTCGGCTTCCGTCACCTTGACTTCGCCCGCGACATAAGGCTCACCGGTTACCGGATGCGGCATGGTGAGCGGCAGGTAACCGATGCGAAGTTCACCCAGGGTCGGATGGATGTTGCCATAACCGCGCATGCTGGAATAGGCAAGGGCCAGCATCCCTCCGGTCTCGCCCCGAGCCAGGGCCTGCAGCTTGGCGCTGCGGGAGGCCGGAAAGGTGAGCGGTTGACGGGTGATGTCGAATGCCCCTTCCTCTGGAATCGCTGCGACCAGGGTTTCTTCCAACAACCCTTCCCTGCGCAGGATGCGGATTACCTTGGGGAAGGTTTCCGGAATTTCGGCATCAGCGGGAAGGTTGCTGAATAACCGTTCACGAAAAG
>JBAXMJ010000152.1:0-5483 GCA_037134355.1 bacterium | reverse complement strand
TTCCGATTCCGCCAATCCTGCAGGCGTCCAGTGGACGGGGAAGGTTCCGGAAAATGTCGATATTTCCGCAGGAAGACTTTGCACCATCAAGGTGACCGTGGAGCAGCGGGCTCCTATATCCTATGTCCTTCCCTACATCCGCAAGACCTTGATGGGGTATTCTCAGCCGGAACTCAACCGATCGAAAGAGGCTGGATGGTAGGAGAGGAAATGAAAGATTACGACGGATCCATGCCTACTGTCGGAAGTGGACGGTATGAAATCGGATGCTGACAGGAGTGGAGCGGGTGGATAACAGAAAACGGGTCAACCGCCGGGTATGTGTTCCAACGATCCTGCAAATGGAAGCAACCGAATGCGGTGCGGCATCTCTTGCCATGGTGCTGGCGCATTACGGCCTGCATATCCCCCTCGAACAGTTGCGGGTGGACTGCGGCGTTTCGCGGGACGGAAGCAATGCCGTTCATATGCTAAACGCTGCCCGTCGCTATGGATGTCAGGCGCAGGGGCTGCGGCTGAAGCTCGAAAAACTGCATACGGTGTCGATGCCCCTGATACTGTTCTGGGAATTCAATCATTTTGTCGTACTCGAAGGCCGCAAAGGTGATATTTTCTATCTGAACGATCCTGGACAGGGCCCTGTTCGTATGTCCTTTTCACAGATGAACGACGCCTACACCGGCGTAGCCCTTAAGATTAGTCCTGGGCCGCTCTTCAAGGCGGGAGGGCAGGCGCCCTCCCTGTGGGCCGGAATTTATCGTCTGGCCGCTTCCATGAAAAGCGCCATTGCCTTCATCGTACTGACCAGCGTCATGCTGGCCATTCCCGGCATGGTGATTCCGAGTCTGTCTCGAATCTTTGTGGACGAAGTGCTGGGCCCCAACGCCAACTGGTTGGCGCCGATGATCATGGCATTGGGGGGCGCCACCCTTGTCACCCTTTTTCTGACCTGGTTTCAGCGACTGGCTTTCCGTTCCCTATCTATCGGATTTATCACACAGAACACGTCCCGGATGTTTTTCCGTCTGCTCCGTCTTCCCATGCTGTTTCACATGCAGCGAAGTCCGGGGGAAATACAATTCCGACTCAGTCTCAACAATCAATTGGCCGAAATGATCAGCGGTCAGGTGGGAAGCGCAATCGCCGGCCTGTTTATGCTGGTCTGTTACGGGGCGCTCCTTCTGACGTACGATGTGCCGCTGGCGCTGACGGGCCTGACCATTGCTGCGATCAATCTGATCGTTTTGACAGCGGTCGCCCGTTTTTGGAAGGTGCTGAACCAGTCGCTGATTCAGGAAAAAGGTAAACTCATGGCTGTCGCCATGTCGGGGATTCAACTCATCGACACGATCAAGGCATCCGCCGGAGAATTCGATTTTTTTCAGCGATGGGCCGGTCAACAGGCCCACTATACCAATTCGGAACAACGGATGTCTGTTTCCACTACCTATGTGTCCACCTTGCCTGTACTCCTTTCTGCTCTGAACAATGCCGTCATCCTTCTCTACGGTGCATGGCGGGTGATTCATGGACACATGACGGCCGGCATGCTCGTGGCTTTCCAGTTTTTGATGGCGGCTTTTTTGCTGCCCGTCATCCAGATCACCGAACTGGGTTCGCAGATACAGGAAGCCAAAGGCGCTTTGGATAAACTCGATGATGTGGCTAATTATGAACTGGACCCAATGTTCGACCGGGAATTCGACAAGACTGAACCCGCTTCCGCCCTTGACGTTCGGGGTGAACTGGAACTGCGGAGCGTGACGTTCGGCTACAGCCCGGTGGCGCCGCCGGTGGTGACAGATTTCTCTTTGCGCCTGCATCCCGGCTCCCATGTGGCGGTAGTGGGGCGAAGCGGATCAGGAAAATCCACGGTCGCCAAGCTCGCCGCAGGACTCTATGGGCCCTGGTCCGGAGAGGTGCTGTATGACGGAATGCCCATTGCCGACTGGCCGCGCAGAAAACTGGAGCGGTTCGTCGCAATCGTGGACCAGCAGATCGTTCTCTTCCACGACTCGCTGCGAAACAATCTGTCCATGTGGAATCCGATGATGGACGAGGAGAATCTGATTCGGGCCTGCCGGGATGCGCAGATACACGAGGATATTGCCGACCGTGTGGGCGGGTATTCGGCGGATATGGATGAAGGCGGAGGGAATTTCAGCGGGGGGCAGCGGCAGCGCATCGAAATTGCCAGGGCGCTGAGCAATGATCCGGCCGTTCTGATTCTCGACGAAGCAACCAGTGCTCTGGACCCCGAAACCGAGCGCCGAATCGTTCACCGTCTGCGCCAGCGGGGATGCTCCTGTCTGATTGTGGCTCACCGTCTCAGCACTATCCGTGATTGCGATGAAATCATCGTGCTGGACAATGGACGGGTGGTGCAGCGGGGCCGACATGAAGCGCTGATTCTGGATGAAACGGGAGTCTATGCACGGATGATCCGGGCGGAAATCTGAGGGGGCCTGGATGATGACGCAGATTGATCACCCCCACGTCAATCGGGACCCTGTCGGCAGCGGACAGGGTTTTTTTCTGTCCGATGACAGGGTCCGGCGGATTGTGAGTGGATCGGTGAATCTCTTTGTCGGTGGATTTGACAGGAACACCGGCGAATCCATGGGAACATTTCAATTCGTGGCCGAACTGGAAGCAGGGGATTGCCTCTTTCCCGTTGGCGTGCATATTGAAAGCGGCGGAGTTTCATACAGGCTGCTGGCTATGCCCATGGCCGGCGCCCACATCTGTCAGAGCCAGACATCCTGGCTTGCCCTGATCCGTTCAGATGAAAGCATCAGAGAGCGGTTTGAACGGTTCATACGGCATCTGCTGACACCTTTCGCTCTGGACATGCCTCCGTCCAAAACCCATGTGATCACCGGCTCCGATTTGGAGAAGGAAACATCATTTCATTTCGAAAAGGGGATTTCTTTTCGGCCGGGCCAAGGCATTTTGTGGATCGACCTGAATGACGGATTCTGTTTCCTGAACGGGAACGAAGAGCAGATGCTCCTCGGCGCCGGAGCGGTATTTCCTCTATCGCCGCAGATATGGTTCGAATGTCAGGACCCAGTCTCCATTACCTGCCGCACCACGGCCGAGCTGACGGCCGATTCGAAGGCGGGCGAAGTCTTGGCCTCGATATACGGGCTGTATCTGCGCGCCGTGCTGGTGGCGGTTTCGTTCCGAAGGCAGCGGCGCCTGCCGCGTCAGAAACAACTGATGGCCTATGAACAGTCCGCCGTCAAAGGGGTGCGGGAGCATCTTCGACGACTGATCTTTCAGCGCCGGCGGATGCCGGATGCCTCCCTGACATCCCCATCTCCGTTGCCGCTTCACCGGGTGATTCAGCGGATTGCCCATGTCTGCGGCTTCGAGATCGTTCTTCCCGATCCGTCCGGTGACCTGGATCAAGTTCACGGCATCTCCCAGGCTACACGGCTTCTGGAATCATGTAATTTATACTATCGGACGGTTCAGCTCGGTGACGGCTGGTGGCGGCAAGAAGGAATTCCAGCCATCGCCTTTCGGGCCGAAAATCAGATGCCTGTGGCCCTTTATTACGCCGCAGGCGGTTGGCGATGCTTCGATCCGGTGAACGGCCTGGAGTGCCGGGTAACCCATCGGGTGGCTGCGAAACTCGAATCTCGTGCGGTTACAGTCTATATGCCGTTATCGTCGGGTGTCGTTTCGTTGAAGGAAGTGTTGTCGGTTACCGTGAAAGGATTGAAAAGAGATTTTCGCGCTGTCTTGCTGATCGGACTGATCGGCGGAGTGATCGCTTTGGCGCCCATATGGTTCACCGGCGTCATGTTCAATACTGTGATTCCGGCTGGTGATACGTTTCAACTGTTTCAGGCAGGCGTGATATTGATGAGTACAGCCCTTACCGGCGCACTTCTGGCATTATCCCGATCCATCCTGATGCTGCGGATGAAAACGCAGTCCAGTTTCCAGCTCCAGGCAGCCGTATGGGGACGGATGTTCAATCTCTCTTCCCGATTTTTCAGCCGTTTCACGGCCGGAGATCTGGCGAAACGGGTCATGGGGGTGGATGCCATGCGGGCGCGGATGGCGGATAATGTCAGCATGGGCTGCATGACCCTGGTTTTCGCCGCCCCGAATCTGGCCATGATGTTCTCTTACAGTGGAACACTGGCCATGGTGGGGCTGGGCGTGCTTCTCATCTACATCGGTTTGATCTGCAGGGTGGGATATAAAAATTATCGAATCCAGCGCAAACAGTATCACTATGAGGGGGAACTGGCGGGAATCGGTCTGCAGATGCTGACCGGGATCGCCAAAATCCGCATGTCAATTTCAGAAAACCGTGCTTTCGTTTGGTGGGCTGGCGTTCTTGCAAAAAATATCCGATGGGAATCCCGATCCATCGACAATATGAATGTGCTGGCAATGTTGAATGCCTTGTTTCCGCCGCTGATGTCCGGTTTGTTCTTTCTCATCGTCGGCACTCACTGGCGGGAGGTAACGCTGAATGTAGGGGATTATCTCGCCTATACCGCCGCATTTTCCTCCCTCATGGCGGCCTTTACCGGTTTTGCCGGTGTCATGCCCGCTCTTGTCACAACTGTTGTACTCTACAAACGCCTGTCACCGATACTGGAAACCATACCCGAAGTTGTGGAAACCCGCAGACCCATGGGCGAAATCGACGGGAACGTGGAAATCCGCCTTGTGACCTTTCGCTACCGTCCGGACATGCCGGCCCTTCTCGACAATATATCCATCATTGCCGAACCGGGGGAATTGATCGCTGTTGTAGGGCCTTCGGGGGCTGGAAAATCCACGATTGTGCGGCTGCTGCTGGGGTTTGAAACGCCGGAGACCGGAGGTATTTTTTATGGGGGGATCGACCTCGCTTCGGTGAACCTGAGAGATTTGCGCAAACAGATCGGCGTGGTGCTTCAGGGGGGCGGACTGATCAATGGCTCCATATACGAAAATATTGCCGGCGCTTCCGGGATGCCCATGAAAGCGGCATGGGAAGCGGCCCGGATGGCCGGGCTGGACAAGGACATCGCGGCGATGCCCATGGGGATGTATACCCTCATGTATGCCGGCGCGGTATCGGGCGGTCAGCAACAGCGCATCCTGATCGCCCGGGCGCTGGCGCGCAACCCGAAAATCGTTATTTTCGATGAAGCCACCAGCGCACTCGATAATGAAACTCAATCCCATGTTTCCGACAGCCTGGAACGACTCAACGCCACCCGGATTGTAATTGCCCACAGGCTCTCGACCATTGTTCGCGCCGACCGGATATATGTTCTGGAAGCCGGACGGATTGTGCAGACCGGGACATTTTCGAAACTGATCGCAGAACACGGACTGTTTCAGCAGTTGGCCAAGCGGCAGATGGTATGAAAAAATAATGATATATATGCACGGGGTGGGCTGATGAAAATTGCTAAAATCGAAAGGATTCCCCCCTTTGAAAAAGGGGGGCCAGGGGGGATTTAGGA
>JBAXMJ010000151.1:0-5529 GCA_037134355.1 bacterium | reverse complement strand
ACCGTGAACATGGTTCAAATCCTGCCCAAAGTGTGTGCCGAAGGACTGATATGCACGGGACTATTTCTGAGTCACCGGTTCTGGACCTTTCGCCACCACTAGGGATCGCTCTGCCTTGACGACCGTCCCCAGGTGAATCGCGGTCATCGTGGCGCGGATACTGCCCAGTCCCAATTCATAGTCAACAGCCAACGGGACAACAGTCTCAACCGGCGCACGGCCAGCAGACTCAATAAGGGCAGCGTCCTGAAGCGTCTTGGACAGTTGCTTAAAGGTCATAGTCCATGCATGAAAATCGCGAGGCTTGACCGAACTGCCCCGCTCCGCAACTGTTTTGATGCTCATCGAATCCAGCCGCCGCCTGAACAGACAGGAAGGAGATTTTTCATGTTCGGTCAGAATGCGAAGCGCAACGACATTTCCGTCCATATTCACGACAATCCGCCCCTGCTCTGAACTTTCGACTCCGGGAACCGGCGCCTGGTATTGTTTGACGAGAAACTCCATGACCGGCCGTATCTTACGACTTAACTCCAGCAACGCCTCCGGATTCATAAGATGGGTCTTGATCTCACCCTTCTTCAGGTCATGATTTTCGTATTCTAGTCGCCCGGATTGCGTATCATAAAGAGACCACTGCAAACTCTCCTTGGACCTGCCGATCAAGGGGTTCAGAACTTCGTCCGTGTATTTTGAAAAGACCAAAGCCTGTAAATCAGGAACGGTCATCACCGCCACAATACGGTCATGAATCGAGATCCTGCTCCGCTGTCCGGCCTTCCCGCTGTCCGGTGAATCCACCCTCATATCGAGAAACAACGCCGGCACCTCTATTCCGGTAATTCGATGCTTCCATCGCCCTATCGTTGTGGTCGCGACGATCTTCCCCACCTTGCGTAATTCAATATTCAGGAACCGGTACCCGACATCATACTCCATGAATACAGGCATCTCAACCGGAGTGAACCGTGCATCGAGTTCCGCCATTCCCTCCGCCCACCCCGACAGACCGGAAAACACCCAAATCAGCCCGACCACCAGAAATCCATGTCCTGAAATCCTGAACCCTGAACCCTGACTTTGGACTCTCCCCTGCATCACCGCCGTCTCCTCTGTCCCTTCCGTTGCTCAGGCCGACCCTTTGCAGGGTGTTTCGGCTCCGGCCGTTTAAGCGAAAAATCGATCCTTCGCTTCTCGAAATCAACTTTCACGGCAAACACTTTCACCCGTGTGCCCAACTTGTAGACGTCCTGCCCCGCCCGCAACGCCTTCATTCCGGGATCAAACTGGACAAAAGAGTCTGAAATCGCCGAGACATGAATCAGACCCTGGACACCCAATCCGTCGAGTTCGACGAAGAGACCGAAATTCATAACCTTGACCACCACGGCGTCATAGACCCGGACATCATGTTGCTCGATCTGCTGGGCCAGGAAACGGTATTTCTTGATTTCCAGCAATTCGCGTTCCGCCTCCTGCGCGGTCTGCTCGGTTTCGGAACAATGTAGGGCCAGTCGCTCCAATTCGTCCCCCGGATACGGATTCGCCCGCGATTCCAGGATCGCCGCCAGAATACGATGCACCACAAGATCCGGATAACGACGGATCGGGGAGGTGAAATGCGCATAGAACTTCTTGGCGAGTCCGAAATGGCCGCCTTCCTTGGAACTGTAGACCGCCCGCTTCATACTCCGCAACACGGCCACCTGCGCGCAATTCGCCAGCGGGGTGTCCTTGATCCGCTTCAGGAACTCCATGAGATTACGCCGGTTATTCAACTGACCGGGCTGGTAGCCCATGTCATGAAGGTCGGCCGTCAGCATTTCGATTTTATCCTCAGCAGGCGCCTCGTGGAGCCGGTGGATCAACTTCATGCCCCGTTCGCTGATCACCCGGTCAACGGCCTCGTTTGCCGCCACCATGCACTCCTCAATCATCTGGTGAGAAATGTCGTTCACCACCGGCTTGATATCCTCGATCATGCCGCCTTTTCCGATAACGACCTGATTCTCGGGCATATCAATGTCGAGCGCCCATTGGGTCATGCGACGCCCCCGCAACTGCATGGCCAGGGCGCACACTTCATTGACCAGGCTTCTTGCCTCGAGGGGGAAATTCGGAACCTTGCAGGCCATTCCGGCAGGAGTCTGAAGCACTTCAAGTGCCTGCTCGTAAGTCAATCGCAACCGGGATCGGATGATTGTTCGGGAAAACCTGGACTGCACCACATTCCCGGCGTCATCAAACGTCATAAACGCTGAGAAAGCCAAGCGATCCTGATCTGGCTTCAGGCTGCAAAGGCCGTTGGATAACTCCTCGGGAAGCATGGGAATCACCTTGTCAGGAAGATACACGCTATTGCCACGCTCAACGGCTTCCCGATCCAGAGCATTTCCCTTGGTCACAAAATGACAGACATCGGCAATATGGACTCCCAGCACACGCCGGCCTTCGGCATCCCGCTCCAGAGACAACGCATCATCAAAATCCTTGGCCGTTGCCGGATCCACTGTGAAGATGAACTTCCCGCGCAAATCCTCCCGTTTTCCCGGCTGATCAAGACGGGCGGCGGAGACTCCGGCCTCATGCATAACCTCGGTTGGAAAAGATTCGGGTAATTCATATTGGCGCATGATGGCCAACGTATCGAGCGACGGATTATCAGCCGGGCCGATCACCTCAATGATTTCAGCCTCGGGATTCACATGGCGGTTTTCCCAGTTCGTGAACTGGATCACCACCCGGTCATTGATCTGGGCGCCCTGGACTTCGGAAACGTAAAAATCCTGCTGATAAGACGGATCCATGGGGGCCACATACAGGAAACGCCCTGTGCTTTTCAGGGTGCCGACCACGACCCGGGTTCCCCGCTCCAAAACCCTTATCACGACACCATGGCGCTGCCATTCCGCCATTCCGGGACGAAGCGGCTCGAGGCGTACCACCACTTTATCGCCGGGCAGGGCTGTGCTGAGGTGCCCCCGATCAATCTTGACGGTCAGCTCCCCTTCCAGATTGGTGAGATAGCCATCGCCCGACCGTTTCACTTCAAGCCTGCCCGTGACAAGATCAGCGGGAGCTCCCAGAGAATAACGGGTCTTGCGAATCAGAACAATCTCCCCATTCATCACCATCTTATGAAGAAGAGATATAAGAGCCTTCCGAGCCCCGCCCCGCAGGGCGAAGGCCGTCTCCAGCTCTCCCAGGGTCATCGGGGCATACCCTGGCCGCTGGAAATACTCCAGAATCATTTCATGCGTAAGGGTTTCCGAAGCCGTCTTTTTAGGCATAATATTAACTCTCCCTCTCTCTCGAACGCGGATCCAGGGCATCGCGCAAGGCATCGCCCACAAGATTAAACGCCAGGACTACCGCCAGAATTACAACCGTCACCGCCGTCAATTCCCACCACATCCCCTGCCACAGGCGGAGTCGTGCATTTCCTATCATGATACCCCAAGAAGGTTCTCCCTGCACTCCAATTCCAAGAAAACTCATGAACACTTCCGTTCCGATCGCTGCGGGAAAGCGAATTGAAAACGTAATTATAACGATATGAAACACATTCGGCAGGATATGACGAAAAATGATCCGCCCGTTCCCGTAGCCCAATGAACGCGCAGCCATCACATACGTCCGGTCACGATGCTTCATCACTTCCGCGCGCAATAACCGGCACAGGCCCACCCAGGTGGTTAACCCGATCCCCATGTAGACCCCTAGAAGTCCTTTCCCAACCACCATGGATATCGCCAGGATGAACAGGAGGCCCGGAATGCTTTCCATCGTTGAATAGAGCCAGACAATGCCCTCGTCCACCCAGCGTCCGAAATATCCGGCGACACACCCGAGAATCATTCCGATGGGAATGGCGATCAGCGAGGTGACGATGCCGACCAGGAAGGCAATTCGCGCGCCCTGCACCGTCCGCTGGAGCACATCGCGGCCAAGATTATCCGTCCCCCACGGTCGATAGGCCAGATTCCCGAACCCACGCCACACCCGGCCAAAGGCACTCTCCCTCGCCGTCTGCCGGGTTTGTTCAAAGGGATGCCGGAACAAGCTCGGGGGAAGATAGCGCTCGCTGAGATTGACCTGCTGGTAGGACGGCGTGCGATCCACGGCCTGATAATAGCGGTACACGACCTCCCCGTAGACAGCCACCAGCGTAAAGGCCGCGATGACCCAGAGGCAAACGCGAATGAGCCGGCGGCGACACAACTCCCGCCACACGCCCCTCCAAAATGACATCCCTTCTTCCATGTCTTTTCAATCTAGAATCTACAATCAGCAATCCAAAATTACTTCAGCTTCACCCGCGGGTCCACCATCGCATAACACAAATCCGTCAGCAGACTGGCGACCACATAAAGGATCGCCCCCACCAGGACGACACCTCGAACCACATCAACATCGGATGAATTGATCGCATTCACGCTCAGGCCGCCAAGCCCCGGAACTCCGAAAAAACTCTCCAACAAAAGGCTTCCCGTATACAGAAAAGGCAACGCCAAAGCGGTGTTGGTTACGATCGGAATCATCGCATTGGGCAAAACGTGCCTGAACAAGACCGCCGTCGGCCCCAACCCCTTCGCATAGGCCGTCCGGACATAGTCCTTGTAGAGTTCATCCAGCAGCACGGTCCGGTAAAATCTCAAATTCGAACCCAACCCGCTGATGATGCCGATGATCACAGGCAGGAGAAGATAACTCCACGACTCAAAACCCCAAATCGGAAACCACTTCAATTTGTACGCCATGAAGAACTGGCCGAAAATGATCCACACAAGATAGTTCACACTCATCAGGGCAACTGCCGTGATGACCAGAACCCGGTCCACCCAGCGGTTGCGCCAGTACGCGCAGACTAGCGCCAATCCAACCGATAACACTAGCCCGCCAAAGAATATCGGAATGGTCAGCGCCAGAGAGGGACCAATCCCCCGCTTCAACATCGTCGTCACCTTCTCATTGGTCGCCAGCGATGTCCCCAAGTCAAAACGTGCCAGTAACTTGAAATAATACAGTAGCTGAGAGTCATACCAATGGGGCATCCGCCGGCTCAAAACCAGCGAACGCATGTCTAGCGTCCCGTGACGGACAAACAACGTGACCGGCATCGCCGTCCCCTTCGATCCAGTCCTGAAAATCAATTCAGCGGGATTATTGGTAGGCGAAACGCCTATTACGCCGCTTTCCGGAATCCATGAAACGGAACCAGCCTTGTGGCTGATCCCGCACCGGAGACGATAAACGGTGTCCGGTTGCAGGGGAAAAAGCATCCTGATCGGAAAGTTGGTTCCGGCGGGAAGTGATAGCCCATCAGCGAAACGGGTGTCCGGCATGGCCCTTGTCGAGGTCCACCACCCGAGAACGGCGGGTTTGTTGAATCCACGTTGCTCATCAAACTCCTCCAACGCCTGGGGCGAGGCGTTTTTCCCAAGAGCCATGGAAGCCGGACTTCCACCCACCACGTTAAATAGAAGAAATGTGATGAGAATCACCCCGAGGATGATTGGAATCATAGTG
>JBAXMJ010000150.1:0-5533 GCA_037134355.1 bacterium | reverse complement strand
ATGTGGCCTCAATTATTGGCTTGATTGGCAATGCGGGACAGTGTAATTACGCCGCATCAAAGGCAGGAGTCATCGCGTTGACCAAGTCGGCGGCGAAGGAACTTGCCCCGCGTAACATCAGGGTGAACGCTGTCGCCCCGGGGTTTATTCAGACCCGGATGACGGATGTGCTTCCCGAAGAGGTGCGCAAGAAGATGTTGGATATCATTCCGATGGGCCGGTTTGGCCAGCCGGATGACGTGGCGAACGTGGTACTGTTCCTGGCGGGCGAAAACTCGTCCTACATGACAGGTCAGGTTCTCCCGGTTTGCGGTGGAATGGTAATGCAATAAGGCTGAGAGAAACATAAAGAAGGAGTAGGAATATGGCATTGGAAGATAAAGTCAGGGATATCATCGTCGAACAGCTGGGTGTGAACGCCGAACAAGTCACCCCCGAGGCTTCCTTTATCGAGGATTTGGGCGCGGATTCGCTGGACACGGTTGAGCTCGTCATGGCGTTCGAAGAGGAATTCGGCGCTGAGATTCCGGATGAGGATGCCGAGAAGCTGACCACGGTCGGCGGCGTCATCACGTATTTGAAGAGCAAGGGCATCGGCGCCTAAGTTCTGGGATGTTAGTGGAACCGGGGAGATGGCAACATCTCCCCGGCTCTGCTTTAATTTGGCACGAAAACGGTATTCGAGGGGATGGCTATGGAAAAACGAAGAGTTGTTATTACGGGTTTGGGTGTGGTCTCGCCGCTGGGATGTGATGTCACTGTCTTCTGGCAGAGGCTTCTGAGCGGGACTTCGGGCATTCGCCGCATTACTCGATTTGATCCGTCCGCCATGGCTACCCAGATTGCCGGTGAAGTGATTGAATTTGATATCGACAAGTACATTCCCAAAAAAGAACAGCGCCGGATGGATCCCTTCTGCCACTATGCCGTGGCCGCCTCCGCGATTGCCGTTCAGGATTCCGGGATTCAGTTTGCCAATGAAGACGCGACCCGTGCGGGTTGCATGATCGGGTCGGGCGTCGGCGGATTGATCACGATGGAGGATCAGCACTCGGTTCTGTTGAACCGCGGTCCGGATCGCAGCTCTCCGTTCATGATTCCGATGATGATTGTTAATATGGCCTCCGGGTTGGTGGCCATTGAGCACGGCCTGAAGGGCGCGAATATTTGTGTGGTTTCAGCCTGTGCGAGCGGCACCCATTCGATAGGAGAGGCGGCCCGCCAGATCCAGTATGGCGACGCCGATATCATGATTGCGGGCGGGACCGAGGCAGTGGTGTGTCCCTTGGGTATTGCCGGATTCTCGGCGATGAAGGCCATGAGCACCCGCAATGATGATCCGACTCACGCCAGCCGGCCGTTTGACAAGGATCGCGACGGATTCGTCATGGGCGAAGGCGCGGGAATTGTGGTTCTTGAGGAATACGAGCACGCGAAGAAACGCGGCGCCAAGATTTATGCCGAAGTCGGCGGGTACGGTGCGACCTGTGACGCCAGCCACATCACGGCTCCGGCGCCGGGCGGCGAAGGCGGAGCCCGGGCGATGATGAAGGCCATGGTTGAAGGCAAGGTAACGCCCGATGTCGTGGATTATATCAATGCGCACGGCACCAGTACGCCTGTGGGCGACAAGAGCGAGACGGCGGCGGTGAAGACGGCGTTTGGTGAAGCTTCCAAAAAAGTGATGGTGGGTTCTACCAAGTCCATGACCGGTCACTTGTTGGGTGCAGCGGGCGGAATTGAGACCGTGATTTGCGCGATGGCCATCCATACGGGGATGGTACCCCCGACAATGAATTATACGACGCCGGATCCCGAGTGCGATCTGGACTATGTGCCGAACCAGGCGCGCCAGTTCCAGATTCGCGCCTGTCTGAACAACTCACTCGGCTTCGGCGGACACAACGCGTCGCTGTTGCTGAAGAGGGTGTAAGTCACTGGTCTTGACATGATCAGGGTAGGGAGGCCTCTCCGAGGCCTCCGCGGACGGCTCGGAGAGCCGTCCCTACCCCGAGTTCATGTCTAGGCACTGATGAGACGCCTGAACGCTGACTCCACTTTTTTCCACGGAAGTCCTATAACCGTGGCCAGGTCCCCGTCAATCCGCTCAACAATCGCGGCGGAAAACGGGTCCTGGACGGCGTAAGCGCCAGCCCAGGAGAGGGGGCGGGTTAAGGCTACATGGGCCCGGATACGAGCAGGTGTCCATTTCCGAAGGGTGACATAGGCGGTATCCACGGCTTTCAAAATCCGGGTTTTCCCGCTCAAACTTCGTTTTGGGAAAATGATGCAGACCGCGCTGCTGATGCGATGTTTTCGGCCGCCCAGTGTGGCGAGCATCCGGCGGGCATCGGTCAGGGTCTTGGGTTTCCCGATCACATTCCGGCCGAGTATCAGGGCGGTATCGGCCCCGATGACTACGGCGTCGGGATACTTTTCAGCAATGGCCTTGGCCTTCAGAATGGCGAGCTCCAGAACATACTGCTCCAGCGGGGCGCCTTCGGGCGGCGGCGGTTCTTTGATTCGGGAGGGGATTTGCCGGAATTTGTAGCCTGCCGCCTTTAACAAGGCCGCCCGCCCCTTGGATTGCGAAGCCAAAATCAGTTGCATAACTTCTTTTATTACCGCGTGTTCTCTCGAAAAGCGACCTGGAATTGTCATTCTTTACGCTCTTTAGGGAAATGGCACTTACTTAAGGCAAGCGTTCAAGGTTCCAGACGCTGGTGTACCGGCTTTAGCTGGCCTTTTTTGGGCCGCCTGAAGGCGGTACACCAACCGTCAAGTAAGCGCCATTACGCTTTAAGGGTAGGGAGGCCTCTCCGAGGCCTCCGCTGTCCCAGAATCAGGATCACCTCTGTTCAACATCTTTGCACCTTCGGAGGCCTCGGAGAGGCCTCCCTACCCTTAAAATCCAGACGGAACTGCTTTGCACGTGGGTTTTCAGGCACCCTCAAATTAGACTTGTTTTTAGGGTTTTCCCTGTTAGACTGCGCCGCCAAATTCGAGCAAACCTAAGGAGAAGATAATGTCAACTGTACCGACCACGAACTGTAAGCTGATTGATTGGGTGAATGAAGTGGCCAAGCTGACCCAGGCGGCCAATATTTATTGGTGCGATGGCTCCCAGGCCGAGTATGACCGGCTTTGCCAGGAAATGGTGAAGGCGGGTACATTCACGCCCCTCAACCAGAAGTTGCGTCCCGGTTGTTTTCTTGCCCGTTCCCATGTCAGCGATGTGGCCCGCGTTGAGGATCGTACCTATATCTGCTCCAAGTCGAAAGATGATGCGGGCCCGACGAACAACTGGGCGAATCCCGATGAAATGAAGACGATGATGACCGGTTTGTATGCCGGTTGCATGCAGGGTCGCACGATGTATGTGATTCCGTTCTCGATGGGGCCCCTGGATTCCCCTATCGCCAAGATCGGAATTGAGCTTACCGATTCGGCTTATGTTGTGGTCAATATGCGGATCATGACCCGCATGGGCAAGGCGATTCTCGACAAGTTGGGTGCTAAGGGTAGTTTTGTGGAGTGTATCCACTCCGTGGGCGCGCCGCTGAAGCCGGGTCAAAAGGATGTGGCCTGGCCGTGCGAGCCGGATCCCGCAAAGAAGTATATCGTTCACTTCCCCGAGGAGCAGGCGATCTGGTCCTATGGTTCGGGGTACGGTGGAAATGCTCTGTTGGGCAAGAAGTGCCTGGCGCTTCGCATTGCGTCGTCCATTGCCCGCAAAGAGGGCTGGATGGCTGAGCATATGGTGATCCTGGCCCTGACCTCGCCGGCTGGCAAAAAGCACTATGTCTGCGCTGCCTTCCCGAGCGCCTGCGGCAAGACAAACCTGGCTATGATGCAGCCGAGCCTGCCGGGCTGGTCGGTCAAGTGTTTGGGTGATGATATTGCCTGGATCCGCGTAGGTGAGGATGGCCGGTTGTATGCGATGAACCCGGAGTCGGGTTTCTTCGGCGTGGCGCCGGGCACCTCGAACCACTCGAATCCCAATGCGATGAAGACGATTGTCAAGGACACCATTTTCACCAATGTGGCATTGACGCCCGACGGCGATATCTGGTGGGAAGACATGGGGATTCCTGCCCCGGCGAAGGCGATCGACTGGGAAGGCAAGGATTGGACGCCGGATTGCGGTCGCAAGGCGGCGCATGCGAATGCCCGCTTCACGGCCCCTGCAGCCCAGTGCCCGGTGATTGATGAGAACTGGCAGAATCCGGCCGGAGTGCCTATCTCGGCGTTCCTGTTTGGTGGCCGTCGTCCTTCGACGATTCCGCTGGTGAATGAGGCGTTCAGCTGGGAGCACGGCGTGTTCATGGGCTCCTCCACGGGGTCGGAGACCACGGCGGCGGCGCTGGGTAAGGCTGGCGTGTTGCGACGTGATCCGTTTGCCATGTTACCGTTCTGCGGCTACCACATGGGCGATTATTTCGCACACTGGCTGTCGATGGCGGGTCGCACCGACCGGAGCAAGTTGCCGAAGGTCTTCTTTGTCAATTGGTTCCGCAAGAGTCCCGAAGGCAAGTGGCTGTGGCCCGGGTACGGCGACAACAGTCGCGTTCTGAAGTGGATTTGCGAGCGCATTGAGGGCACCGGCAAGGCGGTCAAGACGGCGATCGGCAACCTGCCGACGGCGGATGGGTTGGATTTGTCCGGCTTGAAGACCACGCCTGAAGACATGAAGCAGTTGCTGGCCGTTGATCCTGAGGGATGGAAGGCAGAGATCGCCGACATCAGCGCCAACTACGATAAATTTGGTGCTAAACTTCCTGCCGCCTTGAAAAAGGAGCTGGAAGGCTTGAAGCAGCGCTTGGGCGTGTGAGGATGGGAATAAAGACGCTCATATTTACGGCGACGTATAACGAGGGCGAGAATATCGTTCCGTTATGCGCCGCTATTCTGGGGTTGGATCCAGGCTATGATCTGTTGGTGGTCGATGACAATTCGCCTGATGGAACAGGGCGGCGTTTGGATGAATTCGCCGTCAGTAATTCCCGGCTTAAGGTCGTTCATAGACCTGGAAAAATGGGCTTAGGCAGCGCCCACGAGTTGGCCATGGAATACGCCGAGCAGCAGCATTATGAGGCGTTGGTGACCATGGATGCCGATTTTTCGCATGATCCGAATGATATTCCGAAACTCCTGAAAGCCCTTGAGGGTGTGGATTTTGTGACAGGATCGCGCTACATGAAAGGCGGGTCCTGCAACTATACGGGGTATCGGCGCGTGATCAGTATGTGGGCTAATTACTGGGCCCGGCGGCTTTTGGGCATACCGCTACATGAAATGACGACATCGTTCAGGGCCTTCAACGTTGACTTCCTTCGCCGGGTCGATTTGGGGAAGATCAAGTCCAATGGCTACAGTTTTTTCATGGAAATTGTGTTTCGTCTTTCCCGTGTGGGAGCCCGGATGTCCGAAGTGCCGATTTGTTTTGCCGACAGGCGGGCTGGCGCCTCAAAAATTCCGCCTTTCGAAATCTTCAATGGCCTCCGCCACCTCCTTTACCTGACCTCCCTGCGAC
>JBAXMJ010000149.1:0-5571 GCA_037134355.1 bacterium | reverse complement strand
AGACCTACGCAGTAGGCGTTAAGGAATTGATTGAAATCCCGCCCCGCCCCGCCCCTTCAACCGGCCTTCG
Organism: bacterium; assembly: GCA_037134355.1. Classification (GTDB taxonomy): domain Bacteria; phylum Verrucomicrobiota; class Kiritimatiellia; order CAIKKV01; family CAITUY01; genus JAABPW01. The sequence goes on along the minus strand of JBAXMJ010000149.1, from coordinate 5,501 downwards.
GCAACCTCCCTGATTGTCTGTTCAGGCTTCATGCCGAACGCCTTGGGTAGCGACTGATAGCCTCCTGCCGCCAGGTAATCGTCAAGCGATCCCGTATAGCCGGGCTTGGCCATCGCCGTCATCAGGATCCGCCGCTCAAGCGGGTGCGCTGGCGGTACGGGCAATAAGCGGGGAGTCTCAATCTGACCCGTAGCGCGAATCCCCGCGATGATCCGATCCACGTCGGCGGGTGTCAGATTTTCGTAAAGTTCGTCGTTGATCATCATGACGGGGCCTGTCCCGCAGGCCGCCAGGCATTCTACCGAGGAGACCGAAAACAAACCGTCCGGCGTCACCGTCTCCGGGGCAACCTTCAGAATCTTCTGAAGCTGCTGGAAGATCGCGCCGCACCCGCACTGCTCACAGGAGACCGACCGGCATACTTTGATATGGAACCGTCCCCGTGGTACCTCGGAGAACATTGGATAGAACCGGATCAGTTCCCAGACATTGATTTCGGCCAGCTGAAGCTTGGCCGCTGTCCACTCCACCTGGTCGCGTCCTAGAAATCCAAAATGATCCTGCAGCAAATGCAGCACCCAAAGCACCGCCGCCCGGCGGCGATCCTCGGGATAATGCCGGATCAGTTCGTCCATCCGCGCCTCTAAATCGATGGGGACAGGAAGGGTCATATTACCGGTCACACTCCCCCATCACAAAATCCAGACTTCCCAGAATGGCCGTCATATCGCTTAACAGGTGTCCCACCGCCATGACGGAAAGTGCCTGCAGGTTGACGAACGAAGGCGACCGGATTTTCAGGCGATGCGGCACTCCGCCGCCCCGGCTGATAATCATGAACCCGAGTTCCCCTTTGGGATTCTCAGCCGAAAAATAGATCTCACCGGGCGGGGCATTGATGCCCTCGGTGATGAGCATAAACTGATGGATTAACGGCTCCATCCGCGTAAGCACATCCGTCTTAGGCGGCAGGAACACCTTGCCGTCGTCCACATACCAGGGGCCAGCGGGAAGACGATCCAGCGCCTGCAACACAATGCTCCGGCTCTGGCGCACTTCCTCCAGACGAACGAGAAACCGGTCATAACAATCGCCCACCGAGCCCAGTGGGACCTCGAATTCAAAATCCGGGTACGCGGAATAGGGATGTGCCCGGCGCAGATCCCAATCCACTCCCGAGGCTCTCAGGTTCGGGCCGGTCACGCCGAGATCAATCGCCTGCTCACGGCTCAGCACCGCGATGTCGCGTGTGCGGTCAACGAAGATACGGTTGCGGGTCAACAGGCCGTCAATCTCGGCGACGCCCGCCGGAAGTTCCGCGAGAAAGGCGCGCACACCCGGCACAAACTCCGGCGTGAGATCATTGGCAAGACCGCCAATCCGGATATAACTGCTTGTAAAACGAGCCCCGCTGAGGGTTTCAAAAAGATCCATGATTTTTTCGCGTTCCCGCATGCAGTAGAGAAATACGGTCATCGCCCCCACATCCATGGCGTAACAGCCCAAGCCAAGCAAATGGGAGGCAATGCGGGAGAGTTCGCAGCAGATCACCCGAATGACGTGGCAGCGGGGCGGCACCTCGACACCCAGCAATTTTTCAACAGCATAGGCATAGGCTACATTATTGGCCAGAGGCGCCAAATAATCCAGCCGGTCGGTGTACGGCAGGAACTGCTGGTAAGTCATGTTCTCGGCGATCTTCTCATCACCCCGGTGGAGATACCCGATGTCCGGCCACAAACGGGTGATCTCCTCACCATCAAGTTCCAAGATCACGCGCAGAACCCCGTGCGTGCTGGGATGCTGGGGACCGAGATTGATGATCATACGATCGCCTTCGGCTTGCGGGGACCATGTCATGTCAGATCTCCTCCCTGCGATTGGGATCCGTCACGGCACGATCCCGTTCGGCGACGGTATCACAGGCACGCGGCTCGCGCCGGGTGGAAGACGGCGTTCCGATGGCTGCCACAAAAGGGCCGCCTGCCATCGGGGCGGATTCCGCTGTACCAGCCTCCACGGCAGTCATGGGAAGTTCTGCCGGAAGCCCGGCCACCGGAAAATCCTTGCGCAAGGGATGATGGGGATACCCGTCCCACATCAGGATACGACGCAGGTCGGGGTGTCCATTGAAACGCAACCCGAACATATCGTAAGCCTCGCGCTCATGCCAGTTGGCGGTGGCCCAAATCCCGCTCACGGAATCCACGACGGGGTCGTCCTCCGGAATCCCGACGACAAGACGCAAACGGCAGCGGTCCGCAAAGGAATACACCAGGTAATGCACCTCAAAGCGCGGCACCGTGTCCGCATTGTCAACACCGGAAAGGTCGGTCAACATGTCGAACCGGCCCTCTTCCTTCAGCAGGCGGCAGGCCTCGACAATCCGTTCACGTGGCAGGCTAACCCCTGATTCACCGCGAAAGACAGGCGTTTCCGTAATGGCATCGCCCAGGCGTGCTTTCAGGAGACTGATGGCATCGGGTGTGTTCATGGGTTATTCGCCGCGAATGATGATTGGGCCTTCCAGGGCACCGGCATCCAAGGGAGTGGATGCGGGCGACTTGAGTGCCGCAAACCCCTTCGAATGGTCAATTTTACGCTGGATCGCCATAAACCCCTCCAGCAGGGCCTCCGGGCGCGGGGGACACCCTGAGATGTAGACGTCAACAGGCAGAAAATGATCGACGCCTTGAACGACGGAATAGCTGCGATACATGCCGCCCGTACTGGCGCAGGCGCCCATGGCGATACACCATTTCGGCTCGGGCATCTGATCCCAAACCCGCTTGACCACGCCCGCCATCTTGTACACACAGGTGCCGGCCACGATCATGCAGTCGGCCTGTCTTGGAGAGAATCGCATTACTTCGGCCCCGAACCGCGCAATATCAAACCGGGCCGCTCCGGCAGCCATCATCTCGATCGCACAACAGGCGAGTCCCATCGGTTGCGGCCAGCAGGAATTCTTGCGGATCCAATTGACCGCCGCGTCCACCCGCGTGACGATGACTTCATGCTCCAAGCCCTTGAGTCCGTAGGTTTCCTCAATCTTCCTGGTCATGGGCGCCCCCGCTTGGTCGTCCAATTCAAGGCGCCCTTCTTCCAGGCATAGAGATGTCCAACCTCGAGAAGCAGTAGAAAAACAACAGCACCAATGAGCATGGGCCAGCCAATCCCGCCCTGCTCAATCGGCTTGATCAGGTCGCGATACATGGCGGCCCATCCGATCAGAAAGACAACTTCCACATCGAACAGGATGAAGAGCATCGCCACAATATGAAACTTGACGGCAAAACGCGCCCGGTCGCCCATCATCGGAAGTCCGCACTCGTAGGGACTATCCTTGACAGGGCTGTGTGTCCGGCGTGGCCCGATTAGAACCGGTATAAAAATACCGGCACACGCGAACAAGACGGCTGCGATCAGCATGGCCCCGACCTCGACAAACGACTTGTATTCCGGACTGATCAGCACAATTCTCCTTTTGAACACACAGATCGGAGTCATTCCGTCCGGTTCAAATGAACCACTTAACCTATAGAGAAGCTTTGGAGTATATCGAAAGACGAAGATTATTCAAGTCTCAGGGAAAACTTGGTATTAAGTTGTGCACCATGACTGAAAGCAGGAATAAAGAACAGTTCATCACGCCCCCTGGAAATCCTGAACTGGTATCCCGGATTGCGGAAAGTATCCGGACGGCGGACGGACGGATCACGTTTGAGCGTTTCATGGAAATGGCGCTTTACCACCCTGGGCTGGGCTATTACGTCAACCGCCCCCCCATTGGCCACAACGGCGATTTCTTCACCAATGTCAGTGTCGGCGATCTCTACGGGCGCATTCTGGCCCGGCAGTTCCTTCATTACAGGGAAAGCCTCGGCAACCCGCCCGGCTTCCGGGTAGTTGAATTTGGAGGGCTCCGGGGACAATTGCGCGAAGACATTTTAAGAGAAGCGCCCGAGTTGGACTACACGATTATCGAGGCGGGCGAGGAGCCGCCGGATCACATCACCGGCTGTGTCTTTTCAAACGAACTTCTGGATGCCTTTCCCGTTCATAGGGTTCGCGTGGTGAAGGGTAAATGGCAGGAACTATATGTCATTGAGGGCGGCGAGGGAGACCATACCTTCAGCGAGATCCCCGGCGAGTTGTCCACCCCCCGTTTGGCCGAGCGGCTCGAGGGGCTTCCGGCACACCTAATGGAAGGCTATACCACCGAAATCAATATCCGGGCCACGGACTGGATCCGTGGAATCGCCAGGCGCTTGGATCAGGGTTATGTCGTCACCGTCGACTACGGCTACGACCACGACGGGTATTTTGCCCCGCACCGGCGGGACGGCACCCTGCTGTGCCATTACCAGCACACTGCCAACCGGGATCCCTTCGCCCGGATCGGGCAACAGGACATCACCGCCCATGTCGAGTTCACCTCAGTGATGGAAGCGGGCCAACATGCCGGACTGGAAACGGTCATGTTCTGCGATCAGTCCCAGTTCCTTCTTGAGTGCGGACAGGATCTGCTGGAGGAAATCGCAACACGGGATGCCGGCCGCTGGAGCCCTGACCGAAACCGTCTGCACCAACTCATCCACCCCGCCTTCATGGGACGCACCTTCAAGGCACTCATCCAGCGCAAAGATTGCGGACAGGCAGGAACGTAGTCTACCGTCAGCGCTTGTAATAGCAGAGATAGGCCACGTCGCCGACGGCCTCAACCTCAAACTTCACGCCTTTGGGGACGACGAAGAACTGGCCTTTGCCATAGGTCTGCCACTCGCCATCGGGCAACTTGGCCTTGAGCGTGCCGGTGACGACATGCATATGCTCCACACAGTCGGTGCCGAAACTGTATTGACCGGGCTCGATGACGCCGACTGTGGCCGGGCCTTCGGTGGTGGTAATGACCAGACTCTGAACTTTTCCGTCGAAATATGAATTATGTTTCATGCCGGATTTAATGCCGTTTTTTTTCGCATTTGACAATACAAACTGAAATCGTGAACAAAGCTTGATGGCACCCTCTCCCGTCAATATCATGGCCCCAATGAAACGAACTCTCTCGCTTTTGTCTAACAGGGAATTTGACGTGGTCGTCGTAGGCGGCGGCATTTACGGCGCGGCTATCGCCCGGGAAGCTGCCCTCTGCGGACTCTCCACCGCCCTTATTGAAAAAGGCGACTTCTGTTCCGCCACCTCTGCCAGCAGTCTGAAGATCATTCATGGCGGCTTGCGCTACCTTCAGCAAATGGATATCGCCCGCCTCCGCAATTCAGCAAGTGAACGACGCGCCCTGCTGCGCATTGCCCCCCATCTTGTTCATCCCCTGCCCTGCCTCATGCCCACCCAGGGCCACTTCATGAAAGGCCGCGAGGCCATGTTCTGCGGGATGCTCCTGAATGATATCCTTAGCGCCGATCGAAACCGTTTTCAGGATCCCGAGAAGATTATCCCCCGGGGCCGCCTGATTTCGAGGGATGAGGTTTGTCGCCGGG
>JBAXMJ010000148.1:0-5671 GCA_037134355.1 bacterium | reverse complement strand
CCCTTAATGCCCCTTTTCGCCTGACAAAGAACCTGTCCCTTCGCGCCATGAAGAACGGTGTTTTAGTTTGATTGTTCTGGGCACTGTTGAGCGCGCTACCCACTGATTCGCCGGTGCTTACCATGAAAACGCTCCAGCCAGGGACTCTTTTGCGAATGAGGGAGGTGGGCGATAGGATTCAATTGGCGGCTCCGAACGGTGAAACAATCGCACAGTTATCAGCGAGTGCACGAAAAGAATGGAGCAGTCGCCTTTCGGAGATCGTGGAAGTGCGATTGCTTGGCAGTTGCATCCGCTTACGATCGGATGTTGTGGATGAAAACTATGTCGGCCGCCTTCGCGCCGATGAATGGGAGGTTCCCATTTGCGAGGTGGTTTCAAGGGGGGCGTGGCGTAGCAAGGGAGGCGTGGCTTATCGGATCTGAGGGATTCTGGCTCGATCGAGCAGGATGCAGATGTGGTCCTCCTGCTGCGCCGCCCCTCCCGGATCATCGGAAGCGCCAGTAAGAAGGATGATCCTAGTGATCCCGACGCCAACGATCCAAACCTGGCCATAGTAGAAATTGCGAAGAACCGCAACGGCCCCGCAATGTTGGACGTAAGATTACATTTTGACCAGGATCTGACCCGCGTCCGCGACCGCGCCCACATCGGCGTGGATGGGGCGGGGGAAACATAAGAAAATACTTACCACGGTTTCTTGAAGGAAGAGCCGAGGGGGAGGAGAACGACCTCTTTCTCTTTGAATTCCTGCGCTCGGCGATCTCTAGTGCCAGCTAGATTACCGTTGTGGTGCGTTCATCAAATCCGCAAACGGTTTGAGATCGAAGTACATCTGCCGCGTGTCAGCCTTTTCATCAGCGGGGGTGAGGAACCGGAAGTCGTTTCGCTCATAGAACCCGATCGTTCGTGGATTATTGTAGGCGTCCACCGTGATAAATCGACACCCGGTTCGATTCGCCGTCAGGAATAAGATCTTGAGCCAGTCCAGTATCTGTCGGCCCAATCCGCTACGCTGCATATCCGCACAAACGCCAAGCCGCCCGACCTTGACCGCAGGGTAACTCTTGCGCCGCTTCTTGTTTGGGATTGTCCGTTGTAACCGATTCCATGTTGCCTTCGTGCCGTCTTCATCCGGTGCACAGGTCAACTTGTCGTTGGATAGGCTGAAAAAACCGGCAACGCGTTTCTTGTCCATGACCAGATAGGTGACGGAAAGTAACTCCGTGAGATACGTCACGGCGTCATCCCTCAGGAATTCGTTCAAGTCAGCGTCGCCACAGTCGAAGTCCCCAATCTTGAGATCAGGACTCAGACGTACGAGCTTATCGGGCGTGAGCGTGAGCATGGCCGGTTGCTGGCGCTTTCTTCGTGAAACGGTCATACACAGCCTGAGCTCGGGCATAGGTCGCAGAATGATCCCGCTTCACGTTCACTGTCACTTCGCGCAGGAAACGCGTCGCTTCCTTCCCGTACAAAACGGGTGTCTCTTTGATGGGTTTGGCCATGGTTTTTCTCTCTTTGTGTGTAATAGGGTACTTTTCCGCACCGCCATCGTCAAGCAAACACCATTCAGCATTGCGCCTGCAATCAGAATAGAACTCCTCTTGGCTTGATCAGCCCATGCGGATGGGGATACTCTTTGATTACGGCAAGTAAGACGAAGGGGAATCTACCATGATCATGAGGTTGACCGCGAAGTTAGCGAAAAAGATCCACGCGGAGCCGGCTTGCGTTCTTCCCCTGGAGGCAAATCCATATGCGGATTGGTCGGCCCGCTTATTTGTGGTCAATCGGGTGCAGTATATCCTGGTTACCAATACCGCCTCCCTGTTTTCCGTGGTACAGTTTGCGAAGGGCCTTATTGACGATAACCGGTTCCTGCAGAACGTGGTCAACCTCCTGCGCGAAGTTCTGGCGGACAGCGGTTACGCGTCCCAGTATGAGCGGTTGATCGCTCCCAATCTCGGCGTCGTGAGATATTCGAAAGCGCTTAACCGATCGGTGACCGGGTCGATGAACGATCTGGAATCCCTAGCCGCCTACCATCTGGCCAGTGGAGAGATCTCTCCTTATGATGCGTCGCTCATCCTGAATAAGGTCCCTATGGGCCAATTGGGTTACGCGACAGGCAATGAGGCCTTCGCCGCGCTCGAGTTTAAACCCGCCCCGGGTGAATCAGTCTCCGATCAGCGGGAAGCCAAACAGGTTCGATCACCCAAGACCTTTCCGTTTCCGCTTCACTATACGGAGGTCTACCAGTTCAAAATCACCCTGTGTGAGACCGAACCGTTCGTCTGGAGACGCATCCAGGTGCCCGGTTGCTATTCATTTTGGGATCTCCATTGCGCCATTATCGATGCATTCGGTTGGCTGGACTACCATCTCCATCTCTTTACTATTCACAACCCCGCAACCGGTGCCGATGATCATTTCGGAATTCCTGATGCGGATGACGACCCGATGATGGGTTACACTGTTTTCCCTGGCTGGAAGATGCGCCTTTCCAGGTTATTCACACCCGAAAACGCCCGGGCCGACTATCTTTATGATTTCGGGGACGGGTGGCACCATGAGGTGGTGCTGGAGGCCGTTTTGCCCAGGTCGGCTGACACAACTTATCCCCGTTGTGTTGATGGAGAAAATGCCTGCCCGCCCGAGGATTGTGGAGGGGTACCCGGCTTCAGTCGGTTCAAGAAAAGTATCAGCCGTCATAATGCTAAAGACCATGACGATCTGCTGGCTTGGGCAGGTGGGTGGTATGATCCCGGTTGGTTTGACAGGGGAATCGTCGAATTTTCTGATCCACGCTTGAGATGGGAAATCGCCTTTCTAGGCAAGAAAGTTCCTGGTCACCTGCGGATCCTCCAGTATCATCGGATGAAACAAAGGGAGTCCTGACCAAGGCAGTGCTGCAGATGTCAAAATAACAGCCATCTCCTCCCTCTCTATGAATTCCGTCGAGAAACCGTGGCGTTTATTTTGGTCACGGTATTTCCGTGAACGAAATAAACGCTACATTTGCATTTTCTTCTCTGAGTCTCCGTGCCTCCAGCGCAGCGGGTGGTGAAGTCTTCTCTTTGCTGCTCTGTCTTTACTCGATCCACACTTCGCGGTGGCGTGGCCCGTCGAACTCCGCAAGGTAGATTGATTGCCAGGTGCCAAGTTGAAGCCGACCATCCTTGACGATGACGCGGACGGATGATCCCATGAGACTGGCCTTAAGGTGGGCGTCGCTGTTCCCTTCACCGTGCCGGTAGTAGGACTCACGGTGTGGCGCAAGGTGGGCCAATTTCTCCAGCAAGTCATGGCAGACATCGGGATCGGCATTCTCATTGATGGTCACGCCGGCAGTAGTGTGGGGGACAAAGACCGTGACCGTCCCTTTCGCAATCCCGCGCGCCGCAACAACATCCCTAACCTTGTCTGTGATATCCACCAACTGGCATCGAGATTCCGTCACAACCTGAATCGTATTCATCCTCTTCCTTTCGCGTAATCCATCTCCTGGAGGGTCACTTCCAGCGGTTGATCTCAATCTGCCGGGACTTCAACTCCGTCTGGTAGTGCTTGAGATACCGGCGTACCGCTCCGCCGAGGGTGAAGTAGGCGCGTGAACGGAGATCGGAAAAACGCATTTGGCCGATCTCAAACCGCTCGTGGACGAGGAACCGGTAAGGATCCCGCCGCTCGATCACCGCGCCATCTCCGAGTTCGCCAGGACGCATATCAGGCGGGAAGAATGCATTTGTTCCAAGGGAACTTCGCGCGACATTCCGGATGACTGAGAGTGGAATCGTCACATCGCGTAAAAGCTGTCCGGGACGCACTCGGGCGCCACCAACAAGTTTCATGACGAGGTCAAATTGTTCGGTAGTCGGAATCATTTTGTTAACAATCTTGCGAGCCCTCAGGCCTGGAAAAAAATTTGGTAAATGGACTCTGGGTCAGTAGCGGCCGGGCCGTTTTTCGAGTGGTGGAGGATATCGGGGTCGAACCGACGACCTCTTGAATGCCATTCAAGCGCTCTACCAAACTGAGCTAATCCCCCGTAAATCGGGTCCGGTCGAAAACGGGTGGTAATAGTGCCGTCTTGTGATACGGTTGTCAATCTTCCCGTAGAAAAAATATTGGAGTATGACAAATGATTGATTTGCACATTCATTCCACATTTTCGGATGGCACGAATACTCCCGAGGAATTGGTCGAAATGGCCGCAAAGGCCGGCATCACGGCTTTGTCGCTGACGGATCATGATGGGATGTCGGGAATTGACCGTTTCCTTGCGGCCTGCCATGACCATGGCGTAACGGGCGTGCCAGGGGTCGAAATCAGCGTGGATTTTACGGGTGGCACCATGCATATGCTCGGGTATTTCATCAATCACAAGGATGACCGGGTTGAAACTGCCCTGGTGCGTATGCGCAGGGGGCGCGAGGAGCGTAATCAGATTATCCTTGAGCGCCTGAATCACTTGGGACTTTCCGTATCGTGGTCGGAAGTGACGGCATTGGCGAAGGAGGATGTTGTGGGCCGGCCCCACTTCGCCCAGGTGTTGATTGAAAAGGGTTATGTGAAGAAGAAGGACGAAGCCTTCGAGCGTTATCTGGGCAAGGGTAAACCGGCTTATGTGGAGCGGAGCCGACTGACTGTGGAGAAGAGTATTGCCCTGATCCGGGAAGCGGGCGGGGTTCCTGTGTTGGCTCATCCGTTTACCCTGGGGCTTGGACGGAAGCGGCTGCGCATTTTTCTGGCTGAACTGGCTGAACAAGGCTTGCAGGGAATTGAGGCCTATTATTCTGAACATAGTCATGACCAGCAGCGGTTTTGTCTCAGCGTGGGAAGGGACCTTGGTCTTGCCTTCAGCGGCGGGTCAGATTTCCATGGTGCCATGAATCCTCATAGCCGGTTGGGCATCGGCTTCGGAAATCTGAATGTTCCGGATGAGTTGGTGGAGCTGTTGAAGAAGAGGAAAAGGGGTTAAGGGGTTCAGGGGTTAAGATTATGATTGAGGGGCTTTACATCCATGTGCCTTTCTGTGATGGGAAGTGCCACTACTGTGCCTTTTATTCGGTTCCCTACAGTCGGGAAAAAGGAGCGGCCTGGCTGGCGGCCTTGAAGCGGGAAGCGGAGGCGGCCCGTTCTGATTTCGGCCCTTTCGCCTTTTCTACCGTCTTTCTTGGAGGAGGAACCCCGACCATCCTGCCGATGGATCAGTTGGAGGCGTTACTGGGAATGGTGGGAAGACTCATAGAAAAGCGCGAAGCCCCTGTAGTAACCGGCGTCTCGCCGGTATCGACCCAGAAGAAAAAAGATGCCGCCGACACGGCGGCTACTACAATCGAATGGACCAGTGAGGCTAATCCGGGGTCGGTGGATCCTGATAAACTGAAGTTAATGAAATCCGCCGGGGTGAACCGGATCAGTCTGGGAGCTCAAGCGTTTGATGACGGGGTATTGCGACAATTGGGCCGGCGTCACTCAGTAAAAGATATATACGCCGCAGTGGCGGCAATTAAGTCTGCCGGTTTTACGAACTGGGGACTGGATCTGATTGCCTGTGTGCCCGGGGTGAGCGCGGAGGCGTGGCGTGACACGCTGTGTGCGGCGGTGGCGTTGGCGCCCACCCATGTGTCCGTCTACGCCCTGACACGGGAGGAGGGGACCCGGT
>JBAXMJ010000147.1:0-5759 GCA_037134355.1 bacterium | reverse complement strand
ACGATTAAGTTACTGCCCAGGATTGGCTTTTATGAAATCTCCCGCAGTTTTGGGGGAGACCCAAGGGGACAGGGTTCAGGGTTCAAGAACTTGAAGAGGCTCATTGGAGTCGCCCCCCAGCAAGGCGGGGACTTCAGAAGCGGGGAGGTCCTGAACATCCTTGAGGCGGCGCTGAATCTGACGGGACTTTCGGGTGGCATCCTCGATGGAATCCGAGGCCTGGTGCAATTTCTTCTGCACGGCATCGAGATGGTCTGTAAACCGTGTGAATTCAAGTTTCACGGCTCCCAGCAATTTCCAGACTTCGCTTGACCGTTTTTGAATTGCCAGCGTGCGGAAACCCATCTGGAGTGCATTCAACAACGCCGCCAGCGTTGTGGGCCCGGCCACGACAACCCGGCAGGTTTGTTGTAGTGATTCCATGAGACCCGTGCGCCGGATCACCTCGGCATAAAGGCCCTCAATGGGAAGGTAGAGAATGGCAAAATCGGTCGTGTGGGGCGGGCTGATATACTTGTCGCGAATATCCCGGCCGCATTTCCGGATCTGTTCCTCCAACCGCTTGGCCGCCTCTTCCGCCTGTGTGGGATCCGCTTTCTCCTGGGCAATCAGCAGACGCTCGTAGTCCTCCTTCGGAAACTTGGCATCCAGAGGAATCCAGACGGAGGAACCTTCCAGCTCATCACGCCCGGGCAGCCGAATCGCAAACTCAACCCGTTCGGAAGAGCCCGGCTTGGGAGCGACATTGGTCGCATATTGCTCCTGGGTCAAAATCTGCTCCAATAGGGCACCCAACTGGATTTCCCCCCAGGTACCGCGCGTTTTCACATTGGTCAGAACCCGCTTGAGATCCCCCACCCCGTTGGCCAATTCCTGCATCTCGCCCAGTCCCTTTTGAACCAACTCCAACCGCTCGCTGACCAATCGAAAGGACTCCCCAAGCCTTTTCTCCAATGTGCCCTGGAGTTTCTCGTCCACCGTCTGACGCATCTGGTCCAGCTTGCGGGCGTTATCCTCCTGGATTTGCTGGAGTCCGCCTGAAACACTTTGACGCAACTGCTCGATTTTCTGTTCATTGGACTGGGTCAGGAGGCCGATCTGGCGGGTCATTTCGGACCGATTCCGCTCCATTTCCTCCCGAACGAGACGTTCGTTTCGATCCAAGGCTTTCTCCATGGAATCAAACCGGGTCTGGAGTGGACCATCGTCCACGGACTCTTTCCGGCGCCCGAGGAACCACCCCACTGAAAGAGCCGAGACGACCACTGATAAAATGATGAAAACTGTGTCCATGTCGCAGAACGTACCCGAAGCACTCCCCCAGATCAATCCGTTAAAGCCCTGCTTTTCAAAAGATGAAGTCAGCCGCTGAACACTCTGGGTGATGATAGCGACTTCGGCCCTCTGTGATTTTACCGAATTCAATGGCTCCCTGCGGACACCATTGGAGGCACGCCAGACAGTGCTCACAGTGATGCAGCCAACGGGGACGCCCTTCGTGAAGAGCAACATTACGAACGGGACACACCCTGACACAAAGGCCGCACCCGTTGCAGGGCTCGGTGGATCGGAACTTGATGTCGGTGGTCTGAATCTGCTTCATTCCCCCGTTGTAGACAAATTTGGATAGAAGCAGTCGGCCCAGCCATGTCCCGCAGTCCACCTTCCCCGGCTTCCGGGCGGCAATGAGAGGGGCAATCCGCTGAACGGTACTCTTTTCCTTTGCAAACCGCTTTTTCTGCCACCACTTGGGTTCCGCACCGTACATCAAAATATAGTTGCCCGGCATCCGGATGATTTTACCCAAGGCTAAAACATGCCCTCGCCTCTCCAGCAGTTCTCCCAATTGAAGCATCGTTCCCGCTGCATTCCCGTCGCAGGTTGCTACCGAAAAAATATAGGTTGAAGGCGGAATATCCAGTTGTTCCACAAACCGCCTCACGATGGCCGGCAAGCCCCAGATGTAGACAGGAAAGACAATCCCGATCGCGGACGCCGTCACTGGGACTGGGGTCTTAAGTGCCTGGGGAATCGCACTGAGTTCTACCTCGCCGCCAATGGCCTGCGCGATATCGCGAGCAACGCAAAGTGAATTGCCCGTGCTCGAAAAGTAGAATATCTGAGTCTTCATGATGCGTCCTCATCAAGACGATAAATTGCCACAACAGCACGCTCTCCCCTCTTGCCGGTACCATAACAGAAGAGATGAGGCTTATCCAGTTCCACACGCCAAATTCGGGAGACTCTGACTCCGGGATCCCCTTCAAGAATCGACGCGGTATCAGGAATCGCCTTTTTCCATTGCGCCGCGCGGCAGGGACCCTGCCTGACGCTAAAGCCCAGGCGATACCACCGGTAGTGGAGACGGTTCAAAAGGCCAGATTGTTCCCCATCCTGATGGGCGACAAGATACTCTGCCAAGACCTTGAAACGATCCTCGAGATTCGGGCATAACCCGAATCCCGTTCGCACAGCCACCCATGACACGAAATTTTCAAGCCAATTACTGGAGGTTCCTACTGCGTCCACCATCAGGTCACGCAACGACTCGACATTATAGAACCAGTCCAGAATTTTTGATAAGTGATCGGCTTGCTTCAAATCCTCCTGCGTCATTTGCGGTGTGCTCAGAATGGCATAGGGTGGCGTTGACATGGCCACCAGGCCCCAGCGTTCCGGGGCCTCTGCAAGCGGAGTGCCAGGCAGGAGCTTTAATCGCTCCAGCTGGATCTCTTCGGGTGCCAGTCCGATGAGGGCATTCAGGTCATTCAGAAGGTCTTTCGAGGTTGCTCCGGGCAGACCGGCAATCAGATCCACATGAACTTCAACCGGCTTCAACCCGCAGAGTTTTGACAAACCTTCCACGGTCCGACTCACCGTTGCCTGTCGCTCAATGGCCGAATACACCAGAGGGCTCAGGCTTTGGATTCCTGCCTCAACATGGAACTGGCCCGGCGCCGCCTTAGCGAACTCCTTCGAAAGCACCCCGCCAACCCTTGCGGGATCAATTTCAAGATGAAATCGAAGACCGGGAAATTCATTCCGGAAGAGTTCAATAAGCGCCACCGCCCGCGCCGCATCTTCATTAAAAGTCCGATCCACCACCCGGATCTCCGGAATTCCAGCCTTTTGTATTTCCCGCAAATCGGCTCGAACACGGGCGAAGGAATGGACTCGTGTGCGGGACTTGCGACTTGTACAAAAAAGACAGCCATTCCCGCATCCCCGTGAAGTCTCCAGCTGGACAAAGGGCCTGGTGAATCCAACCAGTTCCCGGTGGTAGAAGGGCGCGATACTATCGAGATCCTCCACAACGCCCGCCGCACCATTATCGAGATACACACCATCCCGGGTCGTGCAAATTCCGGGGATCGTCCACCAGGCTGCTCCCTCCCTCACGCCATCCAGAAAGGCAGGGAAAGCCATTTCTCCTTCGCCTCGAACCGCGACATCCGCCACTCCATCGGGTTGAACCAAGGGCTGGTTATCCCCCAGACATTCCGGTCCTCCAACAACATACCGAAGACGGTCGCCTCCGAGCAGTGCCCTGACCTTCTCGAGAACTACCGTGACAAATTCACGATTGAATAGATAGAGCGTGGCCGCCAGAACATCCGGCTGAGCCGCCGCAATCTGCCCGGCCACCAGATCAGGATCGTCCTTGATCGTGACCTCGAGCGTCTGCCACTCCCCTTCTGCCGGATTCACAGCCGCACGGAGACACCAGGCCGCAAGGCTGGAATGGGAGTAGGAACAGTTGGCGGCAAGGAACACGATCTTCATAGTGGCGTGACTTTATGTGAAATTTCAGGATTCGTCAAAAGTGGACTGAATTACGCTTCGACAACCCTGAACCCCTGTGTTATATAGTTACCCGCATGAAACAAAAAATCCTAGTCATGGATGATGATGTGTCGATCTGTAAGATCTGCACTCTCTTGCTAAATCGACTGGGTTATGATGTCGACACCAGGTTGTGCGGAGAAGAGGCCATTGCGTGCTTCGAAAAAGCTCTCCAGGAGAAAACACCCTATTTGGCTGTCATTCTTGACCTGACCGTTCAGAGCGGAATGGGCGGACTGGAAACCTTGAAGAAATTGCGCATTCTGGATCCTAATGTCTACGCCATCATGGCCAGCGGCTCGTCTCTGGATAACATGCTTTTGTCTTATCAATCACACGGCTTCAAGGATGTGCTTCCGAAGCCTTTCCGGGTTCAGGATCTCACCGACTGCATGGTGAAGCTCAATCCGCCTAATAAATGAGCCTTTCCGACCCTGTTCGCCTATGAAAAAGATTCCCAACGAAAAATTGTTGCGCCTCAGTACACTCTGGCCTGAAGTCGAGATTCTGGAAGAAGACGCGGATATCCTGGCAGTCAACAAGCCTGCAGGGCTCCTGGTGGCGCCTGATATCCGGGATAAATCACCGGAGAACCTGATGGGCTTGATTCACTCGGGAATCAAGCTTCAGCGGCCCTGGGCACGGCAACATGACCTTCACTATGTGACGAATGTCCACCGTCTTGATGCCGGGACCAGCGGCATCGTCCTGATGGCACGAAGCAAGCCGGTTCTCATCAATCTGGCCCGGCAGTTTCATGACCGACATCCGAAGATGACCTATTTGGCCCTCGTGTGTGGAGCCCTCCCCACTCCTGAAATGGAAGTGAATCTTCCTCTGGCCCCCAATCTGGCACGTCCTGAGCTTATGGCGGTAGACCGTGGCCGCGGAAAATCCGCCATCACACGATTCACCCGGGTCGAGTCGTTTAAAAAGTATTCCCTGATCAAAGTTGAGCCGTTGACGGGACGATTTCACCAAATCCGGGCGCATCTGAAGGAAATCGGGTGCCCGCTGGTTTCGGATACGGACTATGGTAACGGGTTCCCGCTTTTGCTCTCACAGCTCAAGCGCGATTACCGGATGAAGCCGGAGGGCGAGCGCCCTCTGATGGCGCGTCCCGCCCTGCATGCGGAACGGCTTGAAATCGTCCACCCGACGACAGGGCTTCCGCTTCTCCTGGAAGCCCCCTGGCCGAAGGATTTTACAGTATCTGTAAAATATCTCCGGAAATTCGCGGGCTAAGTCGTTATCAGCCGATCGCGACCGGCCCGGTTTCACCGGTTCTGATCCTCATGCAGTCCTGCATGTCGAATACAAAAATCTTACCGTCCCCTGTTTGTCCGGTGCGGGCACCCTCGACAATCGCGTCCTTGGCTTGCTGAAGAAACTCATCGTTGACGGCAATTTCAAGCTTCACCTTCTTGAGCAGCGTGCCCGCCTCGCGGTGACTCCGGTACACCTCGGCAATTCCCTTCTGCCTGCCGCGGCCGACCACATTACTGACCGTAACCAGATGAATCTCCTTCTTGGTTAGCAGATTCAACACTTCATCGAGCCGGTCGGGCTGAATAATGGCAACAAGATACTTCATGATGGTTTCTCCTAATCCAACAGGGTATATCCGGCCTCGCGGTGCTGGGTCAGATCCAGTCCGATGGCCTCCTCATGTTCATTCACGCGAAGTCCTAACACGAAATCCACAACCTTGAACAGCACCAACGACACCACAAAGGAGTAGAGCATGGTGATCACCACCGCCTTGGTTTGTATCCAGAGCTGAAGAGGGTTGCCGTGGATCAGTCCGTCCACCCCCGCCAGATTCACCGCCTTGGTTCCCCAGATCCCCACCGCCAGGGTCCCCCCTGGCGGTGGGGATCTGGGGAACCAAGGCGGTGAATCTGGCGGGGGTGGAC
>JBAXMJ010000146.1:0-5832 GCA_037134355.1 bacterium | reverse complement strand
GCAAATGCCGACCAATTCGGAATGCGCCGCCTGCGTGGAGGCGAGAGCCTCGGTAAACATCCATGACCGGCCGCCTAGGCCGACTTGCACATATCGTTTTTTCATTAGTGTTTGTTTCCTTTATAAGAAAGCGCCTATTGGTGTGTCCCTACACCTCAGATCTTGGGCCACTCCATCGTGTCGCCTCACTCCAAAACCGCCTCGCGCAGGGCCAGGAAGTTGGCCAGCGGCACATCCTCGTTCAGTTCCGTGCTGCTGTCAACCAAAATGCGGCCCCCGGCCTCGTCGATCGCCTTCCTGACGGCATCCCGCACCTGCCCCGGCGTGCCGAAGGGCAGCAGTTGCGACACATCAATGCCGCCGGCCATGAAGAGGTGCGGATACCGCCGGTGGATCTCGCCGACGTCCATGCCGGCCAGAACCTCGATCGGGTTGAGACCGTCAATCCCCGCCGCCACCAGATCGTCCAGGATCGGGTTCAGGTTGCCGTCGGAGTGGAACAGCACCTTGATGCCGCGCTGGTGCGCCGCGCCGAGGGTCCGCGCCAGGCGCGGGAAGTAGTGTTCGCGCATCCATTCCGGGTTCAGCAGCGGCCCGGACTTGAAGGCGATGTCGTCGCCCAGGAAGCCGACCTCAATGCCATGCCCTTCCGGCAGGTTGCGATACCAGTTCTCGGCTTGCACCGTGTTCATCTCCATCTGTTCGACGATGACCTCCGGGCAGTCGGCCAGGAAATAGGAGAAGTCCTCGAGACCCACCTCGCCATAGAGTCCCATCAGGCAGGGGCCCGATGGAATGCACGGAAACAAGAACACGTCGCCCAGCTTGCGGCGCATGTCGGCGATGCCGGCGAGTTCTGCCTCCTGGCCGCGCCGGTGTTCCGCCGTCCAGGCCGGATCGAACCCGGCCGCCCAACCGCGCTTCTCGCGCGCGTAGGCCTCGCTGTCGGCAAACCGGCGGTGCTCCGTCCAGATCGTCCAGCGAAAGTGCTCCTGCTTGCGGCCATCCGGCAGGATCACCGTCCGCTCGGGATTCGGGTATTTCACCAACGGCCGCGTGCCGTCAATGGCCGGGGCATAGGCCTTGTAGACCAACTCCGCCCCGTTCTCGACCGTCAACGTCTCGCCGGTGAAATGTTCGATCACCGCTGTATTGCGCAGTAAATCAAACATCGGCGCCCGATCCGGCAGTTCTCCGTTCATCACCGCGCGAATGCGCTCAATCGAGTTCTTCATTGGTTTCCTTTCCAATAATCCTTGCAGAAGGCATCAACTTCGGGCACCTTCAAAAAAGGTGAGACCCGACTAGTTCCAACGCCCCTATTATAGTGCCGCGCGGGAGAGCCGCATAGTCTAGGAATCGGTTAATTTAGTAAGGAAATCGAAACCATGCATGAGAGCTCCCAATTGCCGGATCGATTCACCGCGGCCAAAATGCAGCAGGCCGAAACGATCCTCGCCCGGAGTGAGATGGAACTGATTTCCTGTCTCTGGTGGCGTATGGATATACGTGACGTTGTCCCCCGCCGGCGGCTGGGTGACAGCTACCTTTTCTTCCCGACCGTCGGACGGCTCTGGTGCCGGATCGGCAAGCGCGAGCAGGTGATCGGCCCGGGCGAATTCATGATGGTGGCGGAAGGGGTGGAGCACGAAGCCCGGCTGGCGGAGGAGTGCGACTACTTCGAGGCCTACGCGATTCACACCCACGCCTACACCGCTCATGGCCAGCCGTTATTGGAAGTATTTTCGGTGCCCATCGGCCGTATTGAACCGACTGCCCCCTGGTTCGGGCAACTGGAGTTGCTCACGCACCTGATGGGCGCAACCCCGTCTCTGGGGCGGATGTTCGGCGAGGCCTGGCTACGCACGCTGCTCCTGATGCAACTAGCCCAGGGCAATACGGTCCAGACCCGTCCAGCCGCGGATGACCGGCGCCTATGGGAGGCGGTGAATCACATTCTCAACCACTATGCCTCGCCCCTGCAGGTGCCTGCCCTGGCGCGCCAGGCCGGCCTCAGTGACGTCCAGTTCCGCAAGCGCTTCAAGCAGTATACGGGATGCTCTCCCAAGGCCTACATCCAGCAACTCCGGTTGCGCAAGGCCCGGGCCTTGTTACAGACTAATCCGCAGGCGACCATCAAGGAGGTTGCGAGCCAGACCGGCTTTGGCGATCCGCATTACCTTCACGCCGTGTTCAAGCAGGTCTACGGCACTGCGCCCGCCGCCTGCCGGCGCCCGCCGGAGGCGTGAACTTCGGTAGCGCCATTATGGTCAAACCCGGGTGCACCGGTGGTCGGCAGGACTGATACCGGTAACGCGCTTGAACACGCGGTAGAACTGGGCATAACTGCCGAATCCCGCCTCCAGCGCCGCCGCTAACATGGTCGTTTTCTGGCCGGCTCCGTAGAGACTCATAAAACGTTCGACCCGCAGGCGGTTCCGGAACTCCACCAGGGGGACCCCCGTTTGGCGCCGGAAGAGGCGGCTCAAGTGGGACCTGGAAAGGCCAACCTGGGTGGCGATGGACTCCTCGTTGAGGGAGCCATGATCATGTTTCAGGAGTTGCGCGGCCTTGCTGACGGCGGGATGGACTTCGCTGGTGGCCTCCAGGGAGATCGCCAGGCGGAAATGATCATAGGCAGTCAGAAGCAGGTAGTGGAGACCTGCATTGAATGTGACCGCCGCGTCATGGTCCCGGGATCGGGAAAGATTCTGCATGAGCCGATCCAGGTTGGTGGTGGCGGGCTCATCCAGTCTTCGGAGCCAATCGGTTCCCGGATTCCCCTGGCGCAAGGTGTCATAGGGTGCGTGACCCACAGTTTGCGCCACCAGGCGGGGGCGGAAGACCACAACCCAGGCTTTGAAATCAGGGGATCGATCAATGAGTATATGTTCCTGTTGAGGGAATAGCCACACCAGGCAACGCGGGCGGAGATCATAGCGATGGTGGGGAAGCAGGTAACAGGCACGGCCTTCAAGGATCAGGTTCAGTTCCAGTTCCCGGTGGGTATGGGCGTTGAACATCAGGGAGGCTCCCTCCGTGAGCCATAACTTTCCCAGATCTCCCGGCAGCAAAGACAGACGTTCATAGTTCATGACACAAAATGATAACATCTTGAAACCAGATGAGAAGATCGTTTTGTCGGGATACCGTATCGTGTCGGGCATCCGCAAAGGCAGGATAAGGAGAATATCATGGATAGCACGATTGATTTTTCGATGGACCGTTGGGATCGGGTGAAGGAATCCCACCGGTTGTGGTGGGCGAATGAGTTGGAGCGGCCTCTGATTCATGTGGTCTTGCATGGGGCGCCAAGTCGACGCGCTCCGGCCCGGCATTCGTTCAAGTCTTTCTCGGCTTTCTACGGGAATGAGGTTACAGCGGACGAGGTGGTTGATTCCTGGGATGCTCTACTTTCGGGGTGCCACTGGCTGGGTGACGGGTTTCCCGGAATTTTCCCAAACTTTGGGCCTGGCGTTCTTGCGGCGTTTCTAGGATGCCGGATGGAAAACGGGACGGATACGGTCTGGTTTCATCCTCCTTCAAACCATGAACTAAAAGACTTGCGCTTGACCTTGGATCCCGGGAATCCGGCGTTTCTCCGGGTTCGGGATCTGATGGACACCGCTGCGCGCAGGTGGCAAGGGCAGGTGCAAGTGGCGATGGCCGATATTGGCGGAAATCTGGATGTGGTGTCCTCCTTCCGACCAAGCGAGCAGTTGCTGCTGGATCTCTATGACTGCCCGCAGGAGGTGAAGCGCCTGGCTTGGGAAGTCCACCGGACCTGGTGGGAATCGTTTGAGTCGCTTGCCAAGGCGGCGAACCCGAATCCGGGTTACTCAACCTGGTGCCCGGTGTTCTCTGAAAAGCCAATGTACATATTGCAGTGTGACTTCTGCTACATGATCGGGCCTGAGATGTTCGACGAGTTCGTGAAACCGGAGTTGGCGGCATCCGCCAAGCGCCTCACCCACTCCATTTATCACCTTGATGGACCCGGGCAGTTGCCGCATTTAGACAGTCTGTTGACGATTCCCGAGTTGGATTGCGTTCAGTGGATTCCGGGTGACGGCCAGCCGGATATGACGCAATGGCCGCAGGTGTACCGGAAAATCCATGCGGCCGGGAAAAAAATTCAGGTCTACGGGTTGGATGCGCTGGATGCGGTCTCCCGGCAGATCGGGACGGCCCGGGGGATCGTGGCGATCGTCGGCGGACACATCGATGAGGAAGCCGCCATCAGGGAACGCCTGAAAACCTACGGGGTCGATCCTTGAGAGGAAAACCAGGGAAGGAAAACCATTCCTTCCTGTCCCTGGGGGTTCCTGTGGAGGAAAGTCGGTCGTTTACCACTCCTTCCTGACAAGTTCCATAACGATTTGCTCCCATTCGAAGATATTCTGCGGGCGCCCGCAACAGGTGCTTATATCCTTCAGGACCAGATCGCATGCGCAGCCGTTCTTTGCGCAGGCATTGAGGATCCCGGAAATCTCCTTCTTGAGATTGTCCTTGTCAAGTTTCCCCACTCCGACCGAAGCCGGGTTGGGTTTTGCGGCCACTACATATTTGTTTCCGATCGCCTCCGCCGCCACATTCACGTCGGCCCACGGCGTCACGGATACCTTGCGCAGATTCGGGATCTTCGAAACAATATCCATCTTCCTGTCCAACGGCTCGCAGCAGCCGTAATAAACCAGACCGCATTCGCCCATGGCCCCCTTGATGTAATTGATATCGAACTCCTCGTGCATTTCGTTTGAGACCGAGGCGAAGATCTGAGCCACCGCGCGGCCCCAGACATTCTTCAATTTCACGTGCTCGCCGTCGAAATCCTTTCCCGGCAGGTCGCTTGCCAGAATCGGCGTGCAGTGAAGGTTGCAAGGGTCATTGTCGAACAGATCCAGCGCTTCCATCTGCTTAACCGAATCCCAATTCGCGTCATGGATGCGCTTGACCGTCTGATGCATGAAGTCCGGCCGGTCGGCCAAATCCATCAGCAGATTGGTTACTCCGCGGTACATAGCAATGGAATCCCAGGTCCCTGTGGACGCGTGTTCAATGCCTTTCAGACGCACCGGCAGGATGTCGCCTACTGCGTCCCCGATCAACTGGTATTTCCTCAGGGTCTCAGACTTGTCGTAGGTGATCACCGCATTATGGATCTTCTCCAGGTCAGCCTCTGTCGCCAGTTGGTCATGATATTCGTGCGACCGGATGGTATCCCGGCTCTCCATGGTCAGGGTCTTTTCTTCCACGGAAAGGCCGATGCCCGTGGAGTGAATGCTCTTATAGACCGGAATGTACGGGCAGATAAGCATGTCCGCCGGCAGATGCTTCGCCTTGTAGATCGTCGTGCGCAGGAACCACTCGACCTCCCTGAGCACCGGGTCGGAGCAGCGCATGGTGAGTTCGTCGTCGATATTCATTTCCACCCAGGGCAGTTCATCGATCAGGACCACGGGCCTGATCGGCTTGAGATCGTTAACCGCCCTGTGCAGTTTTCGGTTCTCTTTGAACCGGTCCTGTTGGGATAGTCTGAAATAGTCCCCGGCAAGTTGCCGCAATACCGTCATCTCATTCATGATCATACACGCCTTTCTTCCGAGTCTGGAATCTTTAAGCTAGTATCTGCAGTTCTCCAAAACAGATCGAGCATATACTCGTAATCCGACACGGTCAAGCTGGGCGGGATGGACCCAAATCCTCGCCTCAGGAGCAGACGGCAGTCTATCTGCATGAGACAAACCAAATAGTCACGCGGCTCGGCAGGGACGCCTCGCCCAATGCCACTAACTTTTCAGGCTCTTTCAGGGTTTCCGTGTGGTTTTTACT
>JBAXMJ010000145.1:0-5905 GCA_037134355.1 bacterium | reverse complement strand
GCTTTGTCGGTTTCAACTTCCAGAAGGATGTCTTTCGTTTGGACTTTGTCGCCTTCATTCTTGAGCCAGCGGACGATGGTGCCTTCTTCCATGGATTGTCCGGCCTGGGGTAGCAGGACATCGGTGAGGGTTCCGCCGGATGCGGCGGCTGGTGCCGGTGCGGCGGCGGCGACTGGAACCGGTTGAGCGGCGGGGGCAGGGGAGTCTGAACCAGCGGGTATCGGTTCGTTGGCATTGCCGATCAAGCCCACTTTGGTCCGGATCGGAACCATCTGGCCGGGTGGCACGATGATTTTGCGGAGGATGCCATCATGCCCGGCTTCCACTTCCACTACGGCCTTGTCCGTTTCGACTTCGAAAAGAATATCCTTAGACTGAACCTTGTCGCCTTCATTCTTGAGCCAGCGGACGATGGTTCCTTCTTCCATGGATTGTCCGGCTTGCGGCATTTGAACTTCAAACATGATTGCTTCTCCTGATAAATCGAAATATGTGAATCCAATAAAAGCCAATTCCACTCAATAATTTGATTGAATATGGAATTATCGTTTGAATATGTCAAACAAATATTTGCAACATTTTGTTGACAATGATGCAACATATATGGCAAACATACGCATAGTTTTTGCATAAGGGAGCATTTTCACGTGGTTTACTCTGGAAAACAGCGAAAAGACTACATTTTAGAGCGGGTCTACCGGAACGGGCATGTTCTGGTGAAGGATCTGGCAATTGAGCTGTCCATTTCCGAGGCCACGGTTCGGCGCGATTTGAAGACCATGGCGGACGCCCAGGAGGTGGAGTTGATTTATGGCGG
Organism: bacterium; assembly: GCA_037134355.1. Lineage (GTDB taxonomy): Bacteria > Verrucomicrobiota > Kiritimatiellia > CAIKKV01 > CAITUY01 > JAABPW01. The sequence continues at coordinate 5,088 of JBAXMJ010000145.1, read as the reverse complement.
GGCCACCTTGAAGCGCCATGCCGATTTTTCATTTCGCTCAAAAAATATCCAGAATGTGGAAGCCAAGCGACGGGTGGGTGAGTTGGCGGTTAACCTGATTCAGGATGGCGACCAGATTTTTCTCGATTCGGGGACGACGACCTTTCAGATGGCGGGGTTGTTGAAGGGCAAGCGTAGAGTGTCTGTGATTGCTCATTCCATCCGGCTTGCGGAGGAATTGTCGGCGATCCCGGATATCAATATCATCATGCTGGGCGGGCAGTACCGGGTGGACCGGATGGATACAGTTGGGCCGCTGGCGCTGGAGGCGATGGAACAGTTGCGCGGCTATCGGGCCTTTATCGGGGCTGACGGGGTGAGCATGGATTTCGGTCTGGCGGCGAGCGACATCGAGAGTTCGCACCTGTACCGGTTGGCGGTTCGTCATGCCCGCGAGACCATACTGGTTCTTGACCACACGAAATTCGAGGCGCCGTCGCTCTATAAGATTGTGGATTGGGAGGCGGTTTCGACGGTGGTGACCGATCAGGCTCCCACGCCCGAATGGTGTGAATTTTTGATGAGCAAAAAGGTGACGTTGGTGGCGCCGGAAGTGCAGGAAGAGAATCCAGAATTTAGAATTTAGAATTCAGAATAAACATAAGAATAAAGGAAAGAAAAAAACTATGCCTAAACATCAGATGATTATGCCCGGCGATGTGCGCCGTGCGGGTTTTGTCGAGTTTCAGCCGATTCCGGTGAACCAGTACAACAAGACGGTCAAGGACGAGCTGAAGCAGTACGGGAAAGATGAGTTGAAGCGCATTCAGCGTGACATGGCCATCATCCGTGGCTTTGAGTCGATGTTGAATGAGGTGAAGCTCCAGGGCGCCTACAAGGGGATTGCCTACAATCATCGCGGACCGGCCCATCTTTCCATCGGTCAGGAATCTGCAGCGGTGGGGCAGGCGTACCTGCTGGACGTGGACGATCACATCTATGGCAGTCATCGCAGTCATGGCGAAATCCTGGCGAAAAGTCTGTCGGCGATCCAGAAACTGGACGACGAGAGCCTGATGAAGATCATGAAGACCTTTTTCGACGGTGCCTGCCTGCGCGTGGTGGAAAAGGGCTTTGCCGGCAGCGTGAAGGAACTCGCCATGGACTTCCTGATCTATGGGGCGCTGGCCGAGATTTTCGGGCGCGATGCCGGGTTCAACCGCGGCATGGGCGGGTCGATGCACGCCTTTTTCACTCCGTTCGGGGTTTATCCCAACAACGCCATCGTCGGCGGGTCCGGGGATATTTCGGTGGGCGCGGCCCTTTTCAAGAAGGTCAACCTGAAGCCTGGTGTTGTGGTGTGTAATATCGGGGATGCGTCGGCCGCCTGCGGCCCGGTCTGGGAAGGGCTCTGCTTTGCCACCATGGATCAGTTCAAGGAACTGTGGGAAGGCGCACACCGCGGTGGTCTGCCGCTGATCATGAACTTCTTCAACAACTTCTACGGCATGGGTGGCCAGCCTGTCGGCGAGACGATGGGCTTCAAGGTTCTCGCCCGGCTTGGCGCCGGAATCCGGCCGGATCAGCTTCACGCGGAACGCGTCGATGGATACAACCCGCTCGCGGTGATTGATGCCATCCGGCGCAAGAAGGAAATTCTGGCCCGGGGTGACGGACCGGTCCTGCTCGACACGATCACCTACCGTTACAGCGGCCATTCGCCGTCCGATGCCAGTTCGTACCGCGAGAAGTCGGAAGTCGAGGCATGGCAGCAGATTGATCCGCTGGTCACTTTTGCGGCCCAGCTCGTGAAGGCCAAGGTAGCCAGCGAAGGCGAGCTGAAGACGATGCAGGAGCAGGTGGACGGTCTCATCTTCAAGGCTTACCAGAAGGCAGTTGACCTGACGATCTCGCCCCGCGCGGATCTGAAGAAGAAGGGTGGCCTGCTGGAGCAGACCATGTTCTCCAATCAACGGGTCGAAGCCATGTCGAATGCCAAGCCCGACACCCTGATGCCTCTGGAAGCGAATCCCCGCGTCAAACAGTTGGTGGGACGTAGCCGTTCGGCCTTTGACGAGGCGGGCAACCGGCTGGCGAAGAGCCGCTGCGTCCTGTTCCGTGACGCCCTGTTCGAAGCGATTATCCACCGCTTCTACACCGATCCGACCCTGGTCGCTTACGGTGAGGAGAATAGGGACTGGGGTGGCGCGTTTGCCGTGTATCGCGGGCTGACCGAGGCGCTACCGTATCACCGGCTGTTCAACTCTCCGATCTCCGAAGCGGCGATTGTCGGTACCGCCGTCGGATACGGTCTTGAAGGCGGCCGTGCGCTGGTGGAACTGATGTACTGCGATTTTATGGGCCGCGCGGGTGACGAGCTGTTCAATCAGTTGTCCAAGTGGCAGTCCATGTCCGGCGGCGTGCTCAAGATGCCCGTCACGGTCCGGGTTTCCGTGGGTTCCAAGTACGGCGCCCAGCACAGTCAGGACTGGGTCGCCCTGGTGGCCCATATCCCCGGACTGAAGATTGCCTTCCCGGCCACGCCGTATGATGCCAAGGGGCTGATGAACTCAGCCCTGGTTGGCACTGATCCGGTGATCTTCTTCGAGAGTCAGCGCATCTATGACATTGCGGAAGAGTTCCAGAAGGGCGGAGTGCCGACGGACTACTATGAGATTCCATTTGGCGAGCCGGATGTGAAGAAGGTCGGGAAAGACCTGACCATCCTCACCATTGGCGCCACTCTCTACCGGGCGCTGGAAGCCGCGAAGACCCTTGAGGCGAAGTACGGGATATCGGTCGAGGTGATTGACGCCCGCTCGGTGGTTCCCTTCAACTATGCGAAGGTGATCGAGTCGGTGAAGAAGACGCGCCGTATTCTTCTGGCGAGTGACGCCTGTGAGCGTGGCAGTTTCCTTCACACGATGGCGAACAAGATCAGCCAGTTCGCTTTTGACGAGCTGGATGCCCCGCCGGTGGTGGTGGGCGCCCGCAATTGGATTACTCCGCAGGATGAGGTGGAGGATGCCTTCTTCCCGTTTGAGTGCGATATCATTGACGCGATCCATGAACATATCCAACCGCTGAAGGGGTATACCATCAGCCGGGATTGCAGTAATCAGGATCAGTTGCGCCGGAGCGCGGAAGGAGTGTAAGAACATTCATAATCGTAATCTTAATCATAATCTTAATCGGACTTTGCGGTTAAGATTAGGCGATTAAGATTATGATTAAGATTACGATTACGAGAAATGCAAGGAACTGACATATGAACATTGTGCGTGTTTTTGCGGGTGATTTCGGGGCTTCTGGCGGCAAGTGTTTTGCGGGCGTGTTTGAAAATGGCACGTTTCGTCTGCACGAGGTGCACCGGTTTTTACACGAGTCGGTGCCCTTCTACATGGCTGACTCAAGCGGCAAGGTGGCGGAACGGGCCTACTGGGACGATGTTCTGCTTTACCACAATCTGGTAAAGGGGCTGCGTGAGTACCGCCGCACCATTTCGGACAAGCTGGACGGCGTCGGGATTGACACCTGGGGTGCGGACGGCCAGTTCTTTACCGCCGATGGGGACGCGATGGGGAAGATGTATGCCTATCGCGATCACCGGCTGGATGACATGGCCGATAAGGTTCGGGCCAAGGTTGGCGCCAAGAAGGCCTATACCCTCACCGGCATCCATTTCCAGCCGTTTAACGTCAGCAACCAGTTGTACTGGCACATGCTGAACCGTAAAAACACGATAAAGCCAGGCTGTTTCTATCTCCCGGCTCCGGCCTTGTTTTACTATTACCTGGGCGGGGTGAAGGCGGTTGATTCGACCTTTGCCAGTGTCACGCAGTTGATGGACGCGCATACCAAGACCTGGAGCGCGGAAATTCTGAAGAAACTCAAAATCCCGGCGGCGGTGATGCCCGAGATTGTGGCGCCGGGGTCCGTGGTGGGTGAACTTCACGCCGAACTGGCGTCGGTGGTCGGGCTGAACCGTGCCCGGATGATAGCTGTGGGCGGCCATGACACGGCGAGCGCCTTTGCTGCGGCGCCGGTGGATAATCCCGATGAGGCGCTTATTATCAGTTCGGGAACCTGGTCGCTGGTAGGCAAGCTCATTCCGAAGGCGATCACCTCCAAGGAGGCGATGGCCTACAACTTCAGCAACGAGGGCGGGATTGGAAATGTGCGCCTTCTCAAGAACTGCATGGGGAGTTGGCTGGTTCAGGAGCTTAAGCGGATCTGGCAGCATACCGATGGCAGTGAAATCAAGTGGCCCGAGATGGACCGCTGGACCCGCGAGGCGCCGTCCTTTACGGCGTTTGTGGATCCCGATGACAAGAGTTTCTACAATCCGCCGGATATGCAGGAGGCGATTGCCGAGTTCTGTCGGAAAACAGGGCAGCCGGTTCCGGTGGATCGTGGCACCTATCTCCGGGTGGTCTATGAAAGCCTGGCGCTGAAATACCGCTATGTGAACGAGTTGTTGACGAAAGTCTCGGGGATTCCGAACAAGGTGGTTCACATTGTCGGTGGCGGATCAAAAAACATCATGCTGAACCAGTTCACGGCGGATGCCGTCGGGTTGCCGGTGATGGCGGGTCCGGAAGAGGCCACCGCGACCGGAAACTGCATGGTGCAGGCAATGGGCCTGGGCGTGATCAAGACCATGCGTGACGCGATTCCGCTAATTCGCGAGGCATTTCCCATCCGGGAATTCAAACCCCAGGATAAGACGCGCTGGAACGAAGCCTACAAGAAATTCAAAGCACTGGTGAAATAGGGTTGTGTCCAAACTACCGAAAAAAGTCTGTGTCCATGACACAATGCAGGACCGCTATGTTTACTGGCTGACGGAACCCGTTGGGCGGCTGTTTCATCCGAAATTTGACCCCGAGCTAACGCCCAAGCAGATGCTCGAGATGGGGGTTTTCGGCGGGAAGTATATGACGGATTGCCGCGATGAATTTCCAAAATCGTGGTTCGCCCGGGCTAAACTGAGTCCGGCCGGTCGGGATCCCCGGCTGAACTACTTTAAGGTGAACGCCTCCAAATCGTTATCCTACTGGCTCGAGAAGGATTGGATCTGGCCGGATGATCCACGGGGCTGGTTTCAAT
>JBAXMJ010000144.1:0-5986 GCA_037134355.1 bacterium | reverse complement strand
ATTCTTATTCGCCGAGCCATGAGGGTCGTGACATGCCGTACACTTCCCTTTTTCGACAGGATCATGTCGGGAGTTCATGTCTTTCCCGGGATCGTCGTGACACTCAACGCACAGGGCTTTCCCTTCGCGATTCAACAGGAATACGAATTTTGACTTATGTGGAGAGTGACACCCGAGACACTCCCCATTTTCAGCCGGGGAATGTTTAACCTTGGACCCTTTGAGAAAGTCATCGTGACACCCGAAACACAGTCCGGGCACCGGCGCGCTCAGCTTCTGGGAAAACTTGGACTCATGACACCCCGTGCATTCACGGCTTCCAAAAGGCGCATGAATATGTTCCGCAACGACCACAGGTTGCACCCGGACGGGGGCTGCGTTTGACACAACGTTGACGGGCACCACCGCTTCGCTGCGAGAGGGAACACCATCAAAAAATACACGCAACCATTTATCTCTGGCGTCCGAGGCACACCCGACCACTCCCGTCGCCATTCCCAGCATAAGGCCAAAACAAAGGGACCTCCATCCGCGATCACTCACTGGAAACACCCGCCCCTCGTGTGATTTTGAGTTCATGCCTAACGCTTATGGCCGAACCCGTAAACATTGATTTTTCTCGCCCCATACTGATTCACCACGGCCACGAGATAATCAATTTCAAAATTCGGCGCGGCAAACGTTTTGAACCATTCTGTATTCTCATAATCCACGGTAATTCCAGCCGGCAATACCAACTCGCCTCGCGATCCTGTTCCTGGATCCCCAAGGCTGAGCAAGGCTTGTCCCTCCGAGGTAAAAATCTGCACATTCTGGAAAGCCGCATCCACTACATAAACACGGCTTTCCCGGTCGACGGCAACACCCTTATTTCTGGCGAATTCACCAATCCCGTCCCCGTGCCTTCCAATGGATCGAAGGAACGTCCCGTCGGCATCATAGACTTGAACGTGGAACGTTCCGCTATCTGAAACATAGATCCGTCCTGCGAGATCAATGGCGAGGTTTGTCGGCGCATAGAGAGCACCCTTCCCCTCTTTTGAATCCCGGGGAATCGCATTGAGAAACTGGTGATCACGCCGCGAATAGACCCGGACGGTTTTACTTTTCAGGTCGCACGCATAGACCTTGTCGCCAAAAACCTTTACATCGACGACCTTTAATTCAAGTGCAGCGCCCAGTGCCCCGATGAAACGACCCGACGCGTTATAGATAAACACCTGTCCGCGAACACTGTCGGAGACATAGAGATTTTCATCCGAATCAACCGTCACACAAATGGGGAATTTTAAGCGCCCCACCCCCTCAGGTCTGAAATAATCCCAATGTCCTTTCGCGAAATCAATGACATGGATCGCGGCAAATCCTGTATCGGCCACGTAAAGCTTGCCCTTGCCGAACGCCACGCCGTAGGGTTTGTGAATACCGTCCCGGGGTGCCGGCTGCCCAATCAGAAAAGAAAGAAACTTCGAAGGTCGTGGTTCGACATCAAACGGGTCTGAAAAACTGGTGAGATATTGAAGCCGGGCAGCCGTCATATCCTGGGGATAAAACAACGGTTCCTCGGGCACTGGAACATGGGCGCAACCTGCGACCATCATCAACAGAACAGCAACCAGTGATAATGCTCTCATCATGATCTTAATCCAGCGCGGGATAAGCGCTTCCGGGATTCGACACCGTTTAGAATTACGCTTTCAGGATACAAGCCGATACAACCGAATAACAACAAAAAAGGAATTCATGCATAATGCATGAATTCCTTTTTAAGCTCTAACCGAAAAATCACTTATTGTGACAGGTCAGGCAAAGCGCGCTCCCGGCATTGTCCATCTGGAGCAACTTGCTGGTTCCCGTGCCGTCGTTGTGCGGGTCATGGCATGACCCACACTCCACTTTACCGCCCCTCAAAAGCGCCTTTACAGAATCAAGAGAGGCAAGATGCAGACCGCCTAAGGTAGCAGAGCCTGCTCCATAATCTATGGAAATAGGGTGATCATTGGACATGTCCGTTCCTACCAGAGCGGCACCTGTCATGAAGTGGGTTCCACTTGCTCCTCCGAAAGAATCAAGGGCGACCGTCCCGTCATGGCAACTTAAGCAGATCTTTGATTGCGCGGAAGGCGCAGCAGGACTATTCGTAAACGTGGGGCTCGAATACATGGTATAGGTGGCATTGCTTGACATGGTATGATTCCATAACAATTGAGCTGATGCATTGATGTTGTTATGCGGAGCGTGGCACGGCGTGCAAATTTGATTCGTTGCAGCACTCCCTATCCATGAGGCATGACTGAAGTCATGCGCCGAATTTCGAATACCTCCCGCAGCCATCGCAGCCGACGACACCAGCATCATTACCACCACAACCCCCGCCATACTTATCTTGTTCATTATTTTAACCCCTGCGGTTTGTTGATTAAGCTACACCTAAAATATACAAAACAAAGGGCTCTGGATCAAAGTAATAAATCAACGAATTCTTGAACTATCATCAGCCCGGCGTCCTCCCGTCATGGACTCTTTCGCCATTGCCGCGTCACGGTACGGGGTGCCCCAGGCCCTTCATCTGATCCTTCAGGTAAGAGTGCTCCATTAGGAGTGTCATCAGTGATTTCATGAAATCCTGTTTCCACTGCGGCATGGAGGGAATCTTTTCCATCTTGCCCATGTAGAACTCCCGGAATCCGAGAAAAAGATGATCCCGCACCTCATCCAAACTCATGGACAGGGGCTTGAGAACCGGCTCCACCAGGTTGTATTTCCTGTAATCCCGAGTGACGATATGATCTTTTACTGAGGCGTACAAATCTGAATAGGGCCATGGGGTGATGGCCAGGAAGAAGGCCATGTCGGGGTCGTAGAACTTAGCCAGTTCGATGGTCCGGCGCATGTCCTCGGACGTTTCGTCCGGCATGCCCATGACGAATGAGGTTTCAGAAATGATATCATGATCGTTGATCAGACTGATGGCATGTTTCCCCTGTTCGATGGTGGCATCCTTCTTGAACAGGTCGAGTGTCGCTTGATTGACAGCTTCGACCCCAACGTAGATGTGTTCAATGCCTGCCTGACGATAGCGCGGGAGCAGGGAGGCATCGCGCACAATGTCGTCTACCCGGGTTTCCAGCAGCAACGACATGCCTAGATCCCGTTCGATCAATAGGTCGAGGATACACGCCCATCGTGCGGCATCGTATGTGGGAGTCTCGTCGGCGAGCATCGCCACCGTGACGCCGTATTGATCTCGCAATTGTTCAAGTTCATCAACGAAACACTCGGGGGATACGGGGCGCCAGGACTCTTCCCAGAAAAGGCGTTGAGAGCAGAACGAACAGTGCTGAGTACACCCCCGCGAGGAGGAAACCACAGCCAGCGTCGACCCAACCTTGGGGCGGTAACTATATTCCTTCCATGGCACCAGATTCCAGGCGGGCTTGAAGTGATCGAGATTTGGATGAAATGGCCGCCGTGGGGTTACAGCCAGGCGCGCGCCTTCCCGGTAAGCAATCCCTTTGACTTTCCCAAGGCTCGCTCCGCTTGTCCACGCGGCAAGGAGTTCAATAGCCGTTCGTTCGCCTTCCCCTCGTACAATTACATCCACGCAGGGATACTGGGTCAGTATTTCATCATACATGAAACTGGGATGAGTGTTCCCGAGCACCGTGCGCGTCTCCGGATTCTCCTCTTTGGCAACGCGACAGACCTCGATCCCGTCAAGAACCGTAGCGGTGATACACGAAACCATGACGACGTCAGGTTTTTCCCGGCGCAGGGTTTGTCGTACCTGATCCAACGTGTCAAATCGCGTCATGGCGTCGTAGAGGACCACATCGTAACCGACCGATTGAAGGGCGCCGCCGATGTAGAGTAGTCCCAGAGGCAGCCATGACCCCGCCGACTCCACCACACCCGAGTGATAAGGTGGAGTCACTAGCATGATCGTCGGCTTGTTCTTATTAGTCCTCATTATTGGAAGTATGCGGCGTGCAATGACGGGAATGCAAACGGAATAATCAGAATTGTGAGAAGCGAAAGGGCGAAGCAGGCTATGGTGGCCCATGCAAGCCGGCGCGGTCCAGGTCTGAAAAAACGTCTGGCGTGGAGCAACAGGGCATAGGCCAGCCAGGTCACAAGTGACCACGTCTCAATGGGGTCCCAACCCCAGTAGCGCCCCCACGACTGGTTGGCCCAGATGGCGCCTGCGGCAATGGTGGTGGTCCAGAAAATCATGCCGAACCCGATGAAGCGAACCATGAGCGCCTCCATACCCGCAATGTCGGGGAGCTTGTCCAGAAATGTCCCGCGTTTTCCCTTCAGTCGCTGAAGGAGGATGACCGCAGCCCCGAGCGACAAGAGGAAGGCGCCAACGGCCAGCTTGTTGAAGACAACGTGGAAAACCAACCATGCGGAGCGGAGTGTGGGGGGCAAGTCACGAGCCTCCGGGCTCGTAAAAAGGCCAAATCCCAGCATCAGGATCGAGAGCGGCAAGACAATCAAGCCAATCGGTGCGCGTTCAGGGCGGCGCCAGAGCGACAGCAGAAGTAGCAGCACCGCAACCCAGGCATTGGAGGAAAGCACCTCGTATTTCATCATGTAGGGGCCGTGCCCTACATGAATAGTGCGGAGCAGAAGCGCTCCGCCGTGAGGAAGGAGTCCCGCAAGTGTAAACCGCAGGGCGATGCCCTGACGTGCTGGATGGTTGAACACATGCGCGTAGGCCAGCACCGTGACGCCGGCGATATAGAGCGCGACAGCGCTCCAGTGAAGCATGGTTTCCGAGGCGAATGGACTCATGGTGTGTGGTGCTCCTGTGGTATGCGTGGTTGATGCAGTGTGTCGTCGTCGGCGCGCGAGGTGAACCAGAGCCCTTCCTTACGCCCGATCTCGGGGGGGGCCGCAAAGTCGATCCGCTCCACCATCCAGAGGTCATTCGTGCGGAGGAACTCGTAGAGCATCAGATAACGATCCTCAGACTCCTTCCCCACCACTTCCCCTGAGCCAATTCGCCGGTCACGATACCGCCAATGCTCGCGCGTCATGACGTGCAAAATCTTCCCCTTGTTCTTTACCTCGACGATGTCCAGCGAGAGCAAGGTTGGATCTAATGTGATTCCCATATCGGTTCGGACACCAATAAGCCCGACAAGCTTGCGACCCTCGGTCTCTCCGACGATGTTATCAACCAGGCGGACATCTCCGCGCCGGTAAGCCTCGGAAACGGCGGCGTTATAACGTTCAACAAGGCGACGCGCTTCCACGGGCGACACGGGGCCGCATCCTGTCGCTCCTCCTGCGATGCAGAAGAGAAACAGGAGGATGACGGGCGTACGCTTGTTGAATGCGTATAACAATATGAATCCCGCGACGGCACAGGCCAAACCGGCGTAGACCAGCCACAAGGAAGGGTCTCGGCTCGCATGAAGACGGATCCAGAATGGGGTTCCCGCAATGGCGATGGTTCCGCCATTGGGCAACGGGATGCGCTCACCCTTGCGGACGACTCCAGAAAAGAGGAGACCGGCCTCTTTCATAATACGGAGCTCAATAACATCCGGGCGTTGGCCTTGCGGCTGGAGCTCCGCGCGAAGATGAGCCTGTTCTCCCGTGGGGCCGACGAAGGTGGCCTCGAACCGATTGTGGTCAACCCGCCTGAGCAGAGTCGCCACGCGTTGCGTGAGCGTGGTGCCTCCTTGCCATTCTGTCAAGACGGCGGGCCCGTAATCTGTGCCGATAAAGAGGCGAATGCCGGACACCCCGATGCTGTTGTTCACCGGGATCCGAGCCATATTCCCGGCAAGCGTTCCATTTGTGGAGAGTAGTAAATGGGCCTCAAGATGGGCGAGATCGCCGGAAGGATAAAGCCGAGTATCCAGGGCCGTGAGGACAATCGGCTGCGTTGTCCGGATGGGGGTGGCAAGCGCTCCGGTTCGCTGGGTGGACCAGGCGGTAGCCGAGGGCGGCAGCGTTTCGCCCTCCATTATAT
>JBAXMJ010000143.1:0-6032 GCA_037134355.1 bacterium | reverse complement strand
GGCCAGAACTAGAAGCTGCTCAACGGTCGCGTAATCGCGGATGTTGCCTTCTAAGTGGGAGGTAGAGGCCCGCCATTGTTTCGCGGTTTGACTAAAGAGTGCAACATTGAGGACATCGGCTTCGGTGGCGTAGGTGATGGCGGCTTGTGCGGGTGTAACGGCGGCTGGAATCAGGTGCGCTTTGATGGCATCGGTGTGGATGCGGTAGTTGAGTTTTGACAGGGTTCGATTCAAATTCCAAGCCAGCGAAAGACGGTTGTTCTCATCCGTCTTCAGACGTTGGAACTCCTTGATGAGGAAGAGTTTAAATTCTACTGATATCCAAGAGGCGAACTCGAAGGCGATATCCTTGTGGGCGAAAGTGCCGCCATATCGTCCTGACTTGGATACGAGCCCAATGGCATGGGTGGCATCAACCCATTGCCGGGGCGTCAGCACAAAACTGTTGAGTCCGGCCTTATTTTTAAACCCCTCGAATTCGAGGGGTTTAAAATCAGCATTATTCAGGCGCTCCCACACGCCTAAAAATTCAATGGTATTACGGTTTCTCATCCAGTTCTGGATGACATGGTCGGAGCGATCCGGTTCTTTGTGTTTGGCAATGTCTGTCAGGGAAATATAGGCATCATCAGCATGACTCAGAACCGTAACGGCGGTCCCCTGAACCTCTATTGATACTTTCTGGGTTTTGCTCATATTATTACCTCATGCTGCAAATTGGTTCAAAGACACATAGTCCTTAACATATTCAGGAATCAGCGTCCGGTATTTCGCCGGGACCGCCTTGAAGTCGCGGGTGGAGAAGACTGGGTTGGTAGCAAGATCGGTGAACTGCTTGCTCTCGATGATGTGGCGAACCTGATCACTGGTGATGTAGGCCTTGAAATAGGTCTTGATGGCTGGGATAGCATCGGCCTCCTCGGGTTTTGTGTCGGTGACGAATTTGGCGAATTCTTCTTCCAGTAGCTCGTCCTTGGACTTGAAACTGGGGATGAGGCCGAAAATTTTCTCCAGGATTTCACGCAGGGTGAGGCGGCGGTCCACGGCGGCAGCCTTCCGTAGTTTATCGAGAGTGTAATATTCCTTGGGTTTGTCGAACACCTCGCGGTTGACATAATCAATGACTCGATCCCACTGCCCAGCCTCAATGGCGGCGGCGATGGTCTTGTTGTCACGCACGACATCCTCGAATTTCTCGAAGAACATGCGGTCAATCTTCATCCCCTCATAGCCAACGGTCGCTTCCTTGACGGAGGCAATGATGTCCTCGCCCTTGTGATCATAAATGCCGCCCGGCGGGGGTGGGGGATTTGGCCCGACACCGCCTTTGCCTTTGGGCTTAGGTAACTTCAGCACCTCGTCGTACTTGAATTCTTCCTCGAAATATTCGCAGTTCGCGAAAAAGTCGAAGAGTTTGTAGGCGACCTTCTGGGGTTTGGTTACCCCCTCTTTAATGGCTGGATCGAAGACCTGCTCCAGGAAGTTGTGTTTTCGGGTGCCGCGGCCCTTGATCTGGATGAAATCGGTGGGGGAGAAGATGGGTCTAAAAAGCCCCAGATTCAGGATGTCGGGGCAGTCGTACCCGGTGGTCATCATGCCGACGGTGACGCACACGCGGGCCTTGCTGGTCTTGTAGGCGGACAGAAAATTGCCTGAGCCGAGCAGGTTATTGTTGGTGAAGTTGATGGTGAATTGCTGGGCGTCCGGGATCTGCGAGGTGACCTGTACAGCGAAGTCCGACTGATATTTTCCGGGGAACATGCGATCAGCCATCTGGTTCAGGATCTGGGTAAGTTTACTGGCGTGGTTCTGGCTTACCGCAAAGATGATAGACTTTCCGATTTCGCCGCTGACGGGATCGCACAGGGCATTTTCGAGGAAGGTCTTGCAGAAAAGCTGGTTGGTGGAATCGGCGAAAAAGCGCTTTTCGAACTCTCGCTGTTTAAAGGCCTCCTGCTGGTCTTCGCCAGCGTCATCCGTGAAGGTCACGACAAAGCCCTCTTCGGAGAGCAGTTCCGTGGTGATCTCGGTGCGGGCGTCCACCACCGTGGGGTTGATCAGGAAGCCTTCCTTTACGCCGTCGAGCAGGGAGTAGCGATAGGTGGGCAGACTATTCTCGCAGCCGAACGTGCGGTAGGTGTCGAGTAGCAGGCGGCGCTCGGCCTCGCGCGGATCGCGGGTGGAGGCCTTGGGGTTATCGAACCGCTTGAGATAATCACGGGGTGTGGCGGTAAGGCCGAGTTTGTAGCCGATGAAATAGTCGAACACCGCGCGGGCATTGCCGCCGATGGAGCGGTGAGCTTCGTCGGAAATCACCAGATCGAAGTCGGTAGGAGAGAAGAGCTTCTGGTACTTGTTGTTGAACAGCAGGGACTGCACGGTGGTGACGACGATTTCCGCGTGACGCCAGTCATCCCTGTTCTCCTTATAGACAACCGTCTGGAAGTCGGCGGATAACAGGGCGGTAAACGCCTTCTTGGCCTGGTCTTCCAACTCCAGGCGATCCACCAGGAATAGCACGCGCCGGGCGTTGCGGGATTTCAGGAACAGCTTAATGACGGCGGCAGCGGTGAGAGTTTTGCCTGTGCCGGTGGCCATTTCAAAGAGAAAGCGATCCTTGCCGTCCTTCACGGACCGTTGCAGGGCGTGGATGGCGTTCAACTGATAGGGGCGGAGAAAGCGGAGTTTATTGGCTTGGACATAGCCGGAGCGTTCGGATTCGTTCTTCCAGGCGGCCTCGGATTGATAGTTCGGGCGCTGGGTCAGGACGATATAGTCGTCGCCGACCCGATCCCCGACCAGGCGGTCCGGGTTGGGTTTGACCTGCTGATAGCCGGAGACCGAGTCCGGGGTGGGGAACGACGTGATGAGGTAGGGGTTGCCGCGCTCCAAGTCCCAGAAATAGTGCAGGTTGCCGTTGGAGAGGATGATGAAGCGGCAGTTGTGGGCGCGGGCATAAGTGCGGGCTTGTTCCTTGCCGGAGAGCGGGTTTTTCTGCTCCGCCTTGGCCTCCAGAATGATGAGGGGAAATCCCTTGGCGTCGCAGAGCAGGAAATCGATGAAACCCCTGCTGAGTTTCTCGAAGTTGTGGCCGAAGGCGTCCAAATCGGTTGACTTGATGGCGACGCTGGGTTCAAGGAAGACATTGGCCGGATGGTGGCCGTCAGGAAAGAAGCGCCATCCTGCAGTTTCGAGCAGTTTGTTGATTTTTATTCGTGCAGTGGCTTCTTTGTCTGCCATCGTTATTCCTGATCAATCTGTCGGCCAGATTCATGAACCGGCGGACTGGGTAAATCTAGCCCATAATCAGAGAGGGACAAGCGAAATCTTTAAGGAACTCCCTGCCGGTTTAATGAATGATGTGTTGACTTGGGGGGTGTTTCTGGGCATGGTGTGCGCCCGTGCATTCCGGTGCATTTGTGTATTGAAGCAATGTATTGAGAGGGAAGGTGTTGCCATGTCTGGAAAAGGTGTAGATACCCGTATGGGACGGCCTGTTAAGGGTGCGTCCGACAAGAAGCGTCGCGAAAAGGTTCAAGCTCTCCGTTTGATCGGGTTGGGTGTTCCTGAAGCGACGGTTAAGAAGATGAATCCGACCGAGGTTCGCACGATGTTGAAGCGGCCGGCCAAGTTGAAGAAGTAAGAGGCCGTTTTCTTCGAAATCGATCCGCCAGCCTGGCCACTCCGGTCAGTCTGGCGTTTTTTTTGTTTTATTCCCCGGAATCTGTGGCGTACTCTATGGCAGGGTGTGATCCATGAAAGTGCTTTGTGTACTCAATCCCGGGGCCGCCGGTGGCGATGCCTTGAAGCTCTGGCCCGTGGTCGCCGACCTGCTTCATCAGCAGGGCGTTGACTACGAGGTGTTGTCCTGTGACGGATCCCCGATCAAGGACCAGGTTTACTCCCAACTGATGGCGGCCGGAGCGGCGGCCTACGACGTGGTGGCGGGGATCGGCGGAGATGGCACCCATGCCGCCGTGATCAACGCCTTGATGCAGGTCCGGGCGGCCTGCGGGGGAGTCCTGAAGCCCCGGTATGCCTTCATTCCTCTGGGCACAGGCAACGATATCGCCAAATCCCTGGGAATCCGGATTAAGGATGAGTATTCGCCACGTGATCTCCGGCGTGCGGTCTCAACCATCCTGCATGGGGCTGATTACTGCCTCGACCTGGGGGTGATCAATGGAACCTATTTTGCCGATGCGCTGACCATCGGGCTTGATTCCCGCATTCTCATGGAGCGCAATACCCACAAGCGGGCCCTTGAGACAATCCCATTGCTGAAATACCTGGCGAAGGGACGGTTTCTCTACACGATGTCATGGGGCTCCCGGTTTTTGCAGCACGCCCCCGTGGTGGGGGAAATCAGGGTGGATGGGAAGTCCTGGTACACAGGACGGTTGATCAATGTTGTGGTCAACAATACCCGGATATATGCCGGGGATTTTGATTTCAGCAGGGATGCCTATCCCGATGACGGCCTTCTGGATGTGGTTCTGTTCAATGCGCATGTGGACTATCTGACCCGCTATCTTCTGGCGATCCGTCATAACCCGGACAAAATCAGAGACCTCTCCGCTGAATTACATCGGCGTTCCATGCAGATTCAAGGGCGTGAGATTGAAATCCGGCTTGAGGATCCTGAGCCAGCCCAGGTGGATGGCGAGGAGTTTCCCGAGGATTCAATTTTTAAGATTTCCGTGGCGCATCGCGTCTTGCCTATCAAAACTCCTGCCGAACCGCTGTGAAAACAATCGACAGGTTGGCGGTCCTCCTTTTATAGTCAAATCGCATGAAGCCAATTTCTGATAATCCGATGGTGAAAGATCTGATCCGCCGTGCGCTGGAAGAGGATGTGGGTTCCGGCGATGTGACCACTCTCTCCGTGGTGCCCGAAACCAGCCGGGGTCGGGCCGTGATTCTTTCACGGGGTCACTATGTGGTGTCCGGTCTGGATGTCGCCGCCGCTGTGTTCGGAGCCGTGGATGCCTCACTCCAGTGCCGGTTTCTGGTTGCTGATGGCGACGTTGTGAAGCCGGATCAGCCCCTGATGACCATCGAAGGGGGCATTCGTGGAATTCTGACGGGTGAGCGCACGGCCCTGAATTTCATGCAACGAATGACCGGGATCGCGTCGAGAACCCGTGAATTTACGGATAAAGTGAAGCCCTATGGGACACGGATCCTGGATACGCGCAAAACGACCCCCACACTCCGGATCCTGGAGAAATATGCGGTTACCTGCGGAGGCGGGACGAATCATCGTATGGGGCTCTATGACATGGTTCTGATCAAGGACAATCACCGCCGCCTGTGGCAGGCGGCAGGGATCAGCAACCTGCAGGGTGCCGTGGCTGCTGCACGGGCGAAATTCCCCGGCATTCCGGTAGAGGTCGAGGTGGAATCCGAGGCGGAGCTCCGGGATGCCTTACGGGCGACTCCGGAGTGGATCATGCTCGACAACATGGAGCCGACCCGGATGCGCGAGTGCGTGGCGATTTGTGCCGGTCGGGCCAAGCTGGAGGCTTCAGGCGGGGTTACCCTGACCACGGTGGAGGCTATTGCCGCAACCGGGGTGGATGCCATTTCCATTGGAGGGTTGACCCATTCGTCGCCAGCGGCCGATTTATCACTGGAGCTCGATTAAATGGATACTATCTTCGTCATTGATGTCGGCAACACCAGCACCCATGTGGGGCTCGTGCGTGGCCGCCGGATTTTGCGACAGGGTCGCATGTCCACGCGGGAGGGGCGGGATGAGCGCAACATCACGACGCTGTTGCGCCATGTCGCAGGGGGCCGCAAGGTGACGGGTTCCGTTCTGTGTTCTGTGGTGCCCGGACTCAACCCACTCTGGTCGGAGATCCTGATGAAATTGTGCGGATCCCTTCCGCTGGTGGTGGATCACCGGATCCGTCTTAACATCACGGTGGATTATCCCCATCCGGAAACAATCGGGGCGGATCGTCTTGCGGATGCGGCGGCCGCCTGGGCCCGCTACAAAGGCGCGGTGATTGTGGCCGATTTCGGGA
>JBAXMJ010000142.1:0-6107 GCA_037134355.1 bacterium | reverse complement strand
TTTCGGCGTATCCCATGGTGCCCATGAGCAGGTTGTTGAAGTCATGCGCCACGCCCCCCGCCAGACGGCCCACCGATTCCATCTTCTGGGCCTGCGTGAACTGTGCCTGCAACTTCTCACGCTCCGCCTCCTTCCGCGTTCGCCCGGTTATGTCGCGAAAAGACCATGCCCGCCCCCTGATCATACCTTCGATGATTAAAGGCGCTGAACGACGCTCAATAAACCTGTCACCTTTGAGCATTAACGTGTCGCAAGTCACCTCGTCAGTTGCATATAGCCGTTTCACTTCCTTCACGAACTCTTCAGGATTAGCAAACTGGTCTGCTACATGTTGAAGCATAGCCGCATCATCGCCGGCATCTATTAGGCCGGGAGAAATGCGCCACAGATCGATGAACCGAGAATTAGCCTTAAGCACCTTGCCGAAATTATCAACCGCGAGAACTCCATCAGCGGTTGACCCCAGAATGGCTCGAAACAAAGCTTCACTATTCTGCAGCGCCTTCTCTGCCTGGTCACGTTCCGTGATGTCGTGTGCAATTCCGATCAGGCCAATAATTACCCCCTGATCATCGAGCCAAGGCACTTTAGTTGTGCGGAACAGATGACGAGAACCATCTGCTGCCCGGAGTGCCTCCTCGATCGTCTCGCGCTGCCCCGATTCCATCACGCGCCGGTCATTATTCGTAATTTGAACTGCCTCTGTCGCATCGGGCTGAAAGTCAGTCTTCGAGCGGCCGATCAGTTGCTCTTGCGTTTTGCCATTAAACAGACAGCCCGCCGGATTCATGAAAACAAAGCTACACTCCTGATCTTTTATAAAGATGATATCCTTCGAATTATCAGTAATGGAACGTAATAACGTTTCACTTAGCCGCACGAATTTCTCGGCCTGCTTGCGTTCAGAGATGTCAACATCACTATCCGCTGTTTCTGAATCGCCTCGTCCAGTACATATTTCGATCATATTCCCCCACAAATCCGAAAAGATCAAATCCGCAACAGAATTTGTTATTGGTTTCGAATGATACCTCGGTCAAGTCATCAGTTGAGAATGCGCACCATAGTGGTTACAGACTTTCAGGTTTCACGCCTTGATGAACGACTGCCGGCTATCCAGAAGTTCGCGCACCTTGTACGCAAGGTCGGTGCCCTTAACGGGCTTTGGCAGGAAATTCAACTTCCTCCCATACAACCGGGCCTCATCAAGCACATCGACCGCGTAACCAGACATAAACAGACACAGAATCCCTTTCCGGGTCTCCGACAACTTCGCCGCGAGTTGCCACCCGTTCATGCCTGGCATCATGATGTCGGAAAGCAGCAAGTGGATGTCACCCGTGTATCGGGCTGAAACATCCAGCGCCTCCGCCGCCGTTCCTGCTTCCAAAACCTTGTACCCGAAATGTGCCAGGACCTGACCGCCTATCTTGGGGATCATCGGCTCGTCATCCACGAGAAGAAACGTCTCGCCCCGACCCTGGGTAGTTTCGCATACAGTTAGCGAGGGGCGGTTGGGCCTCTTTTTTTCTTCCATTTAACAAATGCATATTTCAGCAGCATTGTTTTGTACCACCTCTGAATTCTTTCGTATGTCAGCCAGGGTGCTTTCTTTCGTGTAGGGAGCGCCCTACAGCAATGGTGTTTTGTAGGTGCCTGTATTTTCGTCTCGGTGTTCCTGTGTCTCCATTGCCGAGCGCTCCTTCACCCTTCGCTCTACGCCCGCTGGCGTGAGCTACGGCTCCAGCCTTTTCAGCATCGCCTTTAATTCACGCCGTAACTGGTCACGGGCGGGAGCGGCTTGACGGAGTACCTGCGTCACCTTGTCGAATTCCAGGATGTCCACATTGTAAATGTCGGGCTTGATGTAGATCGCCGGCAGGCTCGCCTTTAACTTTTCAGCAATGATGGCATTCTGCATGATGTCGAAAATCCCCAGGATCGAGCGGAACACGTTCGGCTTCCCTTGCCTGCTCGGATCTCTGTGCCCCATCAGGTCAATGGCCACCACCGCATCGCAATCCGTCAGCACATCATGTGGAACCGGATTCACCCCGGCCCCGTCAATCAAAGTACGACCCTCCACACGGACGGGAGTCAGCAGGCCGGGCAGGCTCATGCTGGCCCGAATCGCGGGCAGCAGGTCACCAGACTCCAACACCACCTGTTGGGAGGACCAGAAGTCTGCGGCGACAACGCGGAGGGGAATCTTCAGCTGCTCAAACCGGGTCACCCCCATCGCCTCCTGAACCACGGCCATAAACCGGTTTCCCCGGAACAGCCCATTGGCGCCAAATTCCAGATCCTTGAATTCGATCCACCTCAACATGACCTTAAGGGAGGGCATCTTGCGGAGCGGATCGTTTTGAAGCAGCTCGCCAACCCACTCGCGAATTGCGGCAGACGACATGCCGGAAGCATACAGGGCGCCCAGCACTGCCCCCAGACTGGTTCCGGAAATACGGTGCGGCCGGATGCCCAACTCGTCAAAAACCTCCAGCATCGGGATGATCGCCAATCCCCTGACCCCGCCCCCGCCCAATGCCAATCCAATCTTAACCATATCATTCTCCTGTCTGGCCATCGTAGCACATCGCTTGTTTTCAGCAAACGAGTGAAGCAAAAACACTGTAATGGGTCACTGACGAGGGGGTAAGTAAAAGGACCGAAGGACTTGTAGTAACCGGCGTCCTCGCCGGTAGTGTGCAAAGAGTGCCGCCGACACGGCGGCTACTACAGCGATGCCCTCATGAGTGACCCATTACAAAACACTTGCCAGTCGCTCTTTCCCCCGATAGGTTTCGGGGGTGACCATGAAAAACATACTGAGCTTAATCCTGATCGGGACGGGATTCTGTTCCTCAACGAGTTGGGGACTCGAGTGTCCAACCCCCCCCATCGTCAAGGTCTCCACCGCCCTCGTGACCCGTACCTCGTCCCGTCCCAAACCCCCTTCCCCTACCGGCCTCAGCCTGCTTCAGACGGCCCTGCTCCAGGCAGCTCTGGATCGAAACGGCTTCGGGGTGGGCCTGATTGACGGACAAGCGGGATCACGAACCACGCTGGCCCTCCGGGACTATGCCCGATCCCGGGGCCTCAGCGAGCCGAATGCCCGGACCGAATTGCTTTCGGAGTCCGAACCCGCCACGGTTATCCACGCGCTTACCAACGATGATCTCACCCGTGTGGGAACCGCACCGGGCGACTGGGTGGAAGCCGAAAAGGTTACCAGCATGGCCTGCGGGAGTCTTGATGAGGTTCTCTCCGAGCGCTTCCATGTCTCCCGCCACTTCCTGCAACGATTGAACCCCGCACTGACGAATTGGCCGGCCGTTACCGCTGGCACCGAGATCACCGTTCCCAACACCCGGCCGTCCTCATGGTCTGTTCCCGCCTCCCGTCTTGAGGTGGATTGCAGCGAATACCGGATTCGAGCGTTTGGTGCCACCAATGACTTGATCGCCTCGTTCCCCTGCTCCATCGCCAGGAAGCTTCATAAAGTTCCCGTGGGCGATCTCACCTTGGTGGCCTTCGCCCCGAACCCGAATTACACCTTTGATCCCGAGAATTTCCCCGAATCCGCCCGGGCGCAGGAGATCGGACGGAAAATCATTATCCCGCCAGGCCCCCGAAACCCGGTCGGTGTCTACTGGCTCAGTCTTAGCGCTCCGGGATTCGGCATGCACGGAACCCCGCACCCCGAAACCATCGGCCGCCGCGAATCGCATGGATGCTTCCGGTTGACGAATTGGGACATCACCACCCTGGCCTCCATGGTGGAGGCCGGCACACCGGTACGGGTCATGAATGTACCGGCGGAGGATACTCAATGAATGGATTACTTTCCTGTGCATGGGTTGGACTGGGCGGGCTATTAGGAAGCCTCTGCCGGTATGGCTTCACGCTATGGTTGAGCGCGCCTGCGGCGGCCATGCCGTGGGGAACTCTGGCCTCGAATCTGGCCGGGTGTTTTGCCATCGGCCTCGTGAGTCAACTAGTGGCCGACACCGAAGTCCTCTCCCCCGCCACCCGGCTTTTCCTCGCCACCGGATTTTGCGGCGGCTTCACCACACTCTCCTCGCTGGTTTATGAACTGGTTCAAATGGTAAAGACCGGCGAATGGCTTTATGCCCTGCTTTACCTGAACGGGTCTTTTTTCGGCGCTGTACTGGCGTTTTTGGCCGGAATGGGCTGTATCGGACTAATCCGGAGTTGGGGTCATTAATGAGGAGCTATCATGAAACCTGAAAGCGAAGCGACCTTGTTGCGGATTTTCATTGGCGAAGGCGACCTTCATCATCATGTTCCGCTTCACGAGGTGATTGTGAAAAAATCCCATGACGCGGGTCTGGCGGGCGCCACGGTGTTGCGGGGTCTTATGTCCTACGGCGCCTCCAGTCATTTCCGCTCCGCCCGGATTCTAGACTTGGCCTCAGACCTCCCGGTAGTGGTCGAGATCGTGGACATCGAGTCCAAAATCAAGGCCTTTCTGCCAGTGATCGATCAGCTTTTCGAAGAGACCCGGTGCGGCGGGCTCGTCACCTGCGAGGCGGTGAAAATTTTGAAATACGGGCCAGGACAATGACCTTTACGAACCCCCTTCCCGACCTGCCCTCCCTGCCACATCGGCTTCCCTTCAGACTCGGGGTAACGTCGTACGTCTACCCGGCAGACATTCTCGCCAATATTCAAAGACTTGCGCCCGTGGTGGATGATATTGAACTGGTCTTTTTTGAGTCGGCGGATGCCTCCAACTTACCCACATCGGGAGAAATTGAGACGTGGCGGGATCTGGCAAAAAAACATGAGGCCACTTTCACTGTCCATTTCCCCATCGATAAGGCGCTCGGCAGTTTCGACCCGGCAGAGCGTGAGGCCTGTCTCACCAGCATCTTGCGTCTAATTAAATTGTGTGACCCGCTCACCCCGCACGGCTGGATCCTCCACCTGGAAGGCATTAAAAGCAGCGCCACCCCCGCGCAGGTTCGGGAATGGCAGCAGAACCTCATGCCCCTGCTGCGGATCATTTCAGGCGTTGTTGATAATCCGCGTCACATTTGCGTGGAGAATCTGGAGTACCCGTTTGAATGGTGCGAGCCGTTGCTGGCCTCCCTGCCTTTCAGTATTTGCCTCGATTACGGACATCTCTGGCAGAAAAATGCAGACTGGAAGGCCCATCTCCGGCACTGGTTGCCACGCACCCGGATTATGCACCTCTACGGATTTGACACCACCTCCCGGCACTATTCCCTGGACCGGGCACCTCACGCCCTGACTCGGGAAGTACTGAACGCCATAGGAAATTATTCGGACGTTTTGACGCTGGAGACTTTTGGATATGAGGATACGGCCACGTCGATGACACGACTGATGGAGTGTTTTGGAGAAGAGGGGTTCAGGGGTTAAGGGTTAGAGGGGTTAAGAATGAAGAACGGAAAAGAAATTGTGCTGGTGTTGGGTGGGGCGCGGAGCGGAAAGAGTTCCTATGCCCAGCGACTGGCGGAATCCCGCTGGAAGCATCCGCTTTATCTGGCTCCCGCCGAGACACTGGACAGCGAAATGGCGAATCGCGTCAAACTGCACCGCCAGCAGCGTGGTCCTCACTGGGGATGTGTCGAAGAACCACTCGACGTGGCCCGGATCATCCGCACATCCATCCCGAAACGCGACGGAGTGCTCCTGGATTGCGCCACGCTCTGGCTGACCAATGTGCTCCTCAAAGAGGGCGAACCGTCAGTGAAATCCCGGAAACAGGACCTGCTCGCCGCACTCAAGGAAAGTACAACCGATGTCATCATCGTCAGCAACGAGGTCGGCATGGGAATTGTCCCCGAATCCCCGCTCGGCCGCAACTTTCGCGATCTGCAGGGTTGGCTCAATCAGGATATGGCGGCCGTCGCCGACACCGTCCTATTCATCGTCGCCGGCCTCCCCCTGGTGTTAAAGGGAACACTGCCGCAAAACCCGGATTTCCGTTAAAGGTGATGATGCGGCCGCCCTGGCATCTCTTCGGGCGCCTCTTGACCGTGCCGTTCTGCTCGTGTATCTTTTTGGCGCTTCTGGGTTTGTGGGGGGATTTTTCATGCGAAAAGCCTGTGTTGCCGTGT
>JBAXMJ010000141.1:0-6186 GCA_037134355.1 bacterium | reverse complement strand
GATCTTCGGTATAAGTGCCGCCGTAGTCGAAGCGCCAGTCCCGCCAGCGGTTGAAGAGACACGGCATGGTCTTCATACCGGCCTCGTCAATGGCACTCACCGCGTCGAGGAAGTTGGCTGTGACTTTATCCGGATCGGCCATCCAGGCGGTGAACTCGATCCAGAGACGGATGCAATTGGCGTGGACCTTTTTGGCCAGCGACACTTCCTCGCGCATTTTCGCACCATCGTAAAACCACCAGGCCTCCTCAATGCGGGCGCCCCAAGAGGGCACCACGCTGAAGCCGCGCAGCCAGGCGTAGTTGTCGTAAACGTGCAGGGTGGGTTTGTTGTTTGTGCTCATGGTTATGATTTCGTTTTATTGTTTTTTGTTAGTTAGCCTTGGTTGTCATCGTGTGTCGTTGAGAGGAGACTCTGATACTTTCCGGAGTCCAGTTCCCGGATCTCGCCGGTGCCGGCGATTTCGAGTCGGCCGCGGCAGCCGGGCGGAATGATCACGGTCAGTTGCCTGCCCCCGTCACCCGTCTCCCATTTGACCTGAACTTCGCCCCAGCGGCTTTGCCAGCGGGCGGTAAGCGCAGCCAGTGGGAGATTGACGGCGGGACGGAGATGGAAGATGGGCGCGGGACCGGGTTCCACGCGGATGCCGACCAGATACCGCATCAGCCACGAGCCGATGCCGCTCATTCCGGTGTGGTTGTGGGCGTTCACAATGCCACGCGGGGCGGGTAAACGTTCCGTTTTTAAATGGGCTAATTCAATCATACATTCGTTCCGGGTGTTTCAGCAAAAGCCGTGGGCCTCTCTCCACCGATTCGCCCGTTCGCTCATCGCAGCGGGGTCACGGTCACCGGACCGATACGTCCGGCAGTGCGGTCTGCTTCGTCGCGGGCTCCGTTCCAGGCGATTTGGAAGCGGTTCAACCCGGCGGTCGGCAACTGCTCCGGAAACTGAAGCGCCTCATTGGTCCAAATCTCCGTGCCATTGACCGAGAGGGAGACGGAGTGATTGGCAGGGTCATAGGAAAACACCACGTCGTTGAAATCGTCCTCTTTCCATGACTGCGCTGCCCCCGCGCCGTGGAGTTTGAGTTGGATGGTGAGAGAAAGGTCGTTGCGATCCTTTGGGGTGCTGATGACGGAGTAGCCGTACAAGCCGGACTTCGAGGTGAGAAACATGATTCCCAGGTATTCAGTTCCCGGCTCAAACAATGAGCCGGAAGCATCGTTTTTCACCATGAGAATGGTCCAACTCCCATTATCGTCAGGAGGTCGGGAGGCGGAGCGGACTTTTGTCCGGATCGTAAATCCGGCCTCGGCTGCATCAGCCGTCATGGCCACTTCGGCAGTGGCAGATGACTCGTCTCCATTGGTGACGTAGGCGACATCGCCATCGCGACTGATTTTGACTGTGTTACCGGCTTTCCAAGTTCCGGCGCCAACTTCCGGCTCGTGTCCAGTCAGGGGAGTATCGCTGGCAACGTCAGCGAAGGCATCCTTCAAAATGGGGTCTTGGGCATGGACGGCAGCGGTCGCGGCGAAGCTGAGGCATAGGGAAACGATGAGGTATTTCATGGATTTGAGAATTCGTGATGGGTTGGTTTTTACTTTATTCATGTCTTCAATATTTACCATTCAAGGTAGTTGCCGGGAAATCATCCGTGCGGAACGGGGAGGCGGGGAAGCCGGCTCCATTGGAGAGATTGCAGGTGGGGTTGTCCGCCCAGGCATATCGCACGGCAATGGGTGAAGGAACTTTGTCGGACCAAACGACGACTCGATCTTTCTCGATCTTCGCCTCGGCCCAGACCCATTTTTTATCCTCGCCGCAAATGGCGAACCCTTCCAGTTCGCTGCCCGGGTTGTTGCGCACCAGCGGAGCGGTTGTCTGGGTTTTTGTTTCCACATCGAAAGTTGCCGGAAGCGGACGCGCCACCAGTCCGCCCTCGGTCGGCTGGAATCGCAGGATGGCCTTGCCGTTTTCAAAATGGACGGAGTCATAGACCGGGCCGGAGAAGGGAATCGCTTTTCCATAATCCTTGGCAAGCGCGATGGCGGCCAAGCGTTCTCCGACGTCCTTTTTATTGGCGGGATGGATGTCGTTGGACTCTCCGATGTCTATGAGAATAGCCTGGCCGGTCTTAGGCAACGTGAGTGCTGAGGATTGGGCGGCGCGCAATTCGGCCCACTTGCTTTCCTCCGGCTCAGGTTGCTTCGCCTTGAAATTTGCCAATTGACAAAAATAGAAGGGGAAATCTCCCTGCGCCCATTGCTTGCGCCAATCCGTGATCAGGAGGGGGAAAGACGTGCGGTATTGCCAGGCGCGGTCGGCGTTGGACTCGCCCTGATACCAGACCACTCCGCTGATCGCATAGGGAATGAGGGGAGCCACCATGCCGTTGAACCAAATGGACGCCACTTGCTGGGCGTTGATGGCGGGCAGCACCGGGGTGGCGACGGTGTTCTTCGCTTCGATGGGGGGGAACTCAAATTCCGCCTTCGCCAGCCACTCGCCGGACAGCGTGAGCGGTTCGATTTTGCTCAGCCACTCACCGATGAAATTGGTGGGGCCGACCATGACCGGGCCGGTGAACTTCGCGGGACCAACGGGTTGATAAAGGCGGATGGCGAGAACGTTCTTTCCGACCTTCTGCTTGGCGGGAGGAATAACGAAGGGAGCTCTAAACCGGACATATCCGGGGTATGGAAACTCCTGGTAAGTCGTTTTTTTTATGAGTTCGCCATTCCAATAAACGCTGTCGAATCCATCGAGGGGAATCCGCAGGAAGTTGTCGAGCCGGGCTCGTTCCGCAGAGAGATCGATGTCCTTGCGGAGCCAGACGATCCCTGCGTCGGGGAGTCCGGGTGCCTGCACCGGCCCCGGCAGGGTGACCGGGATCCAACCCTGAGAGGAAGCGTCCAGCCCGGCAAAAGCGGAGACATTAGCCTCAGATTTGTCTGCCCGACCGGCCTCCTTGATCCAGAGATCCATGGCCTCCACAAAAGCCCTCCTCTTTCCCGGAAAGTCCCTTTGCGCGTTCCAGAGGCTTTCGGCGGTGGATTTGAGATCGGGCACACTGTTAATGGCCTCGACACTCAACCATGGCTCCAAGGCACTTCCCCCTACCGAGGTGTTGATGAACCCGACCGGCACCTTCAATTCCCGTTGGAGTCGCCTGGCAAAGAAATAGCCCACCGAACTGAAGGCACCTGTGGTGGCGGGCGAAGCCACGGTCCAACTGCCCTCCACATCCCCGAGCCGTCCGGGGGATGGCTTCCTGGTCACCAAGAATTGGCGGATCAAAGGATTCGCCGACGCGGCAATTTCTTCCCCGGCTGCTGGCGGATCCTTGAGGGCCCAGGACATGTTCGACTGGCCCGAGGCGATCCAAACCTCTCCAACGACCACGTCGCTCACGGTCAGTTTGTTTTTTCCTTCAACCGAAAATTCAAAGGGCCCCGGCTTCGAGTGACTCAGATCCAAAGCCGCGTTCCATTTCCCGTCTGGACCAGCGGTGGCCTGGACGCTCTGACCACCGAGAGTCACCGTCAATTGCTCGCCCGGATCCGCAGTGCCCCAGATGGGGACCTTCGCAGATTTCTTAAGCACCATGTGATCGGAGAAAATCGTGGGGAGCCGGACATCAGCCCGAGCAGTGCCAATGAGGCAAGCGGCAAAGATCGTAGCCAGCAAGGAAAGGACACATTTCGTATTCATGGTTGCGCCTTTGTTTTCATTCGGTTGGTGCAAGGATGGGCCGTGGTCGTGACGCCGTCTCCTACTTCTTGGAATCAATGGTCACGTTGGACGTCCACGGACCGATTCCCCATTCACCCTTCAAACGGTTTTTATCGTTCACCAACTGATTGCCGGAGATCGTCACATCCCGGCAGCTCATCAGCATGTTGGCGAATTGCGGGTGACGCAGAACCTCTACCAGTTCTTGTGCTGGCTCATCTCCTCCAGCTCCCTTCACGACTCCGCTCAGGTCAAACTGAGCCAGCCACTGGTTTCTCCGGTGGGGGCTCTCAACAATGTTCCCGCTGATCGTCAGACCCTGGATGTTGGAGGCAAAAATCCCAAAGACCGCCGGCCGGATGATGTGATTGTTGCGAATCTTGATGTTTTGCATTTGTTGGAATCCATGAAAAGTCGGCGGGTTAAAAAGCCGTTTACCGAAAAGGCTGCTCACCTGCAAGGCCCCGAAATTGGGTTCCATGTAACGGTCATTATAAGACACGTCCGCACAATCAATAATCGTGTTGTTCAAGATTTCCACGTTTTGGGGGAAAGTCCCCTCCAGATAATAACTTTCCGGATACATGGCGATACCGGAAGCCGCAATGCGTTCAATACGGTTTCCATCCACAATCGAGTGACTGGCCTTAATCTGGATCCCTCTTCCGGCACCTTCATGCAAATAGTTATACCGGATAATCGCTCCCTCGCCGCTGAATTCTCCACTGTCCACCAAGACGGCATTGGTTTTAAACTCAAGTGGCTGGTCAATGGTCACATCGATTAATTCCGCCGAGTCTTTCGGGAAATCCCTGACGGGAACCCCTGCATCCTTCCATTGTTTCGGAATATTCTGCAAACGCCGGGCGGCTTCGGGCGTTGTCACCTTAGTCGCGGAGACAACCTTGGCCTGCCCCAAAGGTTCCGCCGTCTCGAAGTTGTAGAACTTCAGCGTGGACCCCGGACCGAAATCCTGGCCAAACGGTGCGGCTATCCGCAGCGTCGTGGGGCTTGTGGACTTATCCAGGAGACTGAAAAAGCCGTGGATGGCGACAAAGTCATCCGGTGCATAGGAAAAGTCGCAATACTCAATCAAAGGCCCACGCTGGTCGCGATAGCAATGAAACCCATCCCGTCCAAGCGCCGCCAAAAGTTTGCTGCCAGGCTTGCGCCCGATGACGCAACGCCGGTAGGTATTCCCGCCTTTTCCGTCATGATCAAAAAAGCCATAAGCCTTGACCGCATAAACCCGGGCATCCTCGAGGGTGACGTTCTCTCCATCCACTACCTCGAAGCCAAATGAAGCGGAATCAACCGCCAAAGAGAGCTGGAATCCGGGGCTCACCACATCGGGGCTATCGGCAACCGTGAAGATGCGGTTGTTGAGAAGTTGAATTCTGAAGACCGTATCATTGATCTTCTGAAAAGGACCTTTGGCCGCCTCCCATTCCATGGGGATGTTGCGAGTTCCATCCGGCGTGAAGTATTGCAGGATCAGATGCTGTCCCTCGTTTGGATACTGTGGCGTCGGCAAGTGAAAGGCAGGATCAAATTCCACATCCAGTGTTTTCTTTGCGTGATCAATGGATTTAATCACCCCCTGCATGAACGGAGCCGGATCGTTCTCTAGGACCAACCCCCGCAGGATCGTATTCCGACAATGGGCCAAAACAAATCCGCCATTGTTCAAAACGAACGTGGCACCATAAGCACTAATGGTGGCGTCGTTGAAGGCGTCCAGGGCAAAGCTGGTGAACTCCGGCGGGAAGGTGTATTTGCCCGGAGGAACCACGAAATCGCGCTGCCCCTGGGAGTAACCCGCTTTGAACTGGTCATACACTAACGCCCCGTCCTTGATCTTCTCGGATTCGGGAGGAAGCGCGGGCGCGGAGGAAACCGTTGGCCCGGCCGGTTGCCGTTTCAGTGTGAAAACAGCCAGGGCTATCCCGGCTAGGAGAAGAATAAGGATAATCAGGGCTGTTTTGGCGTTGGAGCGTGGTGTTGTCATAATCTTTTGTGGGTTTCAGAATTTGTATTTCTCCTGCGATGCTTTTATCGGGGATTCCCACATCCTCGGGGCGAAAATGGGGCGGCGGGCAGAGGCTCAGGATGGTGTTGCGCACCACTTCGTGGTCGAAGAGCCCGCACCGAGGGTGGGATCAAAGTTTATGTGATTGGGTTCCGCCGGGCGTCAGGGAGTTGCCGCAGTTCCCGCTCCATCGCCGGCAACCGCCCCCGGTCCCCAGCCAATCTCTCCCCGCCTACCGGCCGGCGGGTTGGAGATGGTGTTGTCCTTGATCGTGACGTTGCTGCTGTCGAGGAGGAGAATGGGATAGAAGGCCGACCGGAGCGTGGCCAATTCCTTCTCTGAGGGAGGGCTGCCGCCCGGTCCCAGTTTCTTTGAGAAATCAAGACTTGCGGGGTCTGACACCACGGCAAAGGGGGCGT
>JBAXMJ010000140.1:0-6198 GCA_037134355.1 bacterium | reverse complement strand
GGCGGGTTGATTCGGGTGGCTTTTCGACCGAGAGTTTCAGGCGTTGCGTCACGGCGCTGGGTTCTGTTATGCGTTCAGGGACCTGAATCTTGGTTTTGCATTTCATGCAGAAAAGACGATCCGCGTCGACAAACTCCGAAACCGGAATAGTGTTACCGCAGGTCGGGCAGGTGATGATGAGGTCAGCCATTCCTGAAAAATATCATGAACCCGCCCTGTGATCAAAGAAAACTAATGCCGCGGGGCATTGGGGGGATACCGAAGAGAGTCGTGACGGTTTTGGCAATATCGTAAAACCCGTCCCGTATACCGAGTGAACGGTTTGGCTTGCCGATTCCCCGGGTGAGCAAGGGGACAAATTCACGGGTGTGATCTGAGCCCTTGAAGGTGGGATCATTGCCATGGTCGGCGGTGATGATCAGGGCGTCGTCCGGCTTCAGTTTTCGAAGGAATTCACCCAGGAAAAGGTCGGTGCGTTCCAGGGCGCCTGCGTAACCGGCGGCGTCGCGACGGTGGCCGTAGAGCATGTCGAAATCAATCAGGTTGGCGAAACAGAAGAAAGAGTCCGGGCGATCTGCCAGGACCAGGAGATCCCGTTGCGCATCGGGATTGTTTTCAACATGGAAGGATTCGCTGATGCCACTCCCCGCAAAAATGTCGTCCAGCTTGCCCACGGTGATGACCCGGATGCCGTTTGTCTTTAAGTGGTCAAGGAGGGTTGGTTCCGGGAGAGGGTAGGAAAAGTCCCGCCGGTTTTCCGTGCGGTTGAAGGCGCCTGGTGTGCCGATGAAGGGGCGGGCGATTACCCGCCCGACGACATAGGGGTTGCAGAGTTCGCGAGCGATCCTGCACCCCTCGTAAAGTTCGGGGAGGGGAATGATGCTCTCATGGGCCGCGATCTGGAATACGGAATCCGCACTGGTGTAAACGATCCAAGACCCGTCCGCCATGTGCCTGGGGCCGAGTTCCTGAATGATGGTGAGGCCGTTTGCCGCCTTGTTCCCGATAGTCTTTCGCCCTGTCCTGCGTTCGAATTCACGGATGAGAGGCTCTGGGAAAGAGGGGCTGTCATGAGGAAAGACATGAAACCCTTTCTCCATCAGGAGTCCAGCCATCTCCCAGTGCCCTGTAGTGGTGTCCTTGCCCCGCGACCGCTCCTGCATGGCCCCGTAGCAGCCTTCCGCGCGGGACATGGGCGCTACGCCGGGAATGGGGAGGCCGCCCGGTAGCAGGGCGGAAATGTTGCCGAGCCCCAGCGACTCCAGGGAGGGTAGCCTGAGCCCGCCGACAGTCTGTCCGATATGAGCCAGGGTATTGGCGCCGACATCTCCGTATTGCGCGGCATCGGGTGCCGCACCGATGCCGACCGAGTCGAGGACGATCAGGAATGTTTTCATGGTGAGGTGGTCTGCATCGGTATTGTTCCTTCCCAGATCATTTGGTACCGTAATCCCATGAAGGGTGCAAGCCATCTCCAGACTGCGGAATACTGGCGTTTAAGGCCTGAAGGTGGCCTTGAGTGCGAGTTGTGTCCTCACCACTGTTGTCTTCATGAAGGAAATACGGGTCGGTGCAGGGTGCGGACTGTATTGGGCGGTGAATTGAAGGCCACGGGGTATGGCTTTTTGTCCTCCGTTCATGTTGACCCGATTGAGAAGAAACCCCTGTATCATTTTCATCCCGGCTCCCCGATTTTCAGCCTGGGCGGGTGGGGGTGTAATTTTGGGTGTGCCTTCTGTCAGAACTGGACGATCTCACAGGACTTTCGAAAATCCGAAACTGTCCACACGCCCAGGCAGATAGTACAAGCCATGCGGGATGAAGAGTGCGCTCATGTGGCCTATACCTATAATGAGCCGCTGGTCGGGTTTGAATTCGTTCGGGACTGCAGCCGCTTGGTTCGTCTGGACGGGGGTAAGAATGTCCTGGTGACCAACGGGTTTATTGAGGAAAAACCCGCCGCCGAGTTGCTTACCCTGGTGGATGCGTTGAATGTAGATATCAAGAGCATGGATGAAGCATTTTATAAAGAATACTGCAAGGGGAGTTTGGCGCCGGTTCTGAGGTTCTGCAGGCAGGCGGCAAACGCAGGATGCCATCTAGAGGTGACGAATCTGATTATTCCCGGATTGAATGATACGGATGAGGGATTTGAGAAGCTGGCAGAGTGGATTCATGATGAACTTGGGCCGCTCACCCCTCTGCACCTGAGTGCTTATCATCCTGACTTCCGGTTTGAGACCCCTCCTACTTCCGGAGAAACCCTGCAACGGGCCTGGGACATCACCCGGAAGAAACTGGCCTATGTCTATATGGGAAACGTGTTAACGAAAACCGGACAGGATACGCTCTGTCCGGCTTGTGAAAGCATGCTGATCAGGCGCCGTGGCTATCAGGTATCCCCGGTCGGATTACAGGACGGCTCTTGCGCCCGGTGCGGGCGCAAGGCAGATCTGATTACTTGAGATCGTCGTCCTTGTTATCCTCAGGGATCTCGACGGGGGGCTGGCTGTCCTTTTTCCGGTCGCCGGCGACCAGGAAATTCTGCCACTCACCGAATACGATACGGGCGCGGCGACGAATCACATTCATCACCACCTGGTTTTGAATGGTAGAAAGTTCATCCTCGGCGGCGGGGCGGCGTTCCAGAATATAGGCGATCATGAGCCCATCGGTTCCCTGGACGACATCCGAAAGCTCCCCGGCGTTCCGCAGGGTGATATCGCTGAGGATTTCGCTGGAGCTCAGGGCGTCGGGCGCTGAATTCGCGGAGAAGAGCCCTGAGGTTGAGACATTCATAGCCTTTTCGCGGGCCAGGTCGGCAAAGGATTTTTTCTGAGCCAGTCCCTTTTTGAAGTAGTCATGAATCTCGTGAGCTTTCCGATCCAGTGCCTCTGTAGTGGCTTGGGACAGGGCGAGAGCGTGGACTTTCTCGGAGACCGCTTCGTGAGTTGGTACATAGGCCTCTGTATTGGTTCCCAGGGTCATCAGATAAACGAAATCCTTGCCCGGAATGGCATCGCTGAAGCATTCATCAGCGGAGGGCCGGAGCCGGAAGGCGGCCTTATTGAAGTCCAGACCAGCATCCACTCCCTCGACTTCATTCTCCAGATCAAACAGGCCCGTTTTGAAAATCTCCAGTTTGGCCTTTGCGGCTACGGAAATAAACGACGGGGCTTTGCCTTCCCGGTTGGGGATCATGGTGTCGGCCAGGTCGTTGGCGACATCGCGCGCAAGCTGAATGGCGGTCTCGTGGATGAGCTTGTTTGAGATGGTGCCGGTGACCTCTTCAAGAGGAATGGCAATTTTGACCCCGTTGGTGTCGGGGGTGCTGAACTCATCCGAATGCGCGACGTAATAATCCTCGATAGCATTGGTGTCGATCTTCTCAGTGGCCTTGGTCACGTATTGCGAGACCGGGATTTTGATATAGTTTACGCTGACCTTGGCCGGCACGAGGAAGTCATTGGTATGTTTGGCATAAGTGGCGTGCAGGTCGGCGTCGGAAACCTTGACTTCACCCTGCTTGACCAGGTTCGTGCTGAGGTTGACGTAGTCAACCCGGAACGAGTCGGCGTAGCGGGCGGCCATGCGCTTCAACTCCTCGGGATTCAGCCACACAGCGGAGGCCGTGAGGTTGTGAAGTTTCTGGAGGATGATGTTTTCGGAAAGATGTTGTTCAAACTGGGCGACGCTGGCGTTGAGCGTTCCCAGAACGCTCTGGCAGAAGGTCTGGTAACGTTGCTTGCTGAAGCTGCCTTCGGCCTGAAACTGGGGGTCGCGCTTGAGCATGGCGAGAACCTCTTCCGGGGTAGCGGTGAGGTTCATGTCCCGGGCGGCGCGCAGGGCGGCGAGCCGTTTCCATGCCTGTTCCCGGAGTTCCTTTTCGAGCCGGGGTGTGATGTTGACCACGCGGCCCACGGAGAGGCAGAGTCCAAGGTAGGTGTTGAAGCGGGCCTGACGGAACTCGACATCGGAAACCGACTGGCCGTCCAGCGAGCCCACGCCACGCGCCGCCTGAGGGGTGTCGCATCCGCCGCGAGGACTGAACCAGCCAACAAAGGTAATGATGACGATACTGCCGAAGATCCACCAGACAACCTTGTTCTTGATGATCTTGTTAAACTTCATGATCAGCATGGGCGTAATCCTTTCACACGTATTCCACAACAATAAGCCTGCTCTTTTCAGGCTTGGAAGGCGTTATGGATACTGGGTTGAAGGGGGGGTGTCAAGGTCAGAAGTCGTTGAAACGTTCGGCGGCTTTTAGCCCAGACGAATAGCCCGTTAGCGCGCCTCAGGCAAAGCGCCAACGTTCGCAGTAGAAAAAGATTAATTGATGACGAAATCCTAAAGGGTATAATGCGGGCATGAGTATTACAGCGGAAAGAGTCATGACGGAAGCGATGGGACTTCCCCCTGTGCTACGGGCGTTTGTTGCCGAGAAACTGATCGAGAGCCTTGATGCCCCCGATGCCCCTGCATTATCGCCCAAGTGGAAAAAGGAAGTTCGGCGACGCTGCGCCGAATTGGATCGCGGCACAGTCGAACTTCATGATGCGGATGCTGTTTTTGCCCGGGCATACGCCGCGCTTGCATGAAGACCGTCAAGTTCCCTCCCGACACCGAATTCGAAATGCTCGCGGCGGCGGCCTATTACGAGGAACAACAGCCTGATCTCGGGAGACGGTTTTTGGCATCCGTACAAGGTTCCGTCAATCGCATCATGCTGAATCCACGCTTGTACCCGACAGTTGATCTTGATGTTCGTCGGTGCCTCACAAAAACCTTCCCCTTTGGCGTCTTGTTCAGGGATTAACCGAGACGAATTGTCATCATGGCTGTCATGCATCAGCATCGCGACCCTGATTACTGGAAAACCAGATAAATTGCGAACCAGCGGTCGCTCCATACGGCTCGCACGCTCGCTGCTGGAGAACCGCAACGTTCCCGGAAACATCGCGGTCGCTCCTATCTCTCTTAAATGACAATGGGGTGTGTCACAGGCGGCGGATGATTTCGGCTTCGGTTCTGAGAATGATGTCCTGCATCGCCTTTCCGGAATCGGCGGTACGGAGTTCATTCAGAAGCGGGGTTTCCAGGCACATCGTGCAGAGTCGGGCCAGGGTATGCAGGTGTAGTCGGTCGTCCTGGCAGCAGAGCAGAAAGAAGATATCCGTCGGCTTTCCGTCCTGTGATCCGAAATGGATCGGCTGGATGGTGCGGCCGAGCACCATGAAGGATTCCGCGACCAGATAGGGGTCGTGATGACGCGGATGCAGCACGGCCCAGCCGCCGGGCAGGGCGGTTGAACAAAGTGCTTCCCGCTCCTCAAGCATTGTTCGGAGTTCCTTGGGATCCGAAACCAGATCGTTTTTTTCGGCCATGGCCACCAGATCGCGAATGGCCGACGAGCGGGTTTTTGAGGTTAGCGCCGGATTGAGTCGTTCTGGCGTAATGAGCGCAGGCATCACGGCGGAATCGGGCGAGAATTCACCCACTTTAGAGGAGGTCTTGGAATGGTATTCGGCCAAGCGTGGGGTGGATAGGGCGAGGATGCGCTGTGAGGCCCAGGCATCAATGATGGAACGGCGGAATGTGACCCGGTCGCCCTGTTTCTCGCAGGGAATTTCGCGTTCCCTGACAAGTTTTTCAACATCGGCGGACGCCAGATGCAGATAGGCGGCGACTTCTCTGATACTCATGGAACGATGAGGCAAATTCACTCTCCTTGATAATGCAGCAGGACGGCCTCGCCGGTGTCCCAGCGTTGGAGCCGTTTGATATCTGTGGTCAGTTGGGAGGCCAGGGCCATTTTGTCGTCGCGCGATTGCTCATCCACGGCCGATTGGGATTCCTGTTCCAGAAGAGTCCGGCGACGCTGCAGTTCCGTCCTCCAGAATTTAAGGATCAAGCTTTCCACAGCTTCCTGGTGGCTACCATCCTGTCCGGTTTTAGAGGGGGCGCTCAGGACCTGGGCGGCAAAGCCCGCCAGAGTACGGCTCTCGTCATCCCGTTCACCCAGCAGGTGCATCAGTTCCACGCCTTCCCGAATGCTGTCCCGGACGACTTCGATGAAGCGCAGGCACAGCGGGTCGGTGATCAGCTTCAGGGGCAGGAAGAGCTCCACGAGGGTAATCAGCTCCGGGTGGGCGCCCAGGTGCTCAGCCAGCATCATCTCAAGGGGCGGGTGTATCG
>JBAXMJ010000139.1:0-6225 GCA_037134355.1 bacterium | reverse complement strand
ACAGAAGAAGAGTCGTTGAAATCAGCACTCCGCTTCGATATTCTCCCGCCCATGCAAATGTCTCCTACTCTATTTCAAAGGGTTGTCCTGGTCGTCATGGTCTGCAGCCTGATCGCGGCTTTTCCCAGCCCCGGTTTCGCCGGGCTCCGGGATCTTCGCGAGTCCATCGTTAAAATCCACGTCACACTCCAGCAGGAGGATTTCCTTCAACCCTGGCAGGCTCGTTCCCTGATGAACAGCAATGGCTCGGGGTTTATCATCAAGGGCAAGCGTATCATGACCAATGCCCATGTTGTATCCGATGCCCGGTTTATCGAGGTGCAGCGCGAGGGGGATTCCCGTAAATATCCGGCAACGGTTGCTTTTATTGCTCATGACTGCGATCTCGCCATCCTGCAGGTCAAGGATAACGCCTTTTTTGCCGATACCCTTCCCATGGCTTTCGGAAAGTCCCTTCCGACCCTGAACGATTCCGTCCTGGTGCTCGGCTATCCCATGGGAGGCGACCGGTTATCCCTCACCAAAGGCGTTGTTTCCCGGATTGACTAAAGCCTGTATGCCCACAGCACGGTGGACTCCCATCTCGTCATGCAGGTGGATGCCGCCATCAACCCTGGAAACAGTGGCGGGCCGGTACTGTTTGACAACAAAGTTGTGGCCGTCGCCTTCCAGGGCATCATGGGAGCCCAGAATCTCGGCTATACCATCCCGCTTCCGGTGATTGAACATTTCCTGAAGGACATCGAGGATGGCACCTATGACGGGTATCCGGAACTGGGCGTAGAGCATTTGGAAAGCAGGAATCCGGCTCTGCGCGCCGATCTTGGCATTCCAACCGGAATCAGCGGTGTAGTGGTCGCCTACGTGGATCCCTTCGGGGCCGCCGCCGGACTCCTGAAACCCCGGGACGTGATTCTTTCGATTGACGGGAACACCATCGCCGACGATGGATCGGTCGGCCTCGACGGGAACAGTGTGGAATACGCCGAATTCACTGAGCGTAAACAATGTACTGAGAAGATATTCTTTACAGTCTGGCGGGATCGCAAAACAGCGGCAGTCATCGTGCCGCTTACCCGGAAACCGGATCCTTTTATTTTCCGGCAGACTTACGACCGGCAACCCGAATACGTGGTGACGGGGGGCCTGGTCTTTTGTCCGCTCAGTCGCGGATATCTGGCAACGCTGGGAAACGAGCTCAACACACCCGCCGCCCAACGCCTGCTCTATACCTCCCGCTATGCCAAACTTGATAACCTGTACAAAGGACGGAAACAGTTCGTGGTACTGGCAGGCCGCCTTCCCCACCCTATCAATACCTATTGCGCCACCCATCTTAACCAGATCCTTACCTCCGTAAACGGCCAGCCCATCCGGGACATCGGCGACCTTCCCGAAGCCCTGAAAAAATCCTCGGACGGGTTCATCGTTTTCCGATTCGAGGGAAACGACAATCCCCTGATTTTGGAATCCGGAATGCTTCAAAAATCTGAACTTGAGATATTGGCTCAATACAACATTCCAAACCCCGCCCATATCGAGAAACAGGAGATTGCCCAGTGAGACGCATACTCGCCCCGTTGTTCAGCGCCCTGGCAATAGCCCTATCGGCCACCGCTCAAACCGTCGTCCCACCCCACCAGAGTGTAGTTGAGGTCATTGTCACCGCACAGCGCTTTGATCCCGCTGTCCCCTGGAAAAAGAGCAAGCAGGAAACCCGGGCCGGCTACGCCGTAGTAGTCGCCGAGGGCCGACTGATCACAACGGAGGACCTGGTCCGAAATGCGGTGCTCGTCGAACTTCGTCATCCCGGGGATGCCACCAAGATAACGGCTTCAGTGGTCGAGGCCGATCCACGGGTGAATGCCGCCTTGCTGGCGGCCCCGACAGCCGGGTTGACCCCCGTCGAATGGGCGGACCCGGTGAAACCCGGCGCCAAAATCCAGCTTGTGCAATTCGATGAGGCCGGCCAGCGGCAAAACGGCGAAGGACGTATCACGGGGATTGAAGTGGCCACACTCCCCTCCTCCGTCCACAGCCTTCTCACCTTTCAGGCCTTGACGGATCTTAAATTGGATCGGGTCGGGGCACCGGCATTCCATGAGGGCCGACTGATAGGCCTGGTCATGCAATACGACGAGGCTAGCCAGACAAGCATGGTTCTCCCCTCCGCCCTCCTGAAGCGCTTTGTAGAGGATGTCGGGCATCCGCCTTACCGGGGCGTCGCGGTGGCGGGACTGATGTGGTCACCCCTCATCGAACCCGTCAAACGCCAGTATCTCGGACTTCCGAATGATGACCGGGGCGTACTGATATTGCGAACCATCCCGGGCTCCAGTGCATCAGGAGTCATGCAAGCCGGCGACGTCATTCTGACCTGGGACGGAACTCCGATTGATTCCCAAGGATACTACAATGATCCTGATTTTGGGCGACTTTTGCTGGTTCACCAGATTTCAGGACGCCGTCATCCAGGCGACACCATTGCGGTCACGCTCTGGCGAAACCATAAATCTGAAACGGTTCAGCTGAAGCTAGATGCCTATGATGATTCACGATCTCTGGTTCCATTGAACACCGAGGGGGAACAGGCCGAATACCTGGTTGAGGGCGGCCTGATTTTTCGCGAACTGTCAGCCGATTATCTCCTCGCCCGCGGCCCGCAATGGATGATCCAATCTAATGCCCGGCTTGTAACCCTCTACCTGACTCGAGCTCTGGCTCCGGAAAAACCCGGCGACCGGATCGTGATTCTTTCCGTCGTACTGCCGGATCCCATCAATGTCGGCTACCAGGAAATCCGGGATGAAGTCATTCTTCGTGTAAATGGAAGCCCAGTGGCAAATCTGAAGGAAGTGTTCGCCATTCGAGACCGGGACAAGGGAATCACACGGGTCACCACACAAACTCTAGGAGTGGATCTGATGCTGGAGAAAACCGCTCTGGATGAAGCCAACCGACGCGTTGCCAAGATCTATCGGATCCCGAAACTTGAACACCGGAAACAAAGTCTTCCCGCCGGACCTCACCGCGCCGCACTCAAATAACATAACTTAAGGATGTTTTTGACTCACGTTCCCGCTCATCCTTGACCAGTTTTTTGAGCGTGATTCCTGCCATGGTAGCCTTGATCGACTCTTCGACCTGTCTCCAGGCCTCACGCGTCACGCAAGCCGTGCTCCGAACACAATTCCCGGGATCATCCACGCAATCCACCACACAAACAGGTCCTTCCAGAATAGTGACAATATCCAACAGGGTGATCTCCCCTATATCCCGTGCCAGCATATAGCCGCCTTTTGCACCTCTGACTGAAGTGACAAATCCAGCAGATTTCATCGGATTGATGACTTGCCACAGATACTTCTCAGAAATATCTTGCCGCTTCGCGATGTCACGCAGAATAACCGGTCCATGTTCCTGATATTTGGCAATATCCAGAAGCACCCGCAACCCATACCGCCCCTTAGTCGAAATTTTCATTGAATGATCCTTGCCGTAATTTGATTGTTTTCATAGTATCAGAAGCAAATCGATAGAGTAAAGAAAACATAATTTTTCACCCATCCCCTTGACAGGAAAGTAAAAATACTTTACCTTGTCTATCAATTGAGTAGAGTAATTTCATGAAAACGAATCTTTCGACACTATTGGCGCAGGCTGGAAATAGAAAAGACCCCAAAACGGGTGCTATTTCGGTGCCTATTTATCAGACGGCCTCGTTTGGTCATGCTGGATTGGGGCAAAGTACTGGTTTTGACTATTCCCGAACCTCCAATCCAACACGCCTCGTTCTGGAAGAAACTCTGGCCGCTGCAGATGGAGGGGCAAAGGGATTTGCATTTTCCTCAGGGCTTGCCGCCATTGACGCCGTGCTTCATCTCTTCCATAGCGGTGACCGGATCGTTGTAACTGAAGACCTCTATGGTGGAACATTCCGTCTCTTTGAACACGTATTTCGACCCCTCGGGCTGGATGCACTCT
Organism: bacterium; assembly: GCA_037134355.1. Taxonomy (GTDB): domain Bacteria; phylum Verrucomicrobiota; class Kiritimatiellia; order CAIKKV01; family CAITUY01; genus JAABPW01. Next base: position 2,241 of record JBAXMJ010000139.1, on the reverse strand, counting down.
ATGTGGACACGTCCAACCTTCAGGCGGTTCAGAAAGCTTTACAGTTGCCGGGGGTCAAGGGAATCTTCATTGAAACCCCAACTAATCCCCTTCTGAAAATCGCAAATATCCGCGCTATTTCATCATGGGCCCGCGCACAGAATATCCTGACCATCGTGGACAATACTTTCCTCACGCCCGTATTTCAAAAACCCCTCGAATTGGGTGCTGACATTGCGGTTTACAGCGCCACGAAATATCTGTCCGGTCATAATGATGTCGTAGCTGGAGCCGTTGTGGTTCGCACCGCCGAACTGGCCGAACGGATCGGCTTTTTTCAGAATGCCATCGGAAGCATCCTTGGTCCTCAGGATTCCTGGCTGGTCATTCGCGGCCTGAAAACACTCCCCCTTCGTCTTCAAAAACAGCAGGAAAATGCCCTTCAGATCGCCATCTGGCTATCCTCGCATCCCCATGTGAAACTCGTTCACTTTCCCGGACTTCCGAACCATCCAGGCCGGAATATCCTGGATCGGGAGCAGATCGGCTTCGGGAGCATGATTTCATTTGAAATCGACTCGACAACCCGAGTCCCCGAAATTCTTTCGGGAGTGAAGGTGTTCCTGTTCGCCGAAAGTCTGGGGGGCGTGGAATCGCTCATCACCTACCCCGCCGTTCAGACCCACGCCGACGTGGATCTCGCAACGCGTAACCGGCTGGGCATCAACGACCGGCTGTTGCGTCTATCTGTTGGGATCGAGGATGTGAATGACTTGATCCATGATCTGGAGACGGTCTTATGAACACCCGCACCAAACTGATTCATTCGGGAAAAGACCGCGACCCCTATACCGGGGCATCCAGTATTCCCATTTACCAGACCTCAACATTTGCCCAGCCGGATCCCGAGCATCCGGGGCCCTACGACTACGCCCGCAGCGGAAATCCCACCCGTGAGGCATTGGAACATTCCATGGCCCTTTTGGAAGGCGGCACCCATGGATTCGCCTTCTCTTCAGGAATGGCCGCAACCTCCTCGGTACTTCTCCTTTTCAAACCCGGCGACCATCTGGTTGTCGGACAAGACATCTACGGCGGAACCTACCGAGTTCTGACGGGTCTGTTTAAACAGTGGAAACTGGATGTCACCTTCGCCGACAGCACTGATCCCGAATCCATTCGCAAGGCCATCACGCCAGCCACCCGGGCCTTATTTGTTGAAACTCCCACCAATCCGCTGCTTCACATCACCGATCTCCGGGCCATGGTGAAAATCGCACGGGAACACACCCTGCTAGCCATTACTGACAACACCTTCATGACCCCCTATCTCCAGCGTCCCCTGGAACTCGGGTTTGATATTGTGGTGCACAGCGCAACCAAATTTCTGGGCGGACACAGCGACTTAATCGCTGGCGTAACCGTAACCCGAGAGGAAACCGTGGGGCATCATCTCAGAGCCATCCAGAACGCCTTTGGCGCCATTCTCGGCCCTCAGGATTCATGGTTGGTACAACGGGGCATCAAAACGCTCGGCGTCCGGATGGATGCCCAGCAAAAAACAGCCGGAACGCTGGCAACCTGGCTGAGTGGTCATCCCGCCGTGGGCGCGGTTCATTATCCCGGCCTCAAGAATCATCCAGGCCGGGACATTCATGAGAGTCAGGCCAGCGGTAGCGGCGCGGTGATCTCCTTTGAACTTCGGGGAAGGCCAGAGGTTCTTAAGCTTCTCAAACAAACCCAACTTACACTTCCCGCCGTGAGCCTCGGCGGCGTGGAAAGCATCCTGTCCTATCCGGCCATGATGTCGCACGCCGCCATGCCCCGCCCGGAACGCCTGGCACGGGGCATAACCGACGGCCTGGTCAGGCTCTCCGTGGGGTTGGAAGCGGCAGATGATTTAATCGCGGATTTGGATTCCGCACTAACGGTAACAACGAAATAGAAAGGTGACGAAAATGAGCAAGGTATATGCAGACAACTCCCAATCCATCGGGAACACCCCGCTGGTCAAACTGAATAAAGTCACACAGGGCGCGAAAGCCACCATCCTGGCCAAAATCGAGGGCCGCAATCCGGCCTACTCAGTCAAATGCCGTATCGGAGCGGCCATGATCTGGGATGCCGAAAAACGTGGCATCCTGAAACCCGGCGTGGAGATCATCGAGCCCACCAGCGGCAATACCGGAATCGCTCTGGCCTATGTCGCCGCCGCGCGAGGCTACAAACTGACCTTGACCATGCCCGAAACCATGAGCATTG
>JBAXMJ010000138.1:0-6324 GCA_037134355.1 bacterium | reverse complement strand
AATAGGTGGTGTTCACCCCCTGCCCGCCCGGCCCGGACGAACAGAAAATATCCACCCGGATATCGGAGGCGGGAATCTCAATATCATCCACCTCATCAACCTCCGGTAAAACAAAAACCGTGGCCGCCGAGGTATGAATGCGTCCTGCGGATTCCGTCGCCGGAACCCGCTGCACTCGATGACACCCGGACTCATACTTCAGAACTTTGTAGGCCTGACTTCCGGTGATGGAAAACACCAATTCCTTAAACCCGCCCATGCTGGAGGAACTGGCGTCAATGATCGAGATCTTCCAGCCGCGCCCATCGCAAAAACGGCTATACATCCGGAACAGGTCACCAGCGAAAAGCCCGGCCTCGTCACCGCCCGTACCGGCCCGGATTTCCATGATGACATTCCGGTCATCGTTGGGATCGGGTGGAAGCAAAGCTGCTAGAAGATCCTTCTCGACCACCGGGAAAGTCTTTTCCAGCCCGGCCACCTCGTCTGTGGCCAGCGCCTTGAGATCCGGGTCGGCATTCTCGGATGCAAGCAGGGCACGCTGTTCATCAAGGTCTCGCTTAACACGAAAAAATACATCCGCCTTGTCGAGAATCTTCCTGAGACGGGAATGATCCTTGGCGGCTTCCCTGAATTTCTTGGGATTCGCCGCCAGGGCGGGATTGGAGATATTCGCCTCCAGCTCCCTCATTTTCGCATCCAGTTTATCGATATAGGCTTTTTCTATCATGGGAAACCACAGTTGGGAAAGAACAGCTCAAGACAGAAAAAAGGCTGGAATCCCCTTGGGGTTTCCAGCCTTTTTCTGACGTCCGGTTGACTACTTCTTTGCGTAGCGTTTCCGGAACTGTTCCACGCGCCCCTTGGCGTCCAGCATGGCCGTACGGCCGGTATAGAACGGGTGACAAACGGAACAGGTGTTCACATGCATCGCCTTGTTCGTGGACTTCACCTGCACAATAGCGCCACAAGCACAGGTAATCGTCGCATCTGTATAATCGGGGTGAGTATCCTTCTTCATAAAATCAAACCTTCCTTCTAAAAAAGCCGCGTACTTATACCTGAAACCTGACCCGCAACGCAATCACTTTTCTTTGGAATCCAGGGCCTGCCTGATTTCGCTGGTCAAGGCGGCTAGGCGTCCCTCGCCGGCAGCCTTGACCAGGGCGCTTCCCACCACGACTCCATCGGCATGCCGGGCGGCTTCACGAGCCTGGGCACCGTTGCTCACGCCAAACCCCGCCGCCACGGGCAACCGCGTTTGCTTTTTAAGCCTGACAAGATGTCCGGCCGCATCCTCCGCCACCTCGGCACGCGCACCCGTCACACCCTTGACCATGATGTAATACACGAATCCGCGGGCATCCTTGAGGATGGTTCCCAGCCGGGCATCCGGGGTCGTCGGGGCAATAAGGGAAACGAAATCCAGATCCACCTTGTCAAGATGCACCCGGAACTCGCCGCTCTCTTCAAAGGGCAGATCCACCACCAGAAAGGCGTCCACCCCGGCGGCAGCGGCATCATGGGCCAGCTTCTCATATCCGTAGTTGAAAAACGGGTTCACATACCCGAACAACACTATCGGGATCTCAAAATCCCGGCGCAATCGTTTCGCCATTGCCAACACCTTGGAGACCGTGGTGCCCGCCGCAAGACTGCGCTGGCCTGCCGCCTGAATCACCGGACCATCCGCCGTCGGATCCGAAAAGGGCACGCCCAGCTCCAACACATCCACGCCATTCTCGAGCGCAGTACGGCAATCTCGCTCCGATCGCTCCAAATCAGGATCGCCAGCCACCAGAAATCCGACCAGCGCCTTGCGATTCCCTTTGCTTAAACGTTTAAACGCCTCTTCAATCCGGCTCATGATTTGACCCTCGCATCATACTCCAACACACTCTCGAGATCCTTATCACCACGCCCCGAGAGGCACACCACAATAGACCCACCCTTCCCGACCGATTGGGCCCGCTTCCGGGCCTCGGCCAGCGCATGACTGGACTCAAGCGCCGGAATAATGCCCTCCAGTAAAGCGAGCTCATGAAACGCCGCAACCGCCTCGGCATCGGTAATCCCGGAATACTCCACCCGCTTCAGATCCGCCCACAGGGCGTGCTCCGGCCCGACCCCGGGATAATCCAGCCCAGCGCTGATGGAATGGGCGTTAAGGATCTGCCCCTCGGCATCCTGCAACACATAGGATTTGCTTCCATGAAGGATTCCCGCCCGGCCCGCCTCGATGCTGGCGGCGTGCTGGCCTGTTGCAATCCCGTGTCCCGCCGCCTCGACTCCAACCAACTTCACCATAGTATCATTCAGGAAGGGGTAGAACATCCCCGCCGCATTGCTTCCTCCCCCGACACAGGCGACAACCAGGTTCGGCAGACGGCTTTCGGCCTCAATGAACTGCTCCCGGGTCTCGATCCCGATCACACTCTGGAAATCGCGAACCATGACCGGGTACGGATGGGGCCCCGCAACGGTTCCGATCACATAAAAGGTGGTATCCACCGCCGCCACCCATTCGCGAAGCGCCGCGCTCATGGCGTCCTTCAGGGTTTTGGTTCCACTGGTCACCGGAATCACCCGGGCACCGAGAAGCTTCATCCGCTTCACATTCGGTGCCTGCCGCCGGATATCTTCCTCGCCCATATACACATCGCACTCCATGCCGAACCGCGCCGCGACCGTGGCCGTGGCCACGCCATGCTGACCGGCCCCGGTTTCCGCCATGAGTTTTTTCTTGCCCATACGGCGCGCCAGTATGGCCTGTCCGAGCGTATTATTGACCTTGTGGGCACCCGTGTGGTTAAGGTCTTCGCGCTTCAGATAGATCTTGGCCCCGCCGAACGCTTCTGTCAGGCGCGGGGCAAAATACAGCGGGGAGGGCCGTCCCACGTAATGCTTCAGAAGTCCCCGGAATTCCGCCTCAAAAACGGGATCAGCCTGAGCGGCCCGGTATGCCTTTTCAACCTCGATCAGGGCCGGCATCAGCGTTTCCGCAACATACCGCCCGCCATAAACTCCGAAATGCCCGTTCGCATCCGGCACTGTATTCATATCCACGCACTTCATGATTCACTCCTCAACGCTTCGTCAGCTGCCCTCGCCGCACGAATGAATGCGGCCATTTTCTTATGATCTTTCCGGCCCGGTGCCAGTTCCACCCCGCTGGAGACATCCACTCCCAAAGGTCTGACGCACCGAACCGCGTCTCCAACATTGTCGACGGTCAACCCGCCAGCCAGCATGACACGATGCTGGTTCGCAAAAACCCCCGCCGCATCCCAGTCGACCGTCATGCCGGTTCCGCCATAGGCGCGTGAATCAGCATCCAATACAAATCGTTCTGCCGCCCACTTCCGGGGATCGGGATTCCATGTCCCGCCCTGCAGCCGCAAAGCCCTCCACAGGGTAACGCCCAGATCATCATAGTCCCGGGGGGTCTCATCCCCATGCAATTGAACTGCCGACAACCCGCACACCTTAGCCACTTCCTTCACCAGGACTGGGGCCTCATTCACGAAAACCCCCACCTTACGAATCTGCTCGGGAAGCGCATCAGTCAGTCGGCTCAATTCCTTGACCGACACGCATCTCGGCGAATTCTGATAAAGGACAAACCCCAGATAATCCGCACCCGATTCAATCGCCCCTCGCGCATCGTCAAGATTGGTCAATCCACATATTTTGATCGTCAGCATCCCGTCATCCTTCACGCCTTCCCCAACAACACCTTCAGCGCTTTTCCCGGAAAATGCTCGCGCAATAGGGATTCGCCCACCAAAAACCCGTCATACCCCGCCGCCTGCAGCCCCGCAATATCCTCCGGTGTCCGGATGCCGCTTTCGGCAATGCACAACCGGTCATCCGGAATGGCTTTGGAAAGTTCATAAGCCACATCCAGGTCAGTCTGCAAGGTCTTCAGGTTGCGACTGTTCACCCCGATGATGGCGTGCTCACAGGAGAGAGCCACTCCCAATTCTTCATGAGTATGAACCTCGACAATCACCTCAAGATTCAATTCCAAGGATTCGCGGTACAACTCCTTGCACTGGCCGGGCTCGAGTGCGGCAACAATCAGCAGCACCACATCGGCGCCCCATGCCGCCGCCTCGAGCAACTGATAGGTTTCCCCGATAAAATCCTTTCGTAAAACGGGCACATTCACGACTTTCCGGACCCGTCGAAGATCATCCAGCGAACCGAGAAAATGATGCGGCTCGGTCAGCACCGAAATTCCAACTGCACCCGCCGACACATAGGCCTGGGCAATGGCGGTCGGATCATACACCGGTCGAAGTTCCCCTGCGGAAGGACTGGCCTTCTTCACCTCGGCAATAATCCGGGGCCCCGTCCCCGCACGAAGCCGGTCAATCAGACTGTAGTAGTTTGTGCGCTTTTCGGCCTCCCAGAGCAATTCATTAACCGATACCTGGCGCTTCGAAACAGCTACATCCTTTTTCCGCTCCACCATGATCCGGGTCAGGATATTCTCATCAGTACTCATCGATTTCCTTTACGATTACCGCCTTGTGGCGGTGACCAGTCCTTCCAATGCCTTGAGGGCGTTCCCGCTGTCAAGGGCACGACCAGCCAATTTAAAACCCTCTTCAAAATCCGCCGCCTTGCCCCCGGCAATCAACCCGGCCGCCGCATTCAGACAGACAATATCCCGGCGCGGTCCGGTCTCGCCTTCGAGAATAGCCCGCGTAATCCTGGCATTTGCAGCGGGATCGCCGCCCGCTAATGTCGACAGGGGGGCATAATCCTCGATAACCGACAGCGGATCAAAGTTATAGGTTCGGATCGAGCCGTCCCGTAATTCGCTGATCCGGGTCGTTCCAGTAATAGTGATCTCATCCATCCCATCCTGGCCATGAACGACGAACACGCGCCGGCTGCCCAAGCGCTTGAGCACTTCCGCAAACATCTCCGTCAATTCTGGCGCAAACACCCCCAGCACCTGGCATTTGGCCCCCGCCGGATTGGCGAGTGGTCCCAGAAGATTGAAAATCGTTCTAAACCCAAGTTCCTTGCGCGGCCCCATGGCATGCTTCATCGCCGGATGCAGTTTGGGTGCAAACAGGAAACCGATCCCAACCTCGTGAATGCAGTCCTCCATTATATCCGGGGTCACCTCCAGGTTGACTCCCAGTTCCGCGAGGAGATCCGCCGAGCCGCACTTGCTGGTAATGGAGCGGTTGCCATGCTTGGCCACCGGCACCCCCGCCCCGGCCACGACAAAGGCCGCTGTGGTGGAAATATTGAAGGTACCCAGCGAATCCCCTCCCGTCCCGCAGGTATCCACAACCGGTTTCCCCCGCGGATCCACAAACACCGCATGCCGTCGCATCGACCGGCTTGCCCCGGCGAGCTCCTCAATGGTTTCCCCTTTGAGCCGCAAGGCGGCCAGAAAGGCACCCAACTGGGCCTGGGTCGCCTCCCCGTTCATAATCAGGTCAAAAGCCTCTCCCGCCTCAATCTCACTGAGATTTTGCCGGGCGATCAATTTCTGAAGCACCGTTTTCATGTTTCCTTCCCTGAACCCTGAACCCTATCGCCCGTCCCTCTCCCTGCCACAATCTCCAGGAAATTTCTCATCAATTTCTTCCCTGACGGCGTCAACACCGATTCGGGATGATATTGAACACCGAACGTCGCGTGCGACACATGATGCATCCCCATGACTTCATCATCCTCGCTGTAGGCATCCGCCACCAATTCCGGGGGCAGAGTTTCCTTTAGAACAGCCAGAGAGTGGTAGCGTCCCGCCTGGAACGGATTCCCCATTCCCTTGTAAAGGCCGGTGCCATCATGCCGCACCTGCGACACTTTGCCGTGCATGATGCGCTTGGCGTTGGACACCGTGGCTCCGAAGGCCACTCCCAGTGACTGGTGGCCCAGGCACACTCCCAGCACCGGGATCCGGCCGGTCATGCGGCGGATCAAGGCCACGGAGATGCCCGCCTCATTCGGCGTACAGGGCCCCGGGGAAATCACTACCGCCTCAGGCAGCATCGCCTCAACACCCTCCACGGTGATCGCGTCATTCCGGAATACCCGGATATCCGCCCCGAGGGAGGCCATCATCTGAACCAAATTGTATGTGAACGAATCGTAATTATCGATGAGCACAATCATGAGACTTCTCCACTCAGTTCGAGCGCCCTGGCCGCCAAGTGAACGGCCTTCTGCATCCCACGCGCCTTGTGGCACGTTTCCTCAAATTCCTTTTCGGGATCGGAATCATACACCACCCCGGCACCAGCCTGAACCGACACCATCCCGCCGCCAACCTCCATCGTGCGGATCGTGATGGCG
>JBAXMJ010000137.1:0-6485 GCA_037134355.1 bacterium | reverse complement strand
GTCGAGGCCCGAGTCGAGGCCCGAGTCGAGGCCCGAGTCGGGTGTGTCGGTGCGAATGCTTCAGGCTCTCGTGGTGGGGGCGAAATCTAGAGGTGAATTGGCTTCCGTACTTGGGCACAAAGGAGTTTCAGGGGCGGTTAAAAAATCAGTTTCATCACTTTTGGAGCAGGGGTTGATGGCTTTCACCCTCCCCAATAAGCCGCAGAGCCGGTTGCAGAAATACCGACTGACAGACAAAGGGCGAGCTGTGTTGGCAGGCTCCCAATAGTCGTCACAGCTTCAGTCTTGGAATTGGTTAATAATGAGAAACGAGGTGAGTTATGGATGGATTGGAAAGAATGGATAAGCCGAGCCGCTGGCCGAGGGTCGTGGGATTGGGATTGGTTGTTGTTCTGGCCGTCGGGCTGGTGGTCTGGATTCGGGGGAAAGAGGCCGCCGACACGGCGGCTACTACAGAAGAAAGCGCGAAACTCGCTGTAGTAACCGGCGTGTCGCCGGTAAGTGTCCCGGATGTGAAAGATGCCGCCGACACCCCTTCGACGGGTTCGGCAAGCTCACCGAAGGCAGGCTCAGGGCAGGCGGCGGCTACTACAAAAGAAAGCGCGAAGCTCCCTGTAGTAACCGGCGTGCCGCCGGTAAGTGAACGGGGTGTAACTAACACGCTCGCTCCATCGCCTTCCGTGCCGCTTTCCGCCGACGCCAATGCCCTTCTTGCAGCGGGCAAAAAGGACAAAGCCCGTCAGCAGTTTCTGGCCGCTTTGGCTGCTTCCCCGGATGAACCCTTGCGCCTGAAAATCGAGGAGGTGCTGGGCCCCCTCAATGTGGAACTTATCCGTTCTCCCTGGCCTATGGTCGAAAAGCAGGATGTCATCGTTCAGGAGGGTGACTCCATCAAGGCCATTGCCCGTAAATTCGGAACCACCGTGGAGTTGATCGTCAAGGGGAACGAGTTGAAGCGGCCGGATGTGATCCGTCCCGGGCAGCATCTGAAAGTGTTTTCAGGAAAAATGGAGATCAAGGTCAACAAAGCCCGGAATGATCTTCTGCTCACATCCAATGGCACCTTTTTCAAGCGCTACGGGGTCGGGACTGGCCGTTATGACAAGACTCCCGTGGGTACGTTTGTGATCGTCGAGCGGATTCCCGAGCCGCCGTGGTGGCGGGATGATGGCCGTACCGTTCCGTTCGGTGACAAGGAGAACATTCTGGGCACTCGCTGGATGGCCATCAAGGCCACCGGAACCACCCCTGAAATCAAGGGCTATGGCATCCATGGCACCTGGGACACCAATTCCATCGGCAAAGCCGAAAGCGCCGGTTGTATCCGCCTCAAGAATGTGGATGTAGAAGAACTTTTCGAATTAGTTCCCCTAGGAACTCCCGTCGTCATTGAAGATTAAGAGAAGACTTCACCACTGATCTTCACTGATTCGCACTAATCCGGAAAAGAGAATGTTTCGGAATTTTCAGGTGGCGAGTACACCCCCTGAAAATTCCGAAACGGTTCTTCCGAAGAATTCAGAAGGAATATGCAGGCCATTCATTTCTCCCCAATTCTTCACGGAGGGTGTTGCGGAATTTTTCGTTTCGGTACTCCGAAACAAAAATGCCGCAACATTTTCTTCTCCGGATTAGTGGGAATTAGTGAAGATCAGTGGTGAAGTCTTCTCTTTCTCCCGCTTCCCTTCTCCGGGCCTCCGTGGTATAGTATTTTTTTTGAATTTTAGCAGGAGACGAGAGAATGCATCCCTATCGAACCCATAATTGTGGTGAGTTGCGCGCCGAGCATGTTGACAAGACGGTCCGGATTTCGGGCTGGGTCTTCCGGAAACGGGATCATGGGCAGTTGTTGTTCATTGACCTCCGTGACCATTACGGCCTGACCCAGGTCGTGGTTACCCCGGATCGCGCTTTCTTTGACGAGTGCCAGCGGGTGCGCTCCGAAAGCGTTATCATTGTCACCGGTAAGGTCGTCGCCCGGAGCGCGGACACGATCAACGAGGCGTTGCCCACCGGGAAGATTGAAGTCATTGCCGAATCGATCACCATCGAGAGCCTGGCCGATCCGTTGCCCTTCCAGATCACCGTGGAGGATGACGGCCCTGAGGAAACGCGTTTGAAATACCGCTTCCTCGACCTGCGGCGTGAGCACCTGCACAAGAATATCCTGCTTCGATCACAGATCATTGCCAGCCTGCGTCGCCGCATGATCGGTCATGGCTTCACCGAATTCCAGACGCCCATCCTGACGAGCAGTTCGCCGGAAGGGGCCCGTGATTACCTCGTGCCGAGTCGTGTGCATCCGGGTAAATTCTATGCCCTGCCGCAAGCGCCCCAACAGTTCAAGCAACTTCTGATGGTGGCCGGCTTCGATCGATATTTCCAGATTGCGCCCTGCTTCCGCGATGAGGATGCCCGGGCCGATCGTTCCCCTGGCGAGTTTTACCAGCTCGACATGGAAATGTCGTTTGTGACCCAGGACGATGTCTTTTCCGTGGTGGAGGATGTGATTCATGGCGTGTTTGACGAATTCTCCAAGTTGACCCTCGATAAGCCCCCGTTTGAGCGCATTCCTTATGCGACCGCGATGGTGAAATACGGCAGCGACAAGCCTGACTTGCGGATTCCGATCGAGATCCGTGATGTCTCCTCGCTGTTCCGCACCTCAAAATTCAACGCCTTCCGCTCGGTCGTCGAGAAGGGTGGCGTTGTCCGGGCTATTCCTGTGAAGGGGATTGCCGATAAGTCCCGCAGTTTCTTCGACAAACTGGTGGAATATGCCCAGTCATTAGGCTCCAAGGGACTGGCCTATCTTGTCTGGGAAGGCGGCGCGGTCAAGGGTCCGATCGTGAAGTTTCTTTCCCCTGAGGAAATCACGGCGCTGGCCTCTGCTGGTGGCATGGTCGATGGCGATGTCATGTTCTTTGTCAGTGATATGGCGGGAGCGGCAAACAAGATCTCCGGCGCCATCCGAACCAAGCTGGGAACCGATCTGGAGCTGATCCCCAAGGATGTTTTCCGGTTCTGCTGGATCGTGGATTTCCCGATGTTCGAGATGGATGAGGAAACGCGAAGCATCGCATTCTCCCACAATCCCTTCTCTATGCCCCAGGGTGGAATGAAGGCGCTATGTGAGCAGAATCCTCTCGATATCCTCGCCTACCAGTACGACATCGTCTGCAACGGCGTTGAATTGTCTAGCGGAGCCATCCGGAACCACAGCCCCGAGATCATGTACAAGGCGTTTACCATCGCTGGTTATCCTCCCGAGGAGGTCGACAAGCGGTTCGGCGGCATGATCAACGCCTTCAAGCTTGGTGCCCCGCCGCATGGCGGCATCGCTCCCGGCGTCGACCGCATGGTCATGCTCCTGGCTGGCGAAAGCAATATCCGCGAGGTCATCGCTTTCCCCATGAACCAGAAGGCCCAGGATCTCATGATGAATGCGCCGAATACAGTGATGGAGAAGCAGCTTCGAGAGCTTCATTTGAAACTGGATATGCCGAAAGAAAGGAATCCAGAATCCAGGAGCCAGGAGTCAGAATGAAGAGGGATCCTGTTGGCATGCTCCTTAGTCGTTTTGGATGTACAACCGTTGGTGTCCCGCCTTTAGGCGGCGGCGTGGCTTGGGGATTCCGGCTGAAGCCGGTACACCAGCAAAGACAGTCTCGTCATTGTCGAGAGATCCGACACTGTCGATCATGGTACTAGTGAAATGATAAGTGATGATTCTAGATTCTGCATCCTGAATTCCTCATATTATGACAAGAACAGGCATAGGATTCGACATTCACCGTTTCGCCGCTGGGCGCAAGCTCATCCTTGGTGGCGTGGAAATTCCTTCACCCGAGGGGCTTGACGGCCATTCGGATGCGGATGTGCTCTGCCATGCCTTGGCTGACGCCCTGCTCGGTTCCATTGCCGATGGGGATATCGGGCAGCATTTTCCAAACACTGATCCAAAGTGGAAGAACGCCGACAGTGTGGAATTGCTTAGGCAGTGCGTCCTTCGTGTTAAGGCGAAGGGATTCCGCGTGGTGAATGTGGACGCCATGATCACGGCCGAAAAGCCGAAGGTGATGCCGTATGCCCAGCGCATGAGGGAGCGCCTGGCGCCCGTCCTGGGTGTGACGATCGATGATGTTTCCATCAAAGCCACGACCATGGAAGGCCTGGGCGCCATCGGCAGGGGCGAGGGGATTGCGGTAATGGCGGTGGCGACGGTGGCAGAGTGAGGACAAATTGCCTTGTCTGGCAAGTTTATCCTGATATTCTTCCCTTATGAGCAATATAATCAAAAGACGGTTGGCGATGGATCTTCCACCGGGGAAGTCGGCGTTTCTGTGGGGGCCGCGTAAGACAGGGAAAAGCTATTGGATCCGTCAGGCATTTCCTGATCAGCCACTGATTGATTTATTGAAGACGGATGTGTTTGCGGACTATGCGGCCCGACCCTCACTTCTTCGCGAACGCTATGAGAAGCATCATGGACTCATTGTGGTGGACGAAATCCAAATGGTGCCCCTGTTGCTGAACGAAATCCATTGGCTCATTGAAAATTCCCAGGCCCAGTTTCTGCTGACAGGGTCCAGTGCCAGAAAATTGCGGCGGTCCCATGCCAACTTATTGGGGGGGCGGGCCTGGCGATATGCCATGCGACCCTTAACCTTTGGGGAGACGGAGGGGTTTGATATTGAAAGCGTCCTCGTGTCAGGATTACTCCCTCCCCATTTCCTATCGACGGATCCCCTCAGCGATTTGAGATCCTATGTGGGTGATTATTTGAAGGAGGAGATTGCGGAAGAGGCCCGAGTTCAGAATATTCCTGCTTTTGCTGAATTTTTGCGTGTCGCGGCGGTTACCTCAGGGGAGCTTTTGAATTACACGAATGTTGCCCGGGAGACCGGGGTGAGCGCCAAGGTCGTGCGCGGATACTTCCAGATCCTTGATGACACCTTGTTGGGAATCCGGCTTCAACCCTGGACTCGGTCAAAGGGACGCCGGATGATTGAAACGGAAAAATTCTATTTGTTCGATGTTGGATTAGCGAACTATCTTGCGCGACGACAGCCCCGGTTGGGGACACCCGAGTTCGGGAAGTCCTTTGAACATTATATCCTGATGGAATTGACCGCGTATCAATCGTATCGGAATCAGGATCTGGAGCTCCATTATTGGCGAACCAGTTCCGGGTTGGAGGTGGACTTTGTGCTTGGGCCGATGGAAATAGCGGTTGAGGTCAAGGCCTCGGCCCGGGTCCATGAGGGCGATTTGTCTGGATTGAGGGCACTTGTGGGAGAGCATCCGGTGAAGCGTGCCTTGGTGGTTTGCATGGAGCCGCAACGCCGCATGATCGAGGGAGGAATAGAAATTCTTCCATGGCGGGAGTTTCTGGCGTCACTCTGGAGTGGTGAGGTGATGGTCTGATATTTACTTTTGTATGGCCCGTGCGCCCGCATCCCCTGTTTTTCCCTTCTGGATTCTGGATTCTGAATTCTGTATAACTACCTGAAATGACTGAAACATCAGCCAGACTCACTGTCCGAGAGGATGGATTGGGATGGGTGGAGAAGCCTCTTAAATCGGTGGGCAAGACCCCCGAGGTTTCCCCCGCCGCCGCACTCCGATGGAACAGTTCCATGTTGAGGTTGAGTCCCCTTTGCGGAAAATGGTTTCCTCCAGGCGTGTATAAGTTCAAAACATGGGAAGAGGAGGCAGAATGGACGAAAGCACAGATCCAGGCGGCGAGCTTGCACCTGAAGTAGGAGTGCCCGATTTGGTGGCACTATGCCGTCTTCTCAATGACGCGAAAGTCCGTTATATGGTTTATGGTGGACTTGCCTGTCTTCTTCATGGCCATGAACGAATGACGCGTGACGCTGATCTCTATGTCGGCCCGGACAGGGAAAATATCCGGCGTGCCCTTGCCGCGCTCGGACAGTGGGGGCATGGTTATGCATCAGAGCTGACGGTTGACGACGTCATTGAAAATGTTGTCGTGAGGATTGCCGATACATTTGTGGTCGATGTCGCTGCTGAGGTTTGGAAGCTGGAATGGGGCAGGGCATGGAGACAGCGCCGGATTACGACTATTGATGGTGTCGATATTCCCTTCTTGTCACGGCAGGATCTAATCACAAGCAAGCTGACTTATCGTGAACGCGATCACTGGGATCGGGAAGTGCTGGAGGCTATGAAGGGTTCGGAACCCGGTCATGCAGTAATTCCGGATTCTGGATCCTGAATTCCTGGCATCATTTTGAAAAAGTGAATTGATGATCATGAAAATATGGCGAATAATTAGAAGTCTTGTGCTTTTTGTGGTCGTTGTGCTTGTTTTTTGCTGCATCGATTTGAGTGCATATAGCCAATGGGTCGAAGCCAGGAAGATGTTGACGGTTTTGCGTAGCAATCCGCGTAACGATGATGTGGTCGCGGTAATCATCAAAAATGATCCCGCCACCCTGTGCATGTAAAAGATGTGG
>JBAXMJ010000136.1:0-6535 GCA_037134355.1 bacterium | reverse complement strand
CGGGCTGCTCCTGGCCGGTGGGTGACAAATTGACCTACCAGATCTATTGGGGGTATATTCCCGTGGGAACGGCCATCATCTGGACGGAGTGGACCGAGAACGAGGGGCGCAAATTGCTCGCTATCCGAATGCGAACCTTTTCCAATAAGGTGATTGAAAAAATTTATCCTGTTAACGACACCATCGAAAGTCTGGTTGATCCCGGCCCGTTCCTTCCCGTCCAATTCAGCAAGAACATGAGCGAGGGCTCGCACCGGTATCATGAGGTCACGGTTTTTGACAGGACGAACCTGGTTGCCCGATGGGAATCGAAACTCACCGGAAAGAAGCGTGTATTTAAGATCGAACCCACAACCCGTGATATTCCGACCTTCATGTTTGCGATGCGAGGTCAGTCATTCTCCCCCGGAAAACGGGAGCATTTCCGGGTCATGGCGGACGAAAAAATATATGATTTATGGCTGAATATCCTGAAAAATGAGAAGGTGGATCTGGATGCGTACGATTCTGTCCCCTGCGTTAAAACGGAACCGGAAGCCGCCTTTAATGGTCTTTTTGTGAGAAAAGGCAAAATCTGGGCCTGGATTTCAAAGGATCCACGCGGTCTGGCCACCCGGCTGGAGGCAAGCATCCCTGTCGCCAATGTTCACGCACTCCTGATGAAGGTGGAGGGACCGGGCACGGACTTCTGGGTCAAACCCGACGGGGGAAAATAATTTATGTGGAAAATAATTTATGTTGCAGGGATTGGGCCGGTTCTATAGTGTTGACCTGTTTCAGACCGGATGTTTGGTCTGATGATTGACGGAGGTGAAGGGGCAGGCTGGAGACCGAAATTTAAGATGTGAAGAGGTTGGAATCAGGTGTTTTTGAAATAGTTTTGAAGAAGTTCTTAGGAGTATAGACAAGGTGAATATTTACGTTGGAAATCTGCCGTATCAAACAACTCAGGACGATCTGCGCGCACAATTCGAACAGTATGGCGTGGTTGAGTCCGTCAACATCATTCAGGATCGCGAAACAGGTCGCTCGAAAGGGTTCGGCTTCGTTGTCATGCCTGATAGCACAGGAGCCCAGAAGGCCATCGACTCCCTGAACGATGTCGACGTGGGCGGTCGCAAGATGAAGGTGAACGAAGCCCGTCCCCGCGCTGAAGGTGGGTCCGGTGGTGGCGGTGGCGGCGAACGTCGCTGGTAACTGACCGCTTTTTAGAAAAGTGATCAAAAGACCGGGGTTTTCACCCCGGTCTTTTTTATTTTACTGGAACAGGGATAGTTGACCGGAATCCCGGTTTTTGCGTTTATGCCCTGCCAACCGGGGTTGTCCCGCCTCGCTGAACTCCCCCTCCTCCAGATTAGTCAGGATTTCCTTGGCACGATCGATGACCTCAAGGGGCAGCCCTGCCAATCGGGCAACCTGGATTCCATAACTCTTATCGGCCGCGCCGGCCACGATCTTCCGCAAAAACACAATCTGGTCGTTTCGCTCACTCACCACCACATTGTAATTCTTCACACCCGGAAGGGTCAGGGCCAGATCAGTCAATTCATGATAATGGGTGGCAAAGAGGGTCTTGGCCTTTGCCTTCTCGTTATTGTGCAAATACTCCGCCACCGCCCACGCAATGCTGATCCCGTCAAAGGTGCTTGTTCCCCGCCCAATCTCATCGAGAATGATCAGGCTCCGAGGCGTAGCGTTATTGAGAATGTTGGCGGTTTCCTGCATTTCAACCATGAACGTACTGCGCCCACGTGCCAGGTCATCACTGGCACCAACCCGGGTAAAAACCTGATCCACCACACCAATCTCGGCTTCGGAGGCGGGAACAAACGAGCCCATCTGGGCCATGATGACAATCAAGCCAACCTGCCGGATATAGGTTGATTTTCCGGCCATATTCGGCCCCGTCAAAACAATTAATTGATGATGGGTTCCATCGAGCAGGGTATCGTTCGGGACAAACCGCTCGGCATCCTGCATGCCCTCGACAACCGGATGCCGTCCATCCTTGATCCACACCTTCCCGCCAGCCTTGATCCGGGGCCGGACATATCGCCCCATCACGGCCCGTTCCGCGAGCGAGGCAAGCACATCCAGCGTTGCCAGGGCAAGCGCGGTTTGCTGGATCTCAGCGGTATGATGAACAACCTGTTCACGGATCTCCGAAAACAGCTCGCACTCAAGTGCCACGGCCCGCTCCTGGGCTCCCATGATCTTGCGTTCGTACTCCTTGAGTTCAGGAGTCACAAACCGCTCGCCATTCACCAGAGTCTGCTTGCGGATATAGTCATCAGGCGCGTGGGCCAGCTGCCCTTTTGAAATTTCAATATAGTAGCCGAATACCCTGTTGTGCCGGACTTTCAACGTCTTGATGCCCGTACGAACCTGTTCCCGGGATTGAAATTCCGCCAGCCATTGACGCCCCTCGGACGCCGCCACGCGAAGTTCGTCGAGTTCAGCATTGTATCCCTTCCGGATAATGCCGCCTTCTTTCAGCGCCACCGGAGGCTCATCTTCAATTGCCCGGCCAATCAATTCGGCCACTTCAGGCAAGGGAATCATCTCCTGTCCCAGGGTTCGCAACATCTCGCTCGAATGCTCCTTCACCAAATCCCGGATCGTCGGCAAGGCCTCCAACGAGGCACCCAGTGCGCGAAGGTCACGGCCATTCCCGCTACCGGCACTCAGACGGGCCACAAGGCGCTCCAGATCCCGGATTCCTGAAAAATGATCGCGGATCTCGTGAAGCAAGGTCCGGTTCAGGGTCAATGCCTCCACCGCATCCAGACGTCGCTCAATCCCCGCAACCTCCGCCAGCGGTCTGAGAATCCAGTCCCGCATCAACCGGGCGCCCATCGGCGTTTTGGTTTCGTCCAGAGTCCCCAGAAGCGTCACGGATCCGCGCCGCTCCTCGGAACGACGGGGGACGAGATCCAAATTGCCGCAGGTGGCCTGATCCAGCATCATATAATCGGCGGGATTGCTGACCTTGAGGGATCGGACATGCTTGACATCCCGCTTCAATTCCTCCTGGACATAGTACAGGATTCCTCCGGCAGCCCCCGCGGCCGCAGGCTTGTTCTCGCACCCAAATCCATCCAGCGAGTGCACGGAAAAATGTCGGATGAGACGATCCCGCGCCACATCATACCGGAACACCCAGTCCTCTCCTCCGCTCACCACAATCCCCTCCAGTGACGCCATCAGCGCCTTCACCAGGGGATCGTTCATCTGCTCGGAAGGTACGACACATTCACGGGGACTGAATTGCCTCAGGGACTCGGCCAGCAAGGCTGAATCCCGCGACTCCTCCACCCAGAAGGCTCCGGTGGAAATATCCAGCATCGCCATCCCGAACACCTCGCCGTTCCGGCAGAATCCAGCCAGGTAATTATTCTGGATTGAATTCAGGATCGTGTCCTGCATCACGGTCCCCGGCGTAACGATTCCCGTCACTTCGCGGCGGACAATTCCCTTGGCCGAGGAGGGATCCTCGACCTGGTCGCAAATTGCAACTTTTTTCCCGGCCCGGATAAGTTTTGCAAGATAGCCGTCCGCCGCATGGAACGGGACACCGCACATGGGGATCCCCTGGCGGCGGGTCAGTGTGATATCCAGAAGGTGCGAGGCCTCCTTGGCATCCTCGAAAAACATCTCGTAGAAATCACCCAGCCTGAAAAATAAGATAGTATTCGCGGGAAGTTTCCCTCGAATCTGCCGGTATTGCGCCATCATCGGCGTCAGGGTTTCACCTGTCATATTTCAGATCTCATATTTTAGATTTCAAAAGTCCATCCGCCAAGACCTGCCACTGATCTACGGTGAGCATTTCCGGACGGATTCTCGGATCCAGCCCCATTTGAAACAGAACCGACACCGCTTGCTCGGGAGTCACGCCAAAGCGGGCCGCAATCTTTGTCAGGATTGTCGCCATCTGCTTTCTCCGGAAGGCAAAAGCCTCCTTAGTCAGTCGGGCGAACACCTGCCGGTCTCCCCCTTGAATCTGCGACTCGGGAAGACGTGTCATCCGCACCACGACCGACTTGATTTTTGGACGCGGGTAAAAACAATTGGGACTGATAATTTTCACGGTTTCAACATGATAAACCCGCTGGGCCCAGACTCCCATCAGGCCACGCTCCTCATCGCCGGGAGCGGCCGCCAATCGCTCCCCTACTTCCAACTGAACGGTTACCGTAATACGCTTCGGTGGATGAGGCAAGGCAAAGACATTCATCAGGATCCGGCTCCCCACCGAGTACGGAAGATTGGAAACAAGGGCCGTAATGCCTTCCTTTTGGAAAAATGCGGCATCAAGATCCATTGCGTCCCCCCTGATCAGGGTCAGAGCAGGATGATCCGGGTATTCCAGACAGAGGTAGTCATAAAGTCCGCGATCCTTCTCCACCGCCACCACCCGCCGGGCCAGTCCGACCAGTTGCTCGGTCAACACGCCAAGCCCCGGCCCGACCTCCAACACAACATCCTCAGGTTGGGGATCCGCCGCCGCAAGGATGATGTCGCGGATATTGGCGTCGATCAGGAAATTCTGCCCGAGCAGGCTGTTCGGCTGGAGGCCGTGTTCCTGAAGCAAAGCAGCAACTTGCGAGGGACTGGTCAGTTTCACGGCTGGGATGATTTGATAATTTCGATATAAGCGTCTTTACGAAGCCGCGCCATCCAGCCATCGGTCACGCGCCGGATCTCCTTCTTCCGCAAATCCTTTTCAATGGTGCTACGGACTTCCTCAAAGGGAATCGGACCCGCCGCCAGGGAATCCTCCAGCTTGATCAAGTAATAGTTCCCATCCATCCGGATGACATCACTCACCGCATTCTTGGTGAGCCCCTTAACCGGTGTAGCCAGTTCAGAACGCAGATCACGGATATCATACCAGCCCCAATCCCCGCCATCCTTGGCCTTACCATCCTCCGAGACTGCCCGGGCAATAGTCGCGAAATCGGCACCCGCTCTGATTTTCCGCAACGTCTCACCCGCCGACGTCTCCCGCACCACGCGGTCTGTCTCATTCGTCGACCCTTGAATCAGGATGACTCGGATCCTCACCTTCGCCTCGCGGGTGTATTTTTTGGGATTCTCCTCGTAGACGCGGCGGACATCCCGGGGCGAAATCATCACCTGAGCGTCCACTTCACGACTTTTCATCATTCCCACAACAATACGCTCACGCATCTGGCGACGCCATTCCTCCATGGACATGTGCGCTCCCCGCAGGGTTTTCAGAAATTCCTGCCGATCCCCCTCGTAGCGTTCCTGGATAAAATCGCTGACTCGTTTTTCCACATACTTTTCGATTCCATCCTTGTTGAGCTTGGTATCTGCATCGTACGCCTTCATGATTAGCTTCGCATTGATCAGATCATCAAGGATATCGGAATAAAGCTCCTGCTGCTGTGACTCCAAGTCCGCCCCCGTATACAACTGGCGCAACTGGGGCATCATGGGACCCATGGCTTCCCTGACCTCCCCTACCGTCACCACCCCGTCATTAACAAAGGCGGCAACCCCATCGATCGTAATGGATTCACCCACAGCCAACTTCGCGACAAACAACATTGTCACGATATAAATCATTCGTCTCATGAATCGTGTCCTCCACAAACGGGTACCAAAAAGGTGCCACTATGCCACAAATAATGACACTCCGCTATCTGCTATTTACTATTTGCCCTCAAACAGGTATCTTGAAAACCAGTTATTAGGGAGTGATGACGTGAGACAAATACTACATGCAGTAAAAGGCTGGATTCGCGGCGAATCCTCAAAAGGGCATAAAACGGCCATAGTTTATGTGTATTCACCGGGCAAGGAAACCCAGAACGGGGAATTGGGAGCCAATGACCAGATCTCCCTGCTTCGCCGGCTTTCGACCTTTGTGAGCAAAGAAACCCTTCCCGTGACCATCATTTTTTCTGGCCGCCCGACTCGTAAAATACCGGATGGCGCCAGCCAGAGCGGGGTTCAGGTTCGTTACGCCACCGCTGACCAAATGAAAAAAGTGGTCTCTAACGCCATAGCTGAAGCCAAGAAAGGACACTCTGTTGTCCTGGCCACCAATAGCCCCGAATTAGAGAAGATCGCCCGCAGCGAGAGAGTCCGCCATATCCGCGCCACCACCTTTGAGGAAGCGCTAAACATGATTTGTGGTCCCATCCGCCGCGACCAGCCCCAGCAGCAGCCGCAACGGCGCCAACCACAACCGCAGTCCGCACCCGCTCAAAAATCACAACCTGCTCCGGAACCGAACGGCGACATCGGCCAGGAAGCCCCTGAGACCCAACCTCAGGCTAATCCCCCCTCTCCGAAACCCGAGCCCGTGCTTCAACGGCATCGCCGAAGTGAGGCTCCCGCGAAAAAAGAAGAACGGGATCAGGATATTCTGAATTTGATTGATCCGCTGTAAATCAAGGAGCATTCCATGACAAAAAAAACCTGTTCGATCATCATGAGTGGACTGTTTTGGCGCTTCTGGGTTTGTGGGGGGATTTTTCCGGTCAAAAGCTCGACTTGCGTG
>JBAXMJ010000135.1:0-6575 GCA_037134355.1 bacterium | reverse complement strand
CGGTGCGGGCATCGAGCAGGGTCACGTTATTGGTACCGGCGATGCACACCCGGCCATCCGGGCTGGGGAGCGGTGCAATGTTTCCATTGGCGATGTCCATCGCAGGAGCGGCAGGGGGCCGCACGATGAATTCCCCCGCACCGCCCGCCAGCGACGGCCGGGCGCCCGGAGTCTCGACCGCCTTGAATGTCTTCTTGTAGTCATCGGTTTCCGTGTAACGCGGCAACGGTTTGGTGGCGGTTTCCGCCGCAAAGGCAATACCGTTCGCAACGAAGGCGGCGAAGATGCATGTAAGGAAAGTCGGCCTTGTTACTGGCATGGTGTTCTCCTGATGGTTGGGTTGTCGTGTGCCGTGCTGTGATTGAACGGTCAGGTCTCGCTGGCGAGAGGCTCGTCCCAGATGGTCTGGGCGGTGGCGAGTTCGTGGGGGAAGTGAGCGATGGGGTCGTGCATGGGAGAGGCTCTCTCGCAGAGGCGCAGTGAAAGGCTGGTGAATTAGTTGTTTCTCTGAATTAGGGTTTTTCCAATATCACACTCTTGCCGGTATATAACACAGGTTGGTCTCTCCATGCGCCCGTGGGTTGGAGTAACCGAACCAGGAAGGACTTTTTTTCAGCCATGCCAGGATAGGTTCCCACGCGCTCCCCGATCGTGAGGATCTGAGATTTGTTATTCCACTTGAGCGGGATCATAGCGTGTTGGCCTTTTTCGTAACCATATCCATCACCGGCATCATCGTAGAGAACGAACTCACCATCAGCTCCGGGGTAGACCCGCAACTCGGTAGGTTTGTCCGTCACCTCGCTGGTGTACTGAAGATCAGGACCAAACGGCAGAATCGAACCGGCACGCACATGCAACGGCATCGTCTGAATCGGCACGTTCACAGAGAGGGTTTGCCCACCAGAAAGTCGACTGTTTGTCCAGAAGTCATACCAATCTGCACCCTTGGGCAGTACGATCTGACGTGCATCTGCGTTCAGAGATTTCTTCGCCGGTTGCGCCCAACCAAGTTCGATGAGTGCATCACCCTTGTCTTGGAAATATTCGAGTTTCACGGGCACACGAGTGTTTGCAGGGAGATTGACCTTTGCGCCATGAACGACAGCCGAGCGGGCCACCCAGTCCTCGAACACCATTTTGCCGTCCACGAACAACCTATATCCGTCGTCGCCTTTGACCGAGAAGGTATATTCCCCGGCTTGGTCGGTCTGGACCGAACCTTCCCAACGAGCGGAGAACTTGTCCATATCGCCCAACTCAGGGATCGGATCCAAAGACAAATTAGCGCCCATGCCGACCCGAGGAGTTTTCGACCAGTTAAAACGGATTTCCGAATCCTTACGAGTCAGCACTTTCGTTTCGAAATTAATTCCCTTAAAGTACGTCGCAGAAAGGCCCCCAATTTTCCCTTCCGAGTCATAAAGGGAGGTACTGGGAATGATGGAGCCGAGTTTGTTAATGTTGAATTTAGGCATAAGAACAGGAGAAACAAGAAGTGAACGTCCGAACATATACTGATCGCCAATGGAACGAACCGAGAGATCTTCTGGGAAATCCATAACCAGTGGTCGCATGAGCGTATCGTGTGAGTTCGTCACACGCCAGGCGGTGGAATAAATATACGGAAGGAGATTGTAGCGAAGTTTGGTAAATGCCAGCAAGGTGTCGTATTCTGGAGAGCCGGGTTCTCCAAAAACCCACGGCTCGCGAGGAAAGCCAGTGCCATGTGCACGCATTTCCGGGCAGAAAGTTCCGAACTGAAACCAACGGACAAACAGTTCTCTATAGTCGGGATCTTTGCTGCCACCGGTAAAGCCACCAATGTCCGTATTCACATACGGGATACCGGAGATACTCATGCTAAGGCAGGCAGGAATCTGCTTGCGAAGAGTAGCCCATGTTCCATCGGTGTCGCCAGTCCAATAGCAGGCAGCGAGACGCTGCAAGCCAGTATAAGCCGAGCGAGTCAGGATAAAGACTCGTTTGTCCGAAGTCGCAGCCCGTTGGCCATCGTGAAACACTTTAACCGCATAGAATGGATACGCATTCGCAACCGAAGTCATAGGCCCGGCCTCGGTCATTCCGAATGATCCCGTATTCATTTCCGGCTCGGTGGCATCGAGCCACCAACCATCCACCCCGAGGTCGAATATCCCGGCACGCGAATATTTCCAGACGATTTTGCGCGCATTGGAACTGAATACATCGTAAAAGCGCATCTTATGCCACCCAGCGGGGCAGGTGGTCAGATATTTTCCGGCTTCAAGCTCTTTAAACACTTCGGAGCCTTTCTTTCCATCATCGAGGAACGAAGGCCAGACGGAAACGATCAGGTGAAGATTCTGGTTGTGGAGTTGCTCCATCATTGCCTTCGCATCGGGAAAGAGATCCGGATCGAACTTGCAGGCGTTCCAACCGTACTCGCCCCAGTATCGCCAATCTTGAATGATCAGATCGAGCGGGAACTTCGTCTCCCTGAATTTTTTTGCAATCGCGAGAACCTCAGCCTGCGAACAGTACCGCTCTTTGCTCTGGTGGTAGCCGAAGGCCCATTTGGGAAACATCGGCGCGGCTCCCGAGAGCCGGCGATACTTGGCGATGATCTCGTCCGGCGATCCGGCCAGCACATAGTAACAGACACCTATTCCTGCATATTTCGAATCGAGGGAAAACGTGCGCGCACCTGCATCGCCGGTGAATATGAACGGGGCAGGATTATCCCATAGGATCCCAAATCCACCCGAGGAAACCACCAAGGGCACTGTGTCCTCAGTATTCTTCTGGTAACACTGCAGCGTAGTGCCTCGAATGTCAAAGTGACCGTCTTGGAACGAACCCATCCCGTAAAGCGAATCGGCCACACCGCTTTCCCACACCACCTTGATTCCCGCAGAACCATTACCCACAGACGGCCCAACTGAAATCTGAGTAACCAGCACTTTTCCGGCAGCATCACGGACGATCACACGTCCACCTTCTATGGTGACTCGGGCCTCATCTTTTCCTAAATATTTATCTTGCGGCAGAATGGTCGAAATTTTTGCCACCGCAGAGTCATCGCCGATCTGAACCCGCCAAATCCCGTCAGCAACTGCCCTGACAACCGGTTGATTTGTCCCCGGCTGCGACTCAATGGCGCTGACGGTTCCCGCCAAAAACAACACCACTCCTGCCATCACAGCCCGGTCGAGCCGGAACCTACGGTTCATTGTCGGCTCGAAGGGGCTGTTTGCTTTCTTCATCAGGGGGCTGGCGCCCCCCGAACCCCCCGTAGCACCACGCCCAGGAATTTCTTTTTGTGAAACGAAGATTCCGGCGCTTCGTGCTGCAGTCCTCTTCAAGATGGGAACCATCTCCCGCAGGCGACAGTCGATGAGACTCGTGCTCTTGGACATGGGTGTTCTTTTCGGGTTGGGGTTGTTGATTGCTGACATGATGTGTTCCTTCTCGGTATTATTTGGTTCTCTCACACAGATCCTTGATCTCCTTTTCGTCGAGGGCCCGGCCGTACAGGCGGACATCGCGCAGGCTGCCCTCGAAACTGGGCACCAGGTCCTTGAGGTTCTTATTCATCTGTGCCCCCAATAACAGGTTGGCCACCGGGTTGTAGGGGTGCCCGATATCCGGGTTTTTCGCTTGGGCATGCTGCGGCGGCCGCTCCCCGTCCACGTAGAGGGAGAAGACGCCAGTGCCTGCATCGCGGGTGACGGCGAGGTGCGTCCAGGTGGCCGCTGGCAAGGTGGCCGCCTTGAGGATGGACACCGACTCGATCATCTTTCGTCCAGGTTCGGGCGTCATGTTGAAGCATGGCGAGGCATAAGTGTTGAGTCCGAGATTGAACTGGTAGTCTTTGATTCCTTGGCGATCACGCGAGAAAATGGCTTCCCGGTAACTTCCGGGGCCAGAGGTTTGCTGGCCGGTCCGGTCAGGTCTTACCCACACAGCGATGGTGAACGAGTCGTAGCCCGGGGCTAAACCCAAATCTACGGCGGTCGTCTTGCCATCAAAGACCAGGGCCTTCATCGCATCCTTGCCCCAGGCGACCGTTCCGGCGATCTTCATCTTCTTGTCGTTGACCAGTTCCTGCGCCTGGTCGCCAGAACCTTCGCTCAGCGGACAATATAACAGCAGGTCGTTGGCGCAGCGTAGCGATGTTTTACTCCCTGCGGCCACGCTCATCGGCGTTTTGGCCAAGTCCCGCACACCGTCCACAGTCAGGGTGTAGGTGCTGAGTTCCTTCAGCGGACTGGTGCTAAGGACCACCGAGGCCAAGTCGGCACCTCGGCTCGCCGCGATGACCGTGGCGACTGGGTCCAGGCGGTAGTTGCCGACCTTAGTCGCAGAGGTTTCCTCCACGGGTTCGCTAAACTGTACCACCAGATGCGTGGCGTCCGTCTGTTTCATGCTCAGGAGGACCGGTGGCACGGTGTCTTTGGGAGTGGTCATGGTGCAGGACGCAGTGCGGGCACTCTCGAGTCCGCAACCGCTGATCGTGGTCACGGTGTAACTATAAGCGGTCTGCTCATCCAAGCCCCGATCAGTGTACTCTGTGGCCGTGCTTTGGCCGATGCGGGTTTCACCGCGATAGACGGTGTAGCGAGCGATGCCGCTGGCCGGGACCTCGGTCGGTTTGGTCCAGGTCAGTCTAATGGTGTGGCCGTCCACCAAGGTGCCGGCCAGTTGACTTGGCGATGCAGGTGGCGCCTTGTCCATGGCTTTGATGCCAGTGCGGGTCACATAGAGCGATCGGATCTGCGGTGTGGCCAGGCGCTCGGTCACCACCACCCGTACTTTGGTTACTATGATGGGCGCGATTTTGTAGATGCGCTTGCTGCCCAGGTTCTCACCTGCGGCCAGTTCCTTCCAAGTCCCCGCAACGAGACCCTCGATCTTGTGCTTGAGGATGCGCTGACCCAGACTCAGGTCCTCTTGGACGATGACATGATCAATCTCGGTGGTCTGGCCCAGGTCCAGTTCAACGCTGTCGCCGACGCCCTTCGTTTTGGCAAGGGGATAACCCACGGCATCTTTGATCGCCTGGCCGAAGGCCGCGCAGCGCTCCATGCTGGCCTTGGCCGGCGGCGAGACGTTGATCACCAACTGGGCACCACGTCCGACAGACTTGTAGTACACATCCATCAGGTCATCCACAGAGCGGGTCAAACCGCCAAGCCAGTTGTTGCCGCCGGCGCCCGGTGTATCGCATTCGACAAAGGAAAAGTGGGATCCACGCGGATCTTGCGGCCAAGCGTTATACCGCCAGTACTCGCCGTTCGCCTTGGCATACCAGTGCGGCACGTTGATATGCCCCTCTTCGTTGCCCACCCAACGGATGGGATTGTAGGAACCGTTGAAAGTGCAGACATTTGGTTGCAATTCCTTCAGGACGGCATTCACTCGCTCAAGAAAATCCGCCTTGATGCCGCCATCGAACCAGTATTCGACCAGGGGACCATAGTTGCTGCACAGTTCCCGAACCTGTTCGATGTAGTCCTTGCGGAAGGCCTCCTGTTTCACCGGGTCGCTGCACAATCCGCCGTCGCCGATCCCATCGCCCCAGTCGGCGGGCACGTTGTAGATGCCCAGACCCAGACCGCGTTTACGCCCTGCTGCGGCCAGTTCGCCAAGAATGTCGCGCATGGGTTGTTGATTCTGCTTGTTGTGCTGGACGCCGATACGGGCCTTGGTTTTGGAGACCCACCAGAGATACCCGTTGTTGTGTTTGGCCACCACCAACAGGTAACGCGCGCCCATCAACGATGCGCACTCTGCCAAGCCATCCGTCTCGATGTCAATCCGCGCGTTGTCATTCGGCGGACTCATGTGGATGAACATGCCGAACTCAAGGTCGGCCCAGGCGAGTTGCCCTTTGCTCGGAAGCGCCAGTTTCACGGGTTGCGCAACCGGTTGAGTTGATGGGGGCGCATCGACCGCATAAAGCGGTGCGATCACAAGGCAGGACACCGCCGTTGCGAGGCAAACAATGGTGCGTGCGGACAAGGTGCTGATAATCTTCATCGTATCTCCGGAACCGGATGTCGTCATGTCAGTTACTCCTTTCAGGTACAAGGCACGAAATCGGGGTCACGTCTCCACTTTCTGCATTTCACGAATACACCTTTCCACCATTTTTCGTTTCGCGGAATCTTTCGTCAGCGACACCTCAAACCGCGTGATGGCAGCAGCAACCGTTTTGTATTCGGTTATCCCGAATTCCCGCCCCAATTCCCCGAGCGTCAATCCACTGCGGCGTCGCGCCAGGTACAACGTCAGATCACGACCACTATCCCCATGGCGATCCGCAAACTCCGCCCAGGGCTCACCGCGTATCCGCTCCACGACCTTTATGATCTCTGCGGGACTCACCCGCTTAAGCACCTGTCCCCGCTCAGGTTGCTCCTTGGTCACCCGCCACATCTACTCTTACCGGTCTTGCCATCCTCCACCGTTACCACTCGGCCTCTTCACCCGCAAGACTTCATTTGCAGAATATGGAGACGTGACCCCGCTCGTGGATCAAATATGCTAGATTATTCACATGAAATTCAACGAAATAGAACTGAAGCAGCAAT
>JBAXMJ010000134.1:0-6652 GCA_037134355.1 bacterium | reverse complement strand
TGGCCAAGGTGATGGAGTACGAGGAGAATCTACACCGGGTGGTGTCACCGGCAATTGAGATTGCCGGGAACCGGCGGACTCTGGTGTTTTGTTCCTCCGTGGATCATGCCGAGCGGATGTGCGAGATGTTCAACCGGCACCGCCCCGGTGCCGCCGCGTGGGTATGCGGGAAGACGCCCCGCGATGACCGGCGGCGGATACTGACCGATTTCAGCACCGGCCGGGTGCAAATCGTCTGCAACTGTGGCGTATTGACTGAAGGGTTCGATAACCCGGCCGTCGAGGTGGTCATCATGGCCCGCCCGACGAAAAGCCGGTCGCTTTACGCGCAGATGGCGGGTCGGGCCACCCGCCCGGCTGATGATATTGCGCACGCGCTCAACGACCATGAGTCACCGGAAGCGCGCCGGGCACTGATAGAGGCCTCCCGCAAGCCGTCATGCCTGATTGTGGACTTTGTCGGCAACAGTGGGCGGCACAAGCTGATGACGTCCGTTGACATCCTTGGGGGCCGCGTCTCGGAAGAGGCGCGGGCGACGGCCATGAAAAAGCTGGGTGATGGGAAGCCGATGCGGGTGGACGTGGCGCTCAGTGAGGCGGAGGAGGAGCGAAAGGCCTTGGAATTGAAGGTGCGGGCACAGGAAGCGGCGCGACGTGCCGCTTTGACGGCGCGAGCCAAGTTTTCGACCCAGACCATCAGTCCATTCGACGTGTTCGCCGTTGAGCCTGTGGCTGAACGCGGTTGGGATCGGGGAAAGAGGCTCAGTGATGCACAGGCCGCAATCCTGCGTAAGCAGGGCATTGAGCCTGATGACATGCCCTACGGGCAGGCGCGCCAGATTCTCAATGAACTCTTCCGGCGCTGGGATACCGGCATGTGTTCCTTTGGCCAGGCGAAGATCCTGCGCAAGCGTGGCCTGCCCACCGATGTCACGCGGGAGGCGGCGGGCCAGATGATTGATGAAATTGCCAAGAAAGAGGGATGGAAGAGGGATGAGAAAAGGGTTCAGGGTTCGGGGTTCAGGGACGGAGCGCCGAGCGGATGATTTCTTGGATAAGAGTTTCGCGGGCGAATCCGTGTCCCGTTTGTGGGAAATGCGATTGGTGTGGGTACGATGACGAAGGGGCCGTCTGCTGTATGCGTGTTTCCTCCGATATGCCCGCAAAGAATGGCGGCTGGATCCATAATGCCACGGGCGCCAGCCCCCTACCCCGCGCCGCCCCGGCGAGTGGTTATGAGCGGCCGGACTTTGATGCCGACCGCTGGTGGCAGGCCGTCCGGCGCGTGATCACTTGGGACAAGATGGAAGACTGGGCGACCCGGCTGGGTTTGCCCATAGAAACCCTGGACATCATGGGAGGATGCCACCTCGGCACCATGCTCGCATTCCCCATGTACGACGGCACCGGCGAAGTATGCGGGATCCGGACGCGGAACCGGGACGGCACAAAGCGCGCCGTCACTGGCAGCCGGGCCGGTGTGTTTCTTCCGGCCTATCATGACCCGGAGGCAAAGCCGGTTATCTGCGAGGGGCCGACCGATGCGGCGGCGGCGCTCGCCCTGGGGTTCTACCCGATAGGCCGGCCGTCATGTTCCGGGTGCGAGCGGCACGTGGTGGATACGTGTAGGCGACTCGGAATCAAGAAGGTGACCCTTTGCGCCGATGATGACGGGCCCGGGATCGCCGGGGCGCGAAGGCTCGGCGATGTGCTGCAGGCGGCAAAGATCGCCGTGCGATTAGTGACACCCTGCGGCCACAAGGATTTGAGGGATTGGTTCAAGGCCGGAGCCACCCGCGCCGTGGTTGACGCGCAGTGGTCCCATGCGAAATGGAGGGATGTGTGAGTACGGGACAAGAAATCAGAATCTGCTGGGAGGAAACGTCATGAAATCACCGACTTTCCCCTGCTACGTCAACAACCTGCTCGGGAGCGGCCGGGTTGCCTCGATGTCGAATGCCGAGTTCGGGGCGTATTGGTTGCTCCTGTGCCGCGCCTGGAATGAGGACGATTGCGGGTTGCCCGATGACGACGACGTCTTGGCGGCATGGTCCCGCTGTCACCATGACTGGCCGAAGTTCAAAGCCAAGATTCTCCGGTGCTTCAGACTGGAAAACGGGCGACTCTACAACGACAAACTGTTGTCCTGTCGGGCGGATCAGAAAGCTTATCGAGAGATGTGTTCCAAGGCGGGAAAAATCGGAAACGCAAGGCGATGGGGTGGCAATCGCCCCCCGATCGCCACCCGATCGCGACCCGATCACGACCCAATCGGGTACACATCGCTTTGAGTATGAGTTTGATTAGTCAGGTGTGGGCGCGAAACGCGTAAAGCGTAAGGCGTAAGATTTGGCAAAGAGGAAATTATGGGAATGAGGATTGAAGACTTACCGCCTCGACTCCAGGCGCAAGTCCGGGCGCAGTTGGCCACCGACGCGAAGCCGGCAGAATGCCGGACAATCGATTTGGAGTCCGCCCCCACCCCGACACCCGTCCCATCCGTCGATCGCGGCACGCGCGAGCAGCGCGAGCCGAACAAAACGGAATCCGATTACCGGGCAACATACCTGCGGGGACTGGATGCCCGTTATGAAGCCGTGACCTTCCGGATGGCGAACGGGCACCGGTACACTCCGGACTGGGTGGTGTTCACCGACGGGCGGCCGAGCCAGTGTCACGAGTGCAAGGGAGGGCACGCCCTGCACAGTCAGCAACGGGCAAGGTTGGCGTTCGATCAGGTGCGCGTCGAGTTCCCCGGCCTTGTGTGGGTTTGGGCGGTACGAGTCGGTGGACAGTGGACTGTAGACAGTGGGCAGTGAAGTCAAAGTTGGCAGAAGGAGGAAGCCGGTTATGGAATGCTATCGTTGTGAACATCGGAAAGTTGTTGAGAGCGGGCGGTATGCCGTCACTCCGTACACGGAGACCCCCTGCGCCAAATGCAAGTTGGAGGACGCATCACTCCACACCCTGGAAGCCGATGCAGAGGATCGGGTGGATCCACTGGAAGCCGCCGCACCTGCGATTGACGTGGAGCGCGAGGATGTAATGCCTGTATCTGTCCTGGCAGAATTTGTCCGGCACCTGATGGCACTCCCCCAGGACGTTCGCGATGTGGTTTGCATGCGAGTCCTCGGCCTGACTTACCGGGAGATCGCCCGACGGCAGGGCCTGACAACAGCCGGTGCCGAAGCCCGGCATGAACGCGGCATGAACCTCTTCCCGCCGCTACGCCAAATGTTCGCCCGGAAAACGGCAAAGGTAGCCATGCGAAAGAAACCGGCGAGCGTGGCCGGGGCGTGAAGGAGTAACGTTGCGGCGCACCAGCGGCGCGTAGCGACGTATGGTGCCTCCGATGGCTCCTGTCTTCTTGTCTCAGTTTCCCTCTAGAAAAGCATGCACGAGTGCGTTGAATGCTTCGTTTCTGCTTGTGTTCATGGTGTGGTCTGCACCCTCGACGGTCGTAACTGTTGCCCCATAGCCTTGGCCTTGTGCCCATTGGACCTCTTGTTGTGACCCCCACGTATCTTCCGATCCCACGAGCACAAGCGTCCGGTTACTTAAAGCATTCAGACTCTGCAACTGTGAATCTCGCGGGAAAGTGTACCCGAACCACGGACTTGCAAGAATCAATTTGGAGACTCTGTTTGAATACATGACTGCGAACTGCGCAGCGATTGCACTTCCCATTGAAAGTCCACAAATCTGAACCGGGCCGTTGGTAATGCTGTCGATCAGTTCCGATAAGTCGAGCGTGGCGCGGTTGGTCTGTGACCACGACCAGTTCCAAGGGCTATCTTCCCAACCAGTGAGACTAGAGCGACCGAAACCGCGGAGATCGTAGATGGCGACGCGATTTGATGTGCCAAAGTTTACCATCTGGGCAAGCCAATCTCTAGATGTCTGGGTGCCCCCGTGGATAAACACAAGCAAGGGACCACTGCCGCCAACCATCCTGTACATTCTTGCCCCATCGCTCATCGTAATGAAACCACTTTCGATTTCAAAGGGGATATCTTCCGCACGGAATCGGTAGAAGGAGGGACTTCCTTGAATCATGGTCGGGTCCAGAGCGCCGGTCCAAGTGGACCCCGTACCAAGGAAGGGGTAGAATGGGAACCATGTCTTAAGGTCCGCAGACTGTTCCAGTTGATATAGGGTTTGTGTCTTTGACTCGACGACGAGGTTGAAATAGCCGGAATCGAGATAGCACCCGATTCTGTTGTTGTCGCTTTGAGCGTGCGCGGCGACATGCAAATTCAGAAGCGTTGCCATTACCAAAGTCACTGAGTTCCTCATCATATTCTTGTCTCTTCTCTGCCCGAACCTTGTATTAGCCGTCCAGCATAGCACGTCGCATTTCTGCTGTATTCTGGTGAACCGTCAAACTTGCCACATATCCAATATGGTCGAAGTCTTTATGACCTGATTTCTACCACTGGCTTGGTTTACCGTCAATGAAGCCCAGCCGTCGGTGGCCGGAGACGAGGATGAGGGGGGGAGCGGGGGGAGAAGGGTCAACGCTACCCTTTGGCAGGCCAATCGAAACGGTGCCGCTCTTATTATTTGAACGCCCACCCCTACTACGCACTACATTGACCCTGAGTGGCTGAATTGGTAGGTTCGTCTTGGCTGAACCGATGGAATTACCGTGAGAGGACATTTATGAACAAATTCAGAATTCCCGCTGTCTACCTAACCCTCGCATTGCTCAATTTGGGCGTTGGTTGTGGTAATGCTTCAAAGCCATCTTCGACAACACCTCGGGAACGGCATATGGATGCCGAAAAGGGCGATGCCATTGCACAGTATAATCTTGCTGTTGCCTATGCTACTGGTATCGGGGTGCAGAAGAGTCCTGAAGAGTCAGTAAAGTGGTGCCGAAAATCAGCCGAACAGGGACTCTCCATAGCACAATACAATCTTGGTATCGCCTATATGCGTGGCGATGGCGTAAAAAGGAACCCAAAAGAGGCAATTCAGTGGTTACGAAAATCAGCCGAACAGGGGAATGCTGACGCTCAATGCTGTCTTGGTATCGCCTATATTCAAGGCGATGGAGTGGAGAGAAATCCCCATGAGGCGGTGAAATGGTTCTGTAAATCCGCCGAACAGGGGAATGCCGACGCTCAATGCAATCTTGGTCTCGCCTATGTTAATGGTTTGGGTACAACTAAAGATGTTCAGACTGCGTATGGCTGGTTTCTTCTAGCCGACAATGGAGGAAATAAGGAGGCTTCGGCATTTTTGAAATCTATTGGAATAAGAGAGATATCCCAATCTCAACAGGATTCAGCACGGTCTTGGGCGAAGCAATGGCAGCCGAAGCCTGCTCAGTGATTGATTAGGCAAGAAGGAATTTCGGCATCTTCGCCTCTACCAATTACATTGCCATCTATTATTGGTCGATCTTCTTCTCCTTGAGGAGCAAGAAAACTGTTATGTATCAATTTCGCAAGAGTTATCAATCTCGGCTTTTTCCCACGATATCTTAAATCATGGGATAGGGCAAAAAGGTTGCAATGGTTGTCCCATTGAAGTCCATCATCGCTTAAGGCTGATTGATAGCAATCTCCTTACTCACTCCAGCACTATCTTGGAGTATAACCTTATTCACCGTATTGCTATTGCTCGCAGTCCGCTTGTAGGTCGTTATGCCATCAGCGATCGTGGTTGCAGGGAGAATAGAACCGAGGTTGGAATCGAGAACATTCCAGCTATATGGCGGGACTCCCCCAGTGGCGGAAAATGCCATCGTGCCATTGGTCAACACAGTGACGGTGTGATCCGGTTTGATAACAAGAGCGGGGGTAGTATCGCCCCCACCCATCCCGTTGACATAATAAATATTTGCAGAGCCTGATACTTCATAGGCTGGACTGTTTGAGGAACCTGTTCCACTGCCTGGAATTGTTGATGTCACCATAACCTTTTTTGCAGAAGAGTCCTTGGTGCTGATATTAGTTGACAGACAGGTGTAGGTCACCTGTGATCCGCTCTGGGAACTTAGGATGCCACTTCCGTCATCCGGAGAGAGACTCCACGTGTAGGTATAACCGCCTGTCACGTTAAATATGACATCCTGTCCGGGAGAAACCGTGGCACTTGAGGGACTGATCGTGAGAGCATCGGTGCTGCTGGAGACATCACAACCGCTCACGAAAAACAGGCTCATTGCACAGGACATCGCCAACACGACCACTGTTAACAAGGGAACGAGTTTCTTCACGGATTTACTCCTATTTGAAATTTAGAGGTTCGTAGCAATTTCTATTCCTAGCATTTAAAGTTAAAGGCGTCAAACAAAGCTGGGTATGCCCAAACGCCAAAGGGATTCATCATAAGGCGAGTTTTCCGGGGCGGCGAAGCCGCCCTCTGGCACCTGCCGCCGGAGGCGGCTTCGAGTGTAGCAAGGAATTCCGTTGTCCGGCGCACACTGGGGTTGCTGATGACAACCTTGATGAGTGACTCACCACGATGTCCAGAATCTCCCCGCCGGCCGCCGGACAACACGCGCGTCTCCCAAGGGGGTATGGGGATCTCCCCATCATTGTTTTGCGAGCGGCTCTTCCGCGCGAGGCCGGCAGCAATGCAAAACCGACGCGCCCGCCCCCTCGGGGGCGAAAAGGCGCAACGGGGGCTAAGGCTACTGCCG
>JBAXMJ010000133.1:0-6667 GCA_037134355.1 bacterium | reverse complement strand
CCATCACCCCATACAACACCGGCACCATCCACATGGCCGCAATATACCCGAGCGCCACCCCGAGGGTCAGGGTCAGTCCGATCGAAACCAGCGCCGGATGCCTGGCAAACAACAGCACCGCCGCCCCCATCATCGTCGTGATCGCCGCAAAGGTCACGGCCATCCGGGCATGCCGCCCCTGGGGATGACGGCACGCATGCAGGATATGCATCCCGAAATCAATGCTGAGCCCGAACACCACAATCCCTGAAATCAGATTCGCCACAGTGAGCGGCCGCCCCATCAACCCCATGATGGACAGCAATCCAACCACCGCTGAAAATGCCGGCGACAGGGCAATCAGCGTCAGCGGAATGCTGCGGATAAACAACCAGGCCGTGAGAATAATCAGCACTCCCGCCAGCATTGATGTCCGCATGACTTCCCCCGTGAACGCATCCGAAAGAATCGAGCCCATCGCCGTACGGGACACAATGAAGGCATCTGACCGATCCTTCACCACACGTCCCAATGCATTCCCCACCTCCGGGGTGTCGGGAAAGAAGGACAACGTCTGGTACCGCCCGTTCGGCGTCTGGACAAAGCGATCCTTGAGATTGACCAGCACCTGATTCGAGACCGGTTCATCCGTCAGAATCGCCCCGTCATACAGGTGCTCAAAAAAAGGATCGAAGGCATTGGTGGCGAACCCGCGTGCCGCCCCCTGCTCCGCCAGCAATCCCCTGAACTTCACCTCACGCCCATCGCGCCAGAATGCCGTCCACGCCCGGGCCCGGTCCGCACGTGTTTTTCCTGACGGCCAGACCGAGGCCAGACTCACAAACTGGGTGGCTCCCACAGCGGCAACCGCCTGTTCGTAAACCTGATCGGTTTTCTCGCGAACCTCCTCATAACTGTTCCCCATCACCGCGAGAATCGCCTCTTTCCTCTCGCCCGTTCCCCATACCGCACGAAAATCATCCTCAACCTTGAGAATGGCCGGAGCGGTGCCGTCGAGGCGCGTGATATCGCTATCGAATTTCACCCGGGTGGCCAGGACGGCGGCAAGGACAAACAGGACGACAAAGCCGGCAAGCCATAATTTTGAGTGTTGGGGAGCCTCAAAGGACGGGGAGGCATCATGTTCTTCCGGAGTCTTCCCGGGCTTAAGGAAAAGGGGCAGGACATAAAGAGCCAGCGCCACCGTAATGAGAAGGCTGAGAATACAGAACCAGGCGAGTTGGTAATACCCGGGAATGCGTGAAAAGAAAAACGCAAAAAAGATTGCCGTTGTCGTCAAAGCGCCCGCCGTGACAGGGGAAACGATATGCCGAACAGATTCGGCGCGGTTCGATCCATGCCGAATCGCCACATAGACGGCAATCCCGTAATCATCGGCAATCCCGGCAATCACCGGACCGAACGCAATGACAAAATAGGAGAGGCGCGGAAAGAGTAGCGCGGTGATGGCCAGCGCCACAACGGCAGCAAGGGCCGGCACCAGAAATATCAGCAACGCCCGCTTATCCCTGAAAAATCCGACATAGAGAATGATGAAGGCCACCGAGGCCAGCGAGAGCACCACGCCCAGATCCCTCTGAATGGTATCCTCGTTGCTCACCACATGGGTGTGGCCGCAGACCAGCGACCCGGTGATTCCGGCCGGAAGGCGGCCGAGTTTCTCCGTGAGAAAATTCAGGACTTTCCGCGCCCCGGCGGCATCGGTAAGCGGTACCACGGTCTCCAGCAGAAGCATGGTATGGCGACCGTCACGGCTTATAAAATGGCCGTTTTCCATGGTGACATCATACCCCATGCTGGTGGAGAGCTTTTCCAACCGACCCAGGATCATCTGGTTGATCGCCAGCGGATCGGACCGGATCGCGCGGGCCATGAACATGCCCTCCGGCTTCAGAAGTTGATAATAGAGCCGTTGCACAACCCCGCTAATCCCGCCGGAGTTCATTTCGGAATCGATCAAAGCCAAATCGTTGGACGTCAGGATCTGCGGCGCATAGCGAAGGAAAAATCCGGCATCGGCCATCAGGTCCGGTGCGGAGAACCCGGAAATCACCTTGCTGATCAGGGGCGACTGAAGGGAGGCAACCAGGGAATCCGATGCATCTATTAATTTACCCCGGGCATCCTCCGTGTCCTTTGCCTCCAGGGAAATCACGATCTTGTTGGAGAAATTGGCCGTTCGCAGAAACGCCATCATCCGCTGGGCCGGACTATCCGTCGGGAGCATGAGGTCAAGCGTGTTGTCGAACCGAACCCGCACCAGGCTCAGGCCGGCTAGAGTCAGGAGGGTGAGCAACAGGCCAATGACCAGATTGCGTCGACGCTCAAGACGGGAAAAGAGGCGAAGAAACAGGCTACCGTCCATGCGGCTTGACCTCCCATGCCGACGGAGGAATGGCGGCATTGAGGATCGACTGGGTGAAGGTCATCAGGGTTCGGTCACCTGTACGTTCCTCAATCAGAAGGGTCTGGATATACCGGCGATCCTCCCGGAAGGTCAGCACCACACGTTGAATCACCTTGACGGCAAAGCTCCCGTCTTTCGGGGTGAAAATGATGGTCGGAGTCGAAGTGGACGCATCAGCCCGGGCGTCAAAGTCCTGGGTCAACAAATCGAACTGCCCGGAAAACCAGGCGCGAAGTTGATTGACCACTACTTTGAAAACGGGATTACCCGCCAGGGACATCGTCTGCACCTTCCCGGTAGTCTCATCCCACTGCTTCAGAACCGTTCCATCGAGTACCATGTTATAGCGGATTGGCTCCAACACCTGCCACGACAACCGGGTCGGCTGTTCCACGGCAAGGCGTCCCTTGATCACCACGGTTTGCTGGAGTAGCGAGAGGGTCTTTTCCTGAATGAACTCACTCTGGACATTGGTGGTCCCGGCCAGGCTTTTCTGGAGCTCGGCGAGAAGCGGGGTGTCGGCGGCGGAAACGGAACCCGCAATCAAAAGACAGCACACCTGCAGGAAAATCTGAAATCTGAAATCTGAAATCTGAGATTTTTCCCTCATCCCTCTCCCCGGTGCCACACCTTGATTTCGCCACGGGCAAGGACGGTCTCCCCGCGGGTAACCTGGCCCTCAATCACACCGAAATCACCGTATCGGGTGGCCTTGAATACTCGCGTGGTCAGGATGTCGCCAACGCGGGCGGGAGCAAACACCTCCAGCTGGCGCGCCCCAAGCAGATAGCCTTCCTGTTCCTGCCCATCACGCACCGTGGTCCTGAATCCATTCATCGCGGCGGCCGCCTGGGCAATGAGTTCCAGATGCGCTGGGGAATCCAAGGTTCCCGCCTCTCCAACAAAGGGGTTATCCGCCTGCACTGTGGTCTCCACAACGGCCACCCGTTCGCCAACGGACATCAGCCTGTCCACCACCCGCATCGGGGCCTGCTGGGGAATCATGCGCCCCAATTCCGTCGGTAGCTTCATGATTTCAGCATCGCGCCCCGCATTCCGCCAGCACAACGGATCGGAGGCCAGGTAGTCGCCGGTCATCTGGTAGGCCGCTCCGCGGCACCCGTAGCAGGTTTCCGCTTTTTCGCAGGCCGCGCAGGGACCATGGATGGTCCGGGTGTATTTCCGCAAATCACCAATCACCTCGCTGTCACGGAGAATATCCGCCAAAGACCGTTCCCGGACATTGCCGACGGGAATCGTCACCCCCACGCAGGGCATCACATTACCGGCAGCATTCACCAGACAGGAGAACTGATGACGCAGGCACCGGTCACCCACCAGCGGCGGTTGCGGCTCCCACTTGTACCCATAACGGGCATGATCCAGCTCAGCCAACTCGGCAAACAGTTTCTGGAGGGCTGGAAGCTCGACATCCAGATGGTTGTTATCCTGGGCATTCCCCTGCGGGGTCATAATTTCGAAATAGGGAATGATCTGCCGGTCCCGGAGCCATTGCCACATCGTCGCAATCTCCGGAAGATTCTGGTTACAGATGATCGAGCTTACCGCCAGGGGATGTCCTTCTGCCGGAAAGCCCGCCGCCGTGAGGTTCTTGAACGCCGCCTGGATAATTTGATAGGCGCCCTTTACCCCTGCCAGCCCGTCCTGAACGGACTCCTTGAAGCTGTTCATCTTGAGCACCACCTGCACGCCCAGGCCGAACAACCGTTTCGCCACATCAGCCGTAACGTTGGTGCCGTTGGTGAAGACTTCCACGGAAAGCCCTTCGCCGCGGATAAACTCCAGCATCTCCAGGACATTGGGATAAATCATGGGCTCGCCACCCAGAACGATGATTTTGCGCGCGCCAAGCCCCTTGGCCTCCCGTATCACGCGCTTGATTTCATCGGGAGTCAACTCCTTGACCGCCGCCCCGGTTGGCCCGACATAGCAGTACTGGCACTGGAAATTGCACTGCAGGCCGAACTCGATCTCCATCGAAAGCAACCGTCCGTTCCGGGCGGCATTCTCGATATCGGCCTTGTCAAATTCCGACCCGATCATCAGGTTATGGCAACTCACTGGTATCTCCCTTATCTCATGGATCGGAGGGCTCGGAGAGCCCTCCCTACCCTTTTCGTCGATCCCATACCCGAACTGGCTTCCTGGATTCGGGGGAATATAAATGGTGCCGTACTTTATCCTCGGGGTCAATGACGATGACAGGGGTCACGCGAAGGCAGGCTTGCAACCGCTCCTTAAGCCAATCGGGCGAAGGTTGTCCCGCCCGCGCCCCAAGATGAATCACCAGTTCATCCGACAAATTCTCTTTTCCGATAATCTCCAGATAATAGTCACCCAGATCCGGAATTTCATCCAGGGCGGCAAACACCGCCTGCGGATAAAGCGTGGTGCCCCGCACCTTCATCATCTGCTGCTTGCGCCCCAGGATCGGCCCCAGCCGGGGCGATGTCCGTCCGCAGGAACAGGGCTCCGTCATCAGGAAACTCACGTCCCCCGTCCTGAACCGGATCAGCGGCATCCCCTCGATATCAAGCGGAGTCAATACGACCTCCCCGGGTTGCCCCGCCGCCACCGGGCGCCCCGCCTCATCCAGGATTTCCGCGATCACAAGGTCGGGATGCAGGTGCCCGCCCCGCTGGGCCGTACACTCGCAGAAGGTCGAGATGCACTCGGACGAGGCATATGTCGAATACACGTCCGCCTGCCAGAAGGCCTGCAAGTCGTTCCCCAACTTAAGCAAGTCCATGTCCGCCCCGCGGACCGGCTCGCCGATGCACACCAGTTTCCGCACCGAGGACCGGGCGGGATCCTCGCCATGCTCTTTCAAAAAAATCGCCAACTTGCGAAGAAATGAGGGCACGCCTACCAGAACGGTCGGCTTGATCATCCGGATGATCTCCAGATGGCTGGCCAGTGTGCCATGCCCGTTCCGGATCGCCGCCGCACCCAACTCGCGAATACCCAGAAAATAGGCCAACCCCGCAATGAAACACCGGTCCATGGTACAGGTCAAAAGCGCCGTATCGGCTCGGGTAATTCCGCACCCGGAAAAGGAGCCCTGTTCATTATAGGCAAGCCGTTGGAGATCCCGATCGGTGTATAGGATCCGTGTGGGTTTTCCGGTGGTTCCGGACGACAGCACGATATCCACAATCTTATCCCGGGGAACGGCAAGAAAGTCCTCATTATAGCGTGAAAAATCAGTTTTATCGGTAATCGGGAGGCTCTCCAGCTCCTTCAAACTGATCACGCCGGAGTTGATTCCGGCCTCTTTAAACAGCCGCCGGTAATAGGGTGAATGCCGGGCACACCGGGCCAGATGCGCCTGAAAGCGTTCAGCCTGTGCCGCATAGACAACGTCAGCCGTAGCAAACTCGAGCGAGGGCTCTCCCTTGAATTTTTTCATATCCGCCCCTCCATAACCGCCAATTCACGGGATATCAGATCACGCACTTTGTTTTTCAATTGGAATGCGGAGAGAGTCTTGACCTCATCCCACGTCACCGGCGGAAGACTCCGCAACACGATCCTTCCGGGCCGCATCATCAGGGTTCCCCGCGGCGGAATGGTTTCATTGCCGGAAATGCAGAGAGGCAGAATGGGCGCTCTGGTTTCAAGCGCCAACCGGAACATCGAGCCGTGAAAAGGCCCCATCTCCACGGAACGGGCGCGTGTCCCT
This sequence comes from bacterium, assembly GCA_037134355.1. Taxonomy (GTDB): domain Bacteria; phylum Verrucomicrobiota; class Kiritimatiellia; order CAIKKV01; family CAITUY01; genus JAABPW01. The sequence continues at coordinate 557 of JBAXMJ010000133.1, read as the reverse complement.
TCCGGGAATGCCAATAGGGAAACCCCATCGTGCAACAACGCAGCAGCCCTTTGAAAAAACTCCTCAGGCGGCATCTCGTTGATGCTCAAGTACCCGGCCCACCGCGCCATGGGCCCCCACAAGGGCAGCTTAAAGGGCCATTTGTTTACAATCTGAACCCCGTTGTAGAACGGAAGTGCCCCCATTAGAAAAGGATCTGACGAAGACCGGTGATTGCAAATCACCAGACATGGCAGTGGAATCTCACCACCGGAATGATTCTCAAAGCAAACCCGAACCCACGGGTATGGCAGAACATAGATCACCCCGCGTCCGTACCACCGGATCGCCATGCGGAATAGCTGCATCGCACGGCGATGGCCGACAAACGGAGCCTGAACCGCAATGAAAATCGCCAGCACCGGAACCGCGCTGAGGGAATAAAGGATTAACAGGGGGTAGAAGGAAAGGTTCAGAATGAGTCGCTTGAGGAAGTTGTTCATTAGCATCCCACAGAAATCATTATTGTCTTTACATGATCTGGGTAGGGAGGCCTCTCCGAGGCCTCCGCGGACGGC
>JBAXMJ010000132.1:0-6760 GCA_037134355.1 bacterium | reverse complement strand
TCTCTTGGCCGCCTGAAGGCGGTACACCAGCCGTCGCCCATCCCAAACAGTCCTTTAGGTGCAATTCGTGGCTGCATCTGGAGCCAAAGGACTCAACTCATCACAGATTGTGATGAGTTCGAGGAAACATCGCGGCCGAGCCTATCTCCCTTGCGCTTTCACCGAACAAGGCGTGGCTATGCTTTTCCAGCGTCCTTCGCTCTCCTCGTGCCATCGAGGTGAACATTGCCATAATGCTGTTGCTTCGGTTGCCTGATGGCGTATAGTAGGCATGTGGGAATTCCCACCAGTACGCAAACAGGAGTGATGATCATGACAATGGCAGTGGTGAAAGAATATGACACGCACCTTGACAGCAAGAACCGGATCACACTGCGCGGTGCGACAGCCGGGTACTATGCGGTTCAGGTTTTTGATTCCGGAACCGTGGTGCTGGAACCCAGGGTTCTGACCCATCCGGCAAACCTGACCCCGAAAACATTACGGATGATGGACAAGGCAGTTGGGAATTTCAAGAAGAGGAAGGTGTCTCCCGAGATTGACCTCAGGAAGTATCTTGGGAAGGCTACCCGCGCATGACGGCTTATGCGATTCGCATGGGGTGAGGTCGCCATGGACAGGAAGATAGTTACAATAGATTACAATATAATAGCTAATAGGTTTGTTGTGAGTAGGAGTTGTAAATCAACACATCAGTGTATATACTCGTTCACATGAAAGGACTTTTACTATGAGGCAATATACGGCAGTTGTAGAACATTGCCCGGAAACGAATCTGTACGTGGGGTACGTGCCGGGTTTTCCAGGCGCACACACCCAGGGTGCGACGTTAGACGAACTTTCGCGGAACCTGCAGGAAGTGGTTGGCATGCTGTTGGAAGACGGTGAGCCACATATGGACGCTGAATTCGTAGGAACCCAAAGTGTGGTGGTGGCGTAACCATGGGTAACGTTCCCGTCCTGAAACCCCGTGAAGTTATTGCCATTCTGGATGCCATAGGCTTTGTGGAGGTGCGCCAGCGCGGTTCTCACCGGCAGTTCAGGCATTCTGATGGGCGGTGTACGACCGTTCCCTTTCATCAAGGCCGTGACCTCTCGCCGATCCTCCTGCGCCAGATCGCCAAGGATATAGACCTGACCATCGATGAGTTCCTGCATTACCGGTAATGAAAATCTGCCTGGTGCTTCTTCTGTTAACCGTTTTAGCCTAGGGCTTGCGATTTGCGAGGTATGGATATCGCGGTTCTTTACGGTGTGGAAGCGCGCACTGAACCAAGCGGTTACCCGGAACCGGGATCGGTTTCCGGCTGACTTCATGTTTCAACTGTCGGCGGACGAATATGACTGCATCAGAGCGCAATTCGTGGCCGAAGCTGGAGCCAAAGGACGCAACTCATCACAGATTGTGATGAGTTCGAGATGGGGGTGCCTGAGGTTTTGCCGGGACAATGGGTGACAGCGCTAATTTATGCCAGTAGCGCCTTTTCGGCTTCCGTTGTCCAGTTTCCGTGATCCAGCTTGGCGGCAACCTTGGGAAGGATTTCGCCCAGTTTCGACAGGGGGGTAAGCGCCAAGTCATGGAGCATGGGATAGATGACGATTTTGCCGGCCAGAGTCCGGTTTTCGACTGCAGCCAGACCGTCCATGGCCCCCGCCATGCCACTGATGGCGTCAACGGAACGGTTGGTGTCCAAACGTCCGGCCACCACCTTTTCCAGGACGATCTTCATGTCACGAATGGTCGATCCGCTCGTGCCGAACATGAAGCAGCCGTTGGCGATGTAGGTGTCCAGATCCAGATCATGCCGGGTGGGAGCGGGGATGCCAGCAAAAATATTGATCAGACACCCTTTGGCACTGTTTTTGATGGCATCGGAAACCAGGGCTCCGACCGGTGCCATGACGACATTATAACTGAAGGGACCGGTGAGTGGCTGATTTTTCGGGTTTACGGACTTCAGTCCAATCTTATTGGTCTTGGCCAGCGGTTCCGCCTTCTCCAGAAGATTGGCAAGACGGGCGTCATCAAAGTCCACCGCAATGACCGTCATGCCCTTCTTGTCGATGCAGACATCGCGCAAGACGTGCATCTGGCCCATCGGTCCGCCTGCTCCGACGACGCAGATGCTGTCGTTCTCGCGTACTTCACCGGTGGCAGGGATAACCTTATAGGCTTCGTGGGCGCTTGCGGAAAGAGTTCCGATCCAGCGGGTCATGCCGTAGTGAACGCGGCCCACGCCAACGGAGACGGAGTGCCCGATCTTGTGTCCGCCCGTGACGATGGCGATGATGCCGCAGAGGCCAAGCTTGTCGTTCAGGATGCCGATTGTTTCGTGGTCGTGGCCGAAATAGACGATGTCATCGAAGGATTCCTTTGGCAATTCCGCGGCACTGAGGAGGCGGGTCACGGGAATTCCCAGTTTTTCAAGTTCCCGATGGGTTCCATCGGCGCAGACCAGGTTGATGGAGGCCGGCTTTCCAGTTCGGGAAAAGCTTTCGGCAAGCCCCTTCATCTTATGGTCGCCGTCCACTACCACAGCCAGTTTTCCGCCGGCTTTGATGGTTTGACGTTCGGGGGTTACATAGGAGTCTTCCACACAGGCCCAGGGTTCGACGAGGGCGACAGCCGAGGCACTGAGATTTTCCGGAACCGGAATCAGAAATCGTTCTCCATTGGCAGGGTCGATGATGACGCGTTCGTCCATGATCACGTATTCCTGGAGTGCGCCTTCAAAGTTATAACCGAACGCCGAGCTTGAGCCGGCGGTCGGGAATGCCCGATAGTCTGTCTGAACCAGGCACCGCTCGCCGATTTTGTGATGCTTGACCTGGTCACCCACGGCAACAATGCGTATTACCGTTTCATGCCCAGGAACGGTGGGTTTGTTGCCCGGAACATAACTCGAAATCTCTTTCAGGACATCCAGGGTGAGTCCGCTGATCACCTCGCTTTTACGGGGATGTTCGGAGAACTGCTTGAGTAGCTTGAGATCCGAGAAGCACAGGCAAACGGATTCAATTTTGCCGAGCACCTGGTGCGGACCAGGCGCCACGACAGGCTTGGCGGTGTTGAGTCTGAGCTCGCCGGGGCCGACGAGTTGAACGGCATACTGGGTTTTTGGAAGGGTTGTTGCGGGCATGGGGGTTTCCTTTTTAGTTTTTAAGACAGCATCACCTGACCACCGGTTACGGGAACCGCCTGGCCTGTTTCGTAGTTTTGTTCCATCAGATAAAAAATAGCCTTCATGACATCCTGTGCCATGCAGCCGCGGCGCATGGGCACCTTGGCTTCATAGAACTTCTGAACATCCTGAACCGTTTTGGCGCCCGGAACTTTCCCGGTTGCCAGATACTGGACGAAGAGACCATTCTTGGGGTCTGACCAGAGAGGGCCATCAAAGAAATTTCCGGGACAGATGGAGTTCACCTTGATGTTGTCTTCCACCAGTTCCATCGCAAACGACTGGGTAAGCCCGATGCCGCCGAACTTGCTGCCCGCATAGGCGCCATTCTTGTTGGAGCCTTCCAGTCCTGACTTCGAATTGATCTGGATGATGTCGCTCCAGTACTTCGGGTTCGCCAGGTGCTGCGTGGCGAGGATCGGGGCGGCCTTCTGGACGCTCACGAAATAGCCCTTGTAGTTCACGGACGTAACAAAGTCGAAATCCGCCGCACTCTGGGTTTTGACGCTGCCCGCCTTGAGTACGCCGGCATTGGCAACAAAAACATCAAATCCACCGAAGGCTTTGACCGTCTCATGAATGGCAGCCTCCATCGAGGCAGGGTCGGTGACATTCGCGGCCAGCCCGATGGCGCGGCCAGCGCCGAACTGTTTGCAGAGCTCCTGCGCGGCGGCGGTAGCGCCCGCCTGATTCATATCGAGCAGGACAACATGGGCGCCTGCGGCCGCGAACTGCCTGGAAATTTCCAGACCGAATCCCTGGGCGGCTCCGGTGACGACGGCAACTTTTCCGGCGACACGACCGGCTTTAACCGGGTTGTCGGCGATGGTGAACATGCCCAGACCGGGAAAGACCACGGCGTCGGGTTTGACTCCATGAGCCTTTGAGTAATCGGCCAGCGTCTTGCGCAGGACTTCAATGAGGGCCGGCGCGGCCAGATCGGCGGGGAGGGGAATGGTCAGGGTCTTGGCGCTGGTGCTGCTCACAGCCGAGTACGACACAAGTTTGAGGGATTCGCTGCTGTCAGCCAAAAGCGCCCGCAGAGCCGGCCCGATGGTGTTGATGATGGTGTTGCTCATGGTTTCTTATATTTCAGATATTATATTTGAGATATTTACCCTGCTGTTGCTCTGAGAATTTTCCGGGGAGGGAGATGCACGGCCATTCCGAGGGCATCCTCTGCGGCTTCCTTGATACTCTCACTGATGGTCGGGTGGGCGTATACCACATCCGCCAGCTCCTGTACCGTAACCTTCTGGTGAATCATGGCGGCCGCCGAGGCGATGCATTCGGTGGCGTTGTGCCCCATCATGTGGACGCCGAGCAGTTCGCCCGTTTCGCGGTGACGGAGCACCTTGACGAAACCTTCAGTGTGGCCGACGGCAATCGCCTTGCCCAGTGCCGCCAGCGGGAATGAGCCGATGGCGATGGGAATGCCGGCTTTTTTGGCCTGTGCCTGGGTCATGCCCACGGCGCCGATTTCCGGGAAGGTATAGACGGCCGAAGGAATGGGGGCGGTGAATGCGTGGGCGTGCCCCATGGCGTTCTCAACGGCCGCGATTCCCTGCGCCGAAGCGGCGTGAGCCAGGAGGCATCGTCCGTTGGCATCGCCGATGCAGTAGAGGCCCTTGACCGGGGTTTCCATGTGGTCATCCACCCGGACAAAACCGCGGTCGCTGACCAGACCCACGGATTCCAGTCCGATATCTGCGGTATTGGGACGGCGCCCGATGGACAACAGGACACGGTCGGCTTCCACGGTCTGGCCGTTACTGAGTACGGCCTTGACGGTATCACCTGCGGTCAAGGTTTCTACCTTGGTTCCGGTAAAGCACTGGATGCCGCGCTTCGTAAATATTTTCTGCAGGGGATCCGCAAGACTTTCGTCCAGTTCCGGCAGAAGCCGCAGCATCAGTTCAACAATGGTGACCTGAACCCCGAATTCGCGCATCATGCAGGCGAATTCGCAGCCGATGACGCCGCCGCCGACAATCAGGAGACGGGCGGGAAGGGTTTTCCAGTGAAGGGACTCATCGCTGGTACAGACTTTCTCGGGATCGGTGGGCCAGCCGGGAATCCGCGCCGGGATCGAGCCTGTTGCCAGAATGATTTTCCCGGCGGTGATGGCCTCAGTGCCCGATTTTGTTTCAACCGCTATTTTCCCCGGGCCATTCAGTTTCCCCCGTCCCTGTAAAAGTGTGACCTTCCGGGCGGCGAAGAGGGACTTGATGCCGCCTCGCAGTGTCTGGAGAACCTTGTCCTTGCGGGTTTGAATGGCGGGCCAGTCGAAGGTGACTTCGCCTGAAACCTTCACGCCCATGGCGGCCGCGCCGTGGATGGAGTGAATCAATTCTGCGGAGGCGAGCAGTGCCTTGGAGGGGATGCAGCCCACATTCAGGCAGGTTCCGCCGAGATGCCCTTGTTCCACGATGGCGACCGAAGCTCCCATTTGGGCGGCTTTCAGGGCCGCTACATAACCGCCGGGTCCGGCGCCGAGTACGACAATGTCAAAATGTTTACTCATGATGTGTTCCTTACAGCAACTGTGCCGGTGTCTCCAGCAGTTCTTTCAAACGGGCCATAAACTTCGCCGCAGGCAGTCCGTCCACCACGCGGTGGTCGGCACTGAGGGTTAGGGTCATGACCTTGCCCGGCCACATGGCGCCATCCTGAACCACAACCGTTTCCCTTAGGGTTCCAACGGCCATGATTGCGGCTTCAGGCGGGTTCACGATGGCCGTGAACTGCTCGATGCCGAACATCCCGAGGTTGGTGATGGTGAAGACGCCCTTGCCCATGTTTTCGATTTTTCCGGTTTTCGCCGACTGGGCGAGGCGCCGTGTTTCGGAAGCGAGATCCTTGATGGAGAGGGTATCCGCGCCCAGAACCACCGGAACCACGAGGCCTTCGTCCATTCCGACGGCGATACCGATGTTGACGTCGTTGAATTCCACCATCTCGTCGTTCTCAATCCGGCTCCGGAAAGCGGGGAATTCCCGGATGGCCTTGGCGCACGCCTTGGTTACAAAGTCATTGAGTGAGCACTGGTATTTGCTCTTCTCCGACTTCTGGAGTTCGGACAGGGGTGCCGCGTTGATCGTCAACTGCATGTAGAAGTGGGGGATGTTCTGCTTCGAGGCCAGCAGGTTGCGGGCAACAGCCTTTCGCATCGGGGTCAGCCGACGGCGGGTTGCCTGGCCACTGACGGATGCCGCCTGGGCCGCTGCGGGTACGGCAGGTGCCGCCTTGGCCTGCGCCGCCTGGGCAGGAAGATCGCGCGAGGTAATCCGCCCGTTGGGTCCGGAGCCGGAGCCGACGGAAGTGAGGTCAATCCCGCGCTCGCCTGCGATTTTTCGGGCGGCGGGAGAGGCTTTCAACGGGCCTGACGGCGGGAGTGCCGCAGGCTTGGCGGGAAGGGCGGCGACACCGGCGGGCAGGGTGGCGTTGGCATCGCCGATCAGCGCGATTCGCGTGCGAATCGGGACGGTTGTACCGGCGGGAACAAGAATCTTGCGCAGCGTGCCGTCATGTCCGGCCTCCACCTCCACCACGGCTTTGTCGGTTTCAACTTCCAGAAG
>JBAXMJ010000131.1:0-6922 GCA_037134355.1 bacterium | reverse complement strand
ACCCATTCGTTCTCCGCCGGTTTGTGGGGGCGGATCGCCGCAATTCTGGCGCGCACTCCGTATGTCGTTACCACGATTCATACGGTGGCGGGGTGGGCTCAGCCCCTGAAACTGCGGATCGGCAACCAGCTGCTCCAGCCGTTCACAGACCGGATTGTTGCAGTCAGCGAGAGTGTCCGCCGCTCCCTCATCAGGCAAGGATTCCCGCGTGATGCGATTCAGGTCATCTATAACGGGATTTGCGTTGAAAGGTTCCGGCGGTCGACGTCCGTGGCGGGGGACCGGAAACGGCTCGGGCTGAATCCGGATGGTCCGCTGGTCGGCATGATTGGTCGGTGCAGCCCTGAAAAGGGAGGATCCGACTGGGTACAGATGATGGCGACTCTTGCCCGCAGCGATGCCAGGGTGCAGGGAGTGCTGGTCGGAAACGGTCCCGAGCAGGCTTCCTGGCGCGCGCTGGCAACGGCAGAGGGAGTGGCGGATCAAATACGGTTTGTCGGGATTAAGACGGATATCGTGCCGTGGTTGGCGGTCATGGATGTTCTGGTCTGCCCCTCGATCCAGGAATCCTTCGGGATTGCCGCCCTTGAGGCACAAGCGGCGGGTGTTCCGGTGGTGGCTACCCGAGTCGATGGTTTCCTGGAGGCATTGCACGACGGCGAGGACGCCCTGCTGGTGGAGTCGGGGAATGCCATCGGCATGGCGGTAGCAGTTCAAAGTTTGCTGGCATCCAATGACCTGGCCAGTAGACTGGCTGATGGTGGACGAAGGAACGTCGGCGGGTTCGGTATTGATAAAACCGCACAACACTATGCCGCGCTTTATTGGAAACTTCTTGGCGTACAGAATGCGAAGTCATGAACACTCTGCGGATACTGGGGCTCGTGATCCTGGTCGCCAGCCCGGGCATTTGTGAGAACCTCATCCCTCATGGGGACGTGAAGACTGGAAGTGACTCCTCGCCATGGGTCGTCGCTCAGGGTGACGGCCAGGTGTTGGGTTTCGACAAAGGGAAGGACGGCAACCGCTGCCTCAAAATCGATCTGCCTCCGGGCCGGGCGATTCGCCTGGAAACCCCGACTATCACGGTTGATCCCGGGAAGAAGTACCGGTTTCAATATCATTACAAGACCACCGCCAAACGGATTGTCTGGTCAACTATTGCGGTGGAGTACTTCAATCCTGGACGAACCCTCGGGGCACAGTCGATTGCTTTTCTGGCTGACCAGACGGAATGGAAGACGAAGGAGTACCTGCTGATCATTCCGGAAGGCGCGACGGCCTGCAAGGTTCGCCTACGGATCTCGGAGGCGGGGAGCTACTGGATAGACGGGGTATCAATCTCTGAAATCAGCGGTAGGAAAGCCCGCCGACTCTCCCTCGTCGGGAAGATGAAGGATATCCCCGTCAGGAAGGCGAGGCGACTTCCGGAAATCGAACCCGAGGGCAACTATTCCGTCAGGCAAGTCAAGGGTGTGTGGTGGCTGTTTAATCCCGAGGGCAAAGCGTTCTGGAATGTAAGCCTGTGGGGCGGCGGGCCGTTCGGGGACGTCGGGGAATTGCCCCTTCGAAAGACCATCCAGTCCCGCTATTACATGACCGGTAAGACTAACGACTACTACAATGCCGTGTTTGACAACCTGATAGACTGGGGCTTCAACTCGATGGGTTCGGGGATAGAAATCGGGCCTATGAATCGGGCTCTCCAGATGAGACAGCTCAACAAGGTGGCTGTCCTTCCCTATGTTGACACCCTGATGTTGAGCCTCAACCTGCCCGGTCGGGATGGGCGCCGGTTGTGGGAGATCGCAGAAGGCCTGTATGGGGAGGGGCAGGTCAAGGTTGAAGACCTGGCGATGGTGGACCGGAATTCAAAGCTGGTGCTGGGCACCGCAGTTCCCTTTCCCGATGTGTTCAGCGAGAAATTCAGAAAGACCTACGACCTGTATGTGAAGGAGTGGTTTTCAAAGAGGCGGGCCGGGGAGTGTTTTGCGGTTTGCCTGGATAATGAACTGCCCTGGGCGGAACTGCCGCAAGCACTCTATTCACCAGCCTGTCGGCGGGAATTCGCAGACTTTGCAAAGACGAAATTCAAGGGCCGGATTGACGAATACAACAAGCGTTATGATACGGAACTCAAGACTTTCGAGGAGCTTGAAACCGCACTGCCGAAACGCTCCGGCGGCGTTGGCGACGAATTGATCTTTGAGTTTCTGAGGCACTACATCCGTGAGTATTTTGCCTTTCAAATCGCCACGGTGCGAAAGTACAGGCCGGATTGCCTCATCATTGGCCAGCGTCTCCCCCTCGCCGCGGCCGTGGATGGCTTCGGCCGGACAAAAGCCATCTATGATTGGTGCATCGACTTGTTTTCCGTGTATGACATAATCGGTCTCAATGTCTATCCCCAAGGGCAGGATCATTTTACGCGTGACCAGATGCGGACCCTCGAATACTTCCACAAGAAGACGGGCCGGCCCCTTGTTATTACTGAATGGTGTATTTGCTGCGAGCAATCCGGAGTCCCCACCACGGTCGGCTGGCCTTTGTGGAGCACCGTTCCCACTTGGGAGGACAGGGGGAATGGATACCGGAACTGCCTGATCCAGCTGGCCAGCCTGCCCTACGTCGTGGGGGCGCATTGGTTTTCTTCATATAATGGCTACACGTGGATCAACGGTGTTCGTCAGCCCGCCTATAATCATGGGTTTTATCAGGACGATTTTGCGCCGAACCCCGTGTTTCTGAAAAAGGTTGTCGAGGCCAACACGGCGGTGACACAAATGGAGCGAAAAGCCAATTTTTCGGTGGATGACATTAAGACCCTGAAGGAGTAGTCAGGGCGCTGGCTTCACAGTGGGGTGCCGCTTCCGATACAGCACATAGCGCATGTCGGAACAGTTCCTTCGGAACTGTTCGTAAATCGTCGCCGGGAAAGATTGTTCTTCGCATAAGAGGTAGTCTTCCTGCCTCACCAAATCACAGCTTTTTCCCAGCACCGGCTGAAGGCGATCCCATTCGATATGATCGTGGCAGGTAACGTGAATGTCGCCTTCCGCGTTCAATCCGAAAAATCTCCTATTAATCAGGCGCCGCCACGCCATCATGGAAAATATCTTTCGAATCGTATTCCGCCGCCGCACTCCGGCAGGTGCTTGCTGTAGGTGATGAAGTTGTTGTCGATAGTCATCGTAAACAGGCGAATTCCCCAGCCAGAAAGAGGGGCATTTTTCGTGATCGATAAATATCAAGCCGCCGGGCTTTGTCGTTCTAATCATTTCTCCAACAGCGCCGAGGTAGTCTGGAATGTGATGCAGAACCGAGTAGGTGGCAACCATGTCAAACGTATCGTCCTCGAAGCCCGCCAGATCGGTTCCGTTGAGGTGAACAGTCCGCAACTTGCGGTTATTTGGAAATTTACGGGTCAATCGTTGGAGGCTTTTCTGTGACACATCGGCGGCCACGACATGCGCCCCGAGGCGAAGAAGGTGAGTCGTGAGGTTTCCCGTCCCCGCTCCCAGGTCAAGAATCGTCAGGGTTTCTGGCGGGGTCGCCATTTGAGACACAGACTCCAGCAACACTGCGGCAAGGCGATACTGTTCTGTCGGGTTGTAGATTTCATGATGCATGCTGTCATAGTGAGCCGCGCAGGCATCATGCACCCGTTGGTTATGGTGAACGGCGGGGTGCTTGACAGTCATGTGATCTTGAGAGAGGCGGGCCATCATGGTTGATAAATTCCTTTCCGGGTTCGCCGTGTGGCCGGGTGCATGACGAGACAGACAGTGTGCAAAGCGAGGGCCTTAAAACAGGCTGAACGGCCTACAGGGAGTGCGCCGAAGATCCACTCAAGGGCTTGTTTCCAGGCGACCCGCACCAAGGTTGGCGCTACCAGGCGAGGGGCGATCCGATAGCACCTGAACGGAAACAGCGGCGTGCAGAGGGCCGCGAAGCCAGCCTGCCGTGCGATCAAGGCAAGGTCGCGGTAGGAGTATTCGCGCAGATGAAGCCCGGTTGCACAGCGATCAAAGAAACGTGAGATGTCATGGGGTCCGACCTTGGAATGCGGGGTCATGATCACGCAGAGTCCTCCGGGTTTCAGATACTGGTGCATGGATGCCAGGTGTGCCGCGACATCGTCGGGATGGAGGTGCTCAATGAAGTCGATGCTGAACACGGCATCGAACACGTCATCGCCAGTGCGGGGTGATATACAGTTGCCATGGATGAATTGCAGCTGAGGGTAACTCCGTTTTGCCTCATCAATAGCAAGTTCGGACAGATCGATCCCGGTTAGCGTCCGTCGGGCGTTATCAAGTGCCGCCAGTGTGTGTCCGTATCCACAACCCAATTCCAGGATATGACCCGTCTGCGGCAGAAGGGCGTTCAGCAACCGTTCCTTTTGCGGCGTGGCGCCCAGGAGTCCGTCCGGTCGCGTGGACGGATGCGGGAAGGCGGCATAGAACTCGGAATAGGCGGCTTTCGCAACGGACTCCCGCATCTCAGGCAGGGTCTCGCGAATTTGTGCGGCAAGTTTTCTTTCCATTTCGTACTGTCTTCGAATATCCGGTGTGATGCTCATGGATATTTCTATATTCGCAGTCGTTGACTTGTGTCGGCAACGGACGGGGGACTGAAGGCGCAACTCAGGCGCACTCATGGGTTGGCGGGTTCGATCCAGGACGTTGCGGCCGCCATGTTAAGACGTTCTTTCCCTGCAGACAATTGCCCAGGGCGGTAAGGGCGGCAAGGTTCGCGGTAAAGAAATAATGGGGCATGCGGAGGATGGCGGGACCGATATTGAGCCGGTCCAACATGGCGCCAATGGTCGAGACCAGGATGAACGAGACCTGTAGCAGGAGCGTCATGCGGTAGAAAGGATGATACAGCAGAAACACATTGGCGGTGAATGCGGTTAATGCGAAGACAGGAACCAGCCATCGTAACAACCGGTGGCTGATGATCTGGATGGCAAACCAGCCATTTCGGAAAGGATTGAACACCCAGGGCGCCATTCGCAGGCTGGTGAGGCAGCGGGTCATGATTCGCTCTTTCCTGATGAACTCATTCTTCAGTTCCGGGAGGATGGCTTCACGTGATATCGCGCAAGGCTCAAAGATGTGCCGCTTATGGTGGTGGCACATGATGAGCAAAGGTTCCATGAGGTCGCTGATCATGGCGGGGTCAAGCGGGATATATAGTGCCCGCCGGACAGCATAGATCGGTCCCGTGGCACCGGTGCAGGATAACACACGGCTTTCCCAGGTTTTGATGTGAGATTCCAAGTCGCGATAGGCCAACTCAGGATGAGCCGTCCCGGATTTCTGCGGTGTGAAATCCACCCGTCGACCCTCCACGCAACCGATATCCTCCTGCGAAAAATGCCAGATCAACCACTGCAGCGCATCGGGTTCGTAAAGAGCGTTGGCATCAGAGAAGACCACGATGTCACCCATAGCCTGGGCAACGGCGATGTTTTGTGCTGCGGTTTTCCCCTGTTGCACCCCAAGCCTGATCAAGTGAACACCCCGTGACTGGAATTCGGTCGCGATATCATTCGTCCGGTCCGTGGAGCCGTCAGAGACGACGATGATCTCCAGTTTTCCTCTGGGGTAGCCTAGGGAAAGCGCATTGCGGAGCTTCTCTTCAATGACGTGTTCCTCGTTGAATGCCGTGATGACGAGACTGACCGTCGGCCAGTTTTCTGTTGGTGGTGGCGATGGCTCGGGTCTGAACCGAGACAGGAGCCAGATGATGAAGGGGTAGCCGATATACACATAGACGATGACGGCTACGCTTGACCAGAAGAGGAACGTCATTTAGTAGGTAATCTCCTTGCCGCTGGCGATTACAAAGACTGTCGTCGCCAGAATCCAGAGGTCAAGCCACGTGCTTTGGTAGCGGAGGTAGTAGAGGTCGTACACCAGCCGTGCGGACATGTCGGGCATGCCGCGGTTGTGGATTTGCTGATAACCGGTGATGCCGGGCTTGACCAGCAGTCTGATGCGCTGTTCCGCATTGTAACGGCTCGCCAACGCCACAACCTCGGGACGCGGGCCGACGAGGCTCATTTCTCCCCGAAGGACATTCAGCAGTTGGGGAAGTTCATCCAGGCCGAAGCGGCGAAGGAATCGGCCCAGGCGCGTCACACGGGGGTCATCCTTGAGTTTGTAGACGGGCTCCTCCAGCGTTTCAATGTTGACGTAATGTTGCAACTGCTCTTCTGCGTCAACGACCATGGAGCGAAACTTGAACATGTTAAAGGGGCGGCCATTCAATCCGGCCCGTGTTTGCGTGAAGAAGACGGGGCCTCTGCTGGTCGTCTTGATGGCTAGTGCGATAAGCGCCCACAGAGGCAGGGTGATGAGAATTCCAAGGGCGGAAAAAAGGATGTCCGTGCCTCGCTTGACGACATCCTGCGATTGAACACGCCAGCTGGAGAGCGGGGTATCCGTTAATTCAGCGATCGCAACCGGTTCGCCAACCCATGCCGCTGTTCCGTAATGACCTTGCATAATCTTGTCCCCTGAAAATGGTTGAATGAAGCAAATGAATGACACCATCATCCCGGAAAATAGTTAGCGAGGAATTAGTGAATGGGTATTTTTCGGTCTGCAAGGTGTCTCACTGGCATCAACCGGAGCGGGATCGGTGGCCTTTCGCTCATAGGCTTGCATGCGCTGGATGGCCGGCCACATGATGGCCGTATAGGACGCCCAGGAGGCGAAGGCGCCCGCCATCACGCGAACCGGTGCCCAAGGGAGAAGCGTTGTCCAGGGAATGACAAACAGGATGGCCAGCACGGCGGCCATGGCGATTGCGAAACGACCCCAGGCAAACCAGACCCGCTCCCGTGACGGGATGCGCCACCAGAGGTAGCCTGCCACGATCCAGGCGGACACCGAGCCGGACAGTGCTATAC
>JBAXMJ010000130.1:0-6951 GCA_037134355.1 bacterium | reverse complement strand
ATGCGAACGATGAGATTGGGTGCCGCGTCAAGCGTGCCGATGTCGACATTTCCACCGTTATCTCGAACCTTTTCGCCTACAATATGCGCAGTGAATTGGAAGATGCGGCCATGGGCACAAACTCGTTCAGTTACCGTTACGACCCGATCGGCAACCGCCGGACAGCCACCAACAATGCGGAAGCCATGAGTTATGCCGCCAACTCCCTAAACCAGTATTCTGCAATCTCAAATCAACAATCTCGAATCGCCCCCAGCTATGACCTTGATGGGAATATGACATCCTACAAGGACTGGTCCTTCATCTGGGATGCCGAGAACCGCCTAATACTGGCCTCCAACGCCACCACGGTCGTCTCTAACTCCTACGATTACATGTCCCGGCGCGTAGCCAAGGCTGTCTCTTTCCCAACTTCATCATTCATCCCTCATACTTCATCCTTCGCCTATAATGGTTGGGCGATGATCGCCGAAAGCACCGCATCTTCTACAAACAGTTACGTTTACGGGCTTGATCTTTCCGGAACCGCCCAGGGGGCTGGCACCATCGGCGGCCTGCTTTCCTTAACAACTCAGCAACCTAGTAACTCAACAACTGCTTTCTACTGCTACGACGCAAACGGCAATGTTACCGATTTGGTCGGCACCAACGGCGAATTCCTGGCCCAGTACCAGTATGACCCTTACGGCAACACGATTGCCAAGTCCGGTTCGCTGGCTGATGTGAACCCGTTCAGGTTCTCCTCGAAATACACGGATTCAGAGACGGGGCTCCTGAATTACGGCTTCAGATACTATATGCCGGAGATGGGGAGATGGTGCAGTCGCGATCCGATCGGGGGAAAAGGCGGAAAGAATCTCAATGCATTTGTGCGGAATGCGCCTCAGAACGTCGTCGATGCGCTTGGTCAAGAGTGTTTCATTTATCATGCTTTTCCTGGTGAATCGCCACCAGGAGGATGGTTGGGGTCAAGAAATAACGGTATGTTTGTCCCGGGCAATATCCCCACCGTTGGATGGGAGCGAACATGCGGGGCTCCAAATGAAGGCTATCGGGGAAAGAAGGTCGGAACATGTACAGGAATGATCTATATAAGAATGCCTGAAGTTCTTGGAGCCGAAGAGCATGAGCAATATCATGCTGGGTGTTTAAGGGGATACGATGCCGCAGTGGAGTCACTGATCAGCGAAATGACTATCCCGTGTCAGTGTCCGGGACCCTGCGTTGACATAAAACGTCAGCTTATAACTTTGCGACTCCAGTTGATTCTGGCGAGAAGTCATTTGTGCGATCATGATTTCGATTGCGAGAATAATGATAATGGTAATCTAAATGGAGTGTATTGCAGGGCCGCAGCAAGTGACAGGGAGACCATTGCTCGTATTCAGGGGCAAATTGGAAATCTTCCTCAAATGCCGAGGAACTGCCGATGAAGCGGATAATGCCCATTCTTGTGATGATTATGGAGTGTGGTTTATGTCAAGCCCAGCCACTTGTAACGTGGAGTTGGCAGCCTTCTGAGCATGAAAGAAACATGGCGCTTATGTTGGCTGAGCATTATTGTCGGTACCGACTCAGCGATCAAGTACGACAACAACAGCAGTCACAAGAACTAGTGATCCTCAAGCGGTATTCAATCCCGGAGGAGTTTGAAGTGGGGAAGATCAAGTATTGCGCCTATGTGCGCCGCTGTGTTCCCTTCATTATTCGTGATTTCGACGGGCGCGAGCGGAAGTTTATTGCGGTTCAGCATATTGTTCCAAGTGATAAGATTGATAGAGATTTCACCTTGTACTTTGACCCGGAAAGTGGGTATGTGGGATTTCAGTTGGGCGAGATGTCAATAGGTGGAAGTACACCGCCGTATTGGCAGCCAAGACCCTCGACAAATAATGCTCGTCCAAGAATTCTTATGTCAACGAACATTAATTTGGGGTCGGGGTCAGACCGAAAATTGCAAATTAACGAGGTTCTGACGGGGCTGTAAAATACAAATATTGGCTGGGCATTTCTCGCGGTGCAAGGTGCCCGACAAATCACAGATATGGAGTACAAGAATTGACAAAAGCCAGGATTATAAGGATGGGGAAGGTGTTTTCTGGTTTAGTTTTGTGAGGGTAGATTGTCTGCAGGCAGTTGGAATGGATGGGAATAGATATATCGAGAATCGGGTTCGGGTAATCGCTTCAGTGTGATGGGAATAAATCCATATGAAAACATCTAATTTATATTGCTCTGTTCTCGCCCTTGTTCTCTTGGGTTGTGTTCTGCCGTCCCGTGCGGAAGACCTTTCCACCAATGCCGTCACGGCTGCCTGGATTCCGTGGGGCGATTCAACCTGTGTCAGCAATGAGGATGTTCTGTTTTCGCCATGGCCGGACTGGATGGTGTCGGCGTTCAAGATCGGCGGCGCATGGAACACCAATATCCCCGCCTGGGTGGTGGAGGCCGGGGACACCAACGAAGCCGCTTTGAACATTGAGGTGGATCGAATCCACCTGACAAACAATGTGCTGATGCAGTTGGATTATGTGGATCACAGCAACGCCACCCTGATGCTGGATCTCTACGGGTTTCCCGGGACGAATGACCCGAACGAACCTGTTTTCACCTCAAATCTCTTCAATAACCTGCTTTCGGGCGGGGGTGGGGTGACGAGCCGGACTTTCACCATCCCGTTTGGCCTCTATACCAATGCGACGGGTATTCGGCTCAGGCGCGACGCTGGCGCGATGACGATATTCGACACCCTGCTTTCTTCAGACTGTGATGGCGATGGGTATTCTGATTCTGAGGAACTGGCCTGGGGTAGCGACCTTGATTCAGCCTTGTCTGTGCCCTGTGCCGCCATCACCGGCCAAGTGTTTTATGCCGGTGTTCAGACGGGTGTCATCCATGTGCTGGCGACGACCAACTCCTCGGACTGGGCCTCGGCACATTACCTCACCATGGGAATTCCCGGGGTTTATACATTGTCAGGGTTGGCGCTCCGGCAAACCTGGTATCCCCGTGCCTTCCGCGATGTGAACGGCAATGGCATCCCGGACGATTGGGAACCGCGCGGCGGATATGTGGCTCCAAATGGCGCCAACTCCCTGATCCTCGCCGACAACTCGGGCGGGGTGAATATCACGATGACCGACCCGGATTCCGATGGGGATGGCGTGAGCGATGCCGTCGAACGGGCGCTGGGGCTTGATCCTTATACATCCAATTCCTTTTCCCATCTGCCTTTTCTGGAGAATTTCGAGACGAACACGGTGCATCTGGGTGACGTGAACGGTCAGAACGGCTGGTTTGCCAGCCCAAGCAACACGGTGATGGTGCAGACCAGCACCGTCTACGAAGGGTCGCAGGCACTGGCGCTCAAGAACGGCGACACTCCTGCGAATGTCCATCAACTGTTTGCTGTTTCAAATGCCCCAGTGGTGTGGTTGGACGTTCATGTTCAAGCTTTAGAGGGTGCCATCCCCACAAACCAGCCTTCGGGCAGTGCGTTGATGTTCTTCGACGCCAACGGGTATCTCAAGGTCTATAATGGCTTGTCCGCGTCCAGCAACAAGTGGGTGTCGCTGACCAACATGTCCTCCTGTGGAACGACAGGCACTTGGATGCGGCTCACGACGAAAATGGATTATAGTGCCCAACAGTGGCTGGTGTGCGTTGATGGAATGCTGGCGGCGCAAGGACTCGGTTTCGCGACACCCGTGAGCCAGTTCAGGATGGTGTCATTAAGCGGCGGGAAGGGGGGGGTGGATGCGCTTGCAATCAGCACCAACCAGCCTTCAGGATTGTCCTTGGACGGCGATCACCTGCCAGACGATTGGGAAATGGCGCATTTAGGGAACCTGGATCAAACGGATGACGGTGATTCGGATCATGACGGGTTGACCAACTTCCAGGAATTCCGCGCTGGAACGGATCCGACACAATGGTCCACTGTAAATGACGGGATTCCCGATGGGTGGAAGGTGGCCCATGGCCTGAATTCTCTTGATCCAGCAGTGGCATCTCAGGATCCAGACCAGGACGGGTTGTCGAATTTGGGTGAATATCTGGCGGGTACGAACCCCCAGAATGCGTCAAGCCATTGCTGGAATATTACTGGCACGGTTGCCTACACCGGGCCGCAGACCGGTTTGGTCTGGGTGGCGGCCTGTACGGCACCGACGGGAGGAGCGTCGGTTGCACAGGTATCCTGCGTGACCACGGGCGCCTATACCCTCGCGGGACTGCCGCCCAACTCAAACTACTGGATACGGGCCTGGGTGGATACGGATGGCAACGGGTCGAACGATTTCTGGGAGGCGCAGGGCATTTACACCAACAACCCTGTTGTGCTGCACACGAACATGTCGGGGGTGAACATGATCCTCACCGATCCTGACAGCGACGGGGACGGCACGCCGGATTGGTGGGAGATTGCCCATGGCCTCAACCCGACCAACGCCGCAGATGCGGCCATGGATGTCGACGGTGACGGCCTCAGCAATCTGGAGGAATACCGGCATGGAACCGACCCTCGTGTTGCGGATACGGATCACGATGGGGTCAATGACGGAACGGAAGTGCAATATGGGAGCAACCCATTGGTGGCCAACACGTGTTCCCAATTGCCGTTCATTGAACGTTTCGAGACTAATACGGTTCATGTGGGCGACATCAATGGTCAGAATGGGTGGTCGGCATGTCCGAGCAGCACGATCCTGGTGCAGACCAGCGTTGTCTGGGAAGGATCGCAGGCCTTGGCGATGAAGTCGTCTGCCGATATGCCTGCGAATCTCAGTCTATTGTTTGCTGTGTCGAATGCCCCGGTGGTGTGGATGGACGTGCATGTTCAGGCAACTGAAAGCGCCATTCCCACAAACGCTGTTTCTGGCAGCGCAATGATGTTTTTTGATGGAAACGGGTATCTCAAGGCCTATGACGGGGCGAGTGCGTTGAGCAACAAGTGGGTGACGCTTACCAACGTGACATCCTGCGGGATGACGGGGGCATGGGTGCGGCTCACGACGAAACTGGACTACGCCGCCCAACGATGGCTCGTGTGCGTTGACGGCATTCTGGCTGGCGATGGATTGGGGTTTGCGACGTCGGCGAGCCACTTCACGGCAGTCTCATTGAAAGGGAGTCAGGGCGGCATGGATGCGCTGACCATCACCACGAATCAACCGGCTGGTCTTTCCCTGGATGGCGATCACCTGCCCGATGACTGGGAAATGGCGAATTTTGGCAGCCTTGACCAGGTTGACAGCGGGGATCCAGACCATGACGGGCTCACCAATCTTCAGGAATACCGGTTGGGGACCGATCCTAATGTCGCGGATTCCGATCATGACGGGATGCCCGATGGCTGGGAAGTGAGCCATGGCTTGAACCCGACCAACGAGGCGGACGCCAGCCTGGATGCCGACGGGGATGGACTCGCGAATCTTGCGGAATATCAGTATGGAGCCGACCCGCAAATGGCGGATACGGATCATGACGGGCTTGGTGATGGCGTAGAGGTCAATACATGGCACTCAAACCCCTTGATGATGGACAGCGACGGGGATGGTTATGCCGATGCGGATGAAGTCGTGCGTGGAACGGATCCAGCCGATCCCGCATCCCATCCCGCCTCCCATTGGCTGAACCACCGCAAACTGATGTTCCGCGAAGGCAGTCTCACAAACCGCCTTGCAGATGTGCCCATTTTGGTTCGCCTCACCCCTGAGCGGATTGACTACACCCAATGTGCGGCCAATGGGCGAGATATCTTCTTTACCGATAGCGCCGGGTTGCCGCTTGATTTCGAGATGGAACGGTGGAAACCCGGAGGCGAATCCTTCTTTTGGGTCTGTCTCCCCGAGGCGGGTGGAACCAATTCCGCCGGTTACTTCTGGCTCCACTGGAACTACCCGGATGCCACCAATTCCGCGAATGCCGCCTCTGTGTGGTCGACAAACTATCTGGGCGTCTGGCATCTCGCCGAGACCAACACCGTTCTGGCCGACTCCACTCTCGGCACGTACGCCGCCACCAACGTCGGGGCCGTGAGTGTCACCGGTATCCTCGGTAACGCCCGCAACTTCCGCGGATCCGACAGCGTAATCGTCCCGCCCGCCGCCCTGGCTACGATCAGCAATGCGGTCTCGATCAGTTTCTGGCAATTCGGAGCTACAAACCAACCTCTTGGCGTCACATGTTTCGAGGGAACCAGCGTCATTGGCCGGGAACTGAACGCCCATGTGCCGTGGAGCGACGGGAATGTCTATTGGGATGCCTTCGGCAATTACGACCGCATCAACAAACTTACGACCACTAATCTCTATAAAGGCGGGTGGAACTACTGGACCTTCATCAAGGATCGGGCCACCGGCATAATGCGCATTTATGTCAACGGTGAACTCTGGCACAGCGGGACGGGCAAAACCCGCGCTTACAGCCCCGTCACCTCCTTCCGATTCGGCTCAGCCGCAAACGGTTCTTCGGGCTATGTTGGTATGTTGGATGAATTACGGGTTGAATCCGTGGCGCAGACCGCTGATTGGGTTCGGTTCCAGTACAAGGCCATGCTCGACCAGGTGTTGATCTATGGCGAGCAACAGGTATCAATTGTGGGTACGGGAAATGGTGCCGAGCCGGATCAGGCGGGAGAATTCACGGTAATGCGACCCGTTTCGGATAACACGAATCTCGCCCTGACGGTAAACCTTGCCGCACCTGGCGGAACCGCCACGGAGGGCGCTGATTATTCCTTCCTGCCCCGATCGGTAGTCATTCCCGCTGGTGCCAGCCAGGCAACATTTAGCGTTCCGGTCATTGATGATCTATGGCTCGAAGGTGCGGAAACCGTGACGGTTGCCATTGCCCCAGGGAATTATTTTGTCAGCCCCACAAATGCCACGGCCTCCATCGCCATTGGTGATGATGATGTGGATAGCGACGAGGACGGGATGTGTGATGCGT
>JBAXMJ010000129.1:0-7056 GCA_037134355.1 bacterium | reverse complement strand
CCCCGGACTTCCGTGAAAGCACCGTCGGTGATGCCAAGGGAGACGAAGATGGGGCGAGGCGTGCCGGTTTCGGGTTTCTGCGCCCAGATCTTGTACCCCCGCTCCGCCCGCGCCGAAGCCCCTTTGCCCTTTGATTTGGCAGGGGTCTCGGAGGTGGCGGTAGAACGGTCTTCGGGTTTGAATCGAAGGGCGGCGTTCGGGACTTTGAGGACATTGTCGTGGCGAGCCACCTCGCAGATAATGTCGGCGGTCATGCCGGGAAACAATTTATTGCCGGGATTATCGGCCTTGATGATGACAGGGTAGGTGACGACATTCTGGACGGTGCTGGCCGCCATCCGGATCTGGCTGACCGTTCCGGTAAACCCTAGCTCGTAGGCGTCCACATTAAAGATGACCAGTTGCCCCACGGCGACATTTCCGATGTCGGCCTCCGGGATACTGGCTTCAACCTGGATTTTCTGGAGGTCTGTGGCGATCATGAAGAGCACCTGTGCGGACATGCTGGCGACGACGGTTTGACCCTCGCTCACATTCCGGTTAATGACAACTCCATCGACGGGGGATTTGATGGTTGTGTAGCCGAGGTTGGCCTGGGAGAGCCGGAGGGCGGCCTGGGCCTGGGCGACGGCCGCCTCGCTGACTTTCATCTGGGCGGTCAGGGTGTCGCGGGTGGCTGTGGCCGCGTCCAGGTCGGATTGGGACAACATTTCCCGTGCCGTAAGTTTTTGGGTGCGTTCCAGTTCTTTTTCGGCTTGGACGAGTTTGGCCCGCGTCTGCTCGACATTGGCCATGCTTTGAATGAGATTAGCCTGATCCTGAGCCAGACGTGCTTCATAGGTGGTGGGATCAATCTGGGCAACCAGATCGCCCGCCTTCACCTGGCTGTTGAAATCCACATACAGTTTCCGGATGGGCCCGTTGACCTGTGTGCCCACCTGAACCAGTTTGATAGGCTGGATTGTGCCGGTGGCTCGAACGGTTTGAGTGATGGTGCCCCGATCGATCTTGGCGGTCCGGTATTGCGTCTTCCCGCCATTTCCCGATTTAAAGAAAAAATACCAGATACTTCCCGCTACACCGGCCAGGAGTACGATACTGATGATCCAACGTTTCATGGTTATTCCTCTCCTGCAGCGTGATTGATTTGCGAAAGTGCCGCCTGGTAATCAAATTTTGCCTTGACCTGTTCCGCCCGTGCGCCGGTCAGCGCCACCTGAGCATCAGTGACTTCAACCGCCGAGGCGGCGCCGAGTTTGTATCGCTCGGTGACGAGATCCAGACTCTCCTGGGCCTGTTTGACCAGAAGATCGGTCAGAGGCAGGCGTTGCAGGGCGCTATCCAGTTGATTCAGGGCATTTTTCAGATCCTGGTAGATTTGCTGCTCGCGGGCGGTGACCCGGGTGCGGGCGGAACGGAGTTGGGCGACGGCTTCACGGATGCGCCAGGTTTGCCGGTGGCCGGTAAATAGATTCAGCGAGGATTGCAAGGCTCCCGACCAATTCCAAGTGAGGGGGAAACTTCCGCCGGAGAGTCCGTACTTTGCCTGAAGTCCGATCTCGGGATAAAGCGAGGCAATGGCCTCGTCCACTGCGGCATTGGCGGCACGTTCCTGTGCCTGGAGGGCACGAAGGCCCGGATGGTTCCTGCGGGCCTTTTCCATAAGCGCCGGGGCATTGGTTATGGAAAAGGGGGGGGGCGTTTCGGAATGGGGAGTGTAGCCCGGTTCCTCGGCCAGTCCGAGGCTCCGGTTGAGGGCGGCGCGGGCGTCGGATTCATCGTTCTTCGCCTTGATGAGGCTCAACTTGGCATTGCCCAGATCGACATCCGACTTGGTTAGATCGTACCGGGTTCGCCGTCCGACTTCCAGGAAGGCCTGCACCTGATCGAGGCGGGTCTTGAACTGGCGCACGGCATCGGCGGCCACCTGGGTCAACTCCCCGGCCTTTCCGAGGTTGTAGAAGGCGGTACGGACGACATAGGCCAGATCGCTGCGGGCGGAGCGGAGATTTTCAGAGGCGGCAATCTGGCGGGCATAGGCCTGCCGGACAACGGCCGGGGTTTTTCCGAAATCGTAGACCAGCAGATCCAGGCCGACGGAGCCGCTGAATGAATTGCGGGCGTGTGAAGTTTCCGGTGTGCCTTGGGCATTGGAGGTGGATCGGGTTTCGCCTGCACCGGCGCTGAGTTGGGGCCAATAGGCAGAGCGGGCCTGATAGACCTGCGCGGTGGCGGCGGCGAGCGACTGTTGAGCCTCGACAACCGACGGGTGATAGGTGAGGGCAATCTCCAGCGCACGGTCAAGAGTCAGCACCGTGTTTGAGGATAAGCCGACTTCGTCAGCCTTTAAAAGCCGTTCCCCCGGCGGGGAATGGTCGCCTTTTTGAATTGTCCGAGCCTGCCGCACTGTAGCGCAACCGGTGGCCGATAACAGGGTGCAAGCCAAAATGACCTGAATGGAATAATAGGAACAGAACCTGTGTTTCATGAGAATGGGGTGAACTATTGCATACTAGAACGGATCAACGCATCACTTTATTGTGAAAAAAGAGTCACTTTTAAAACTCTCGAAGGGTAGGGACGGCTCTCCGAGCCGTCCGCGGAGGCCTCGGAGAGGCCTCCCTACCCAGATCCTGTAAAGAGAATAGAGGGACGGTTAATAAAAGACGAAAATTGGTTGCTTTACGCGTAAAGCAAAGGATTGGATCAATGTGTTTGCCAGCCTGCACGGCAATAATCCATAGCAGCGGCTTGATCGACGAAAACGCGGATACTGATTTTCTTGGCATTTCGGACATGGGTCGAGAGGAGTTCTGCGGATAACAGGTCGGATGATCGGGCAACGATGGCGATATGGTTTTTGAATATTTGTGAGCACTCTTCCATGAGTTTCGCGATCGCAAGGATTCCTGAGGTTTCAATGCCCCCGACCGTGGCCTCTCGCATATCAATCAGCGCCGTCTGATCCGGCTGGCACCGCGGATCTTTCAGGATGTCTTTCAGAAGGTTGATGCAACACTCCGCCGTCACCTTGCCCGTTCCTGTGACGGTGAGATGACTGCCGGAATCGTTTATGGAATACACAAGCGACATAATCTGACCCTTACAAAACCAGAATTGTCTGAGGTTGTATGGATTTTGACAATCGGGGAAACCCTGAATATGGCATCAGGGTTTGCCTGATGTCATTCAGTCCTTGCAGGCGGCTCTGATCCCGAAGGCATGCGAGGTTCCCGCCGCTGGTGTACCGGCTTCAGCCGGTCTTTCTGGGCCGCCTGAAGGCGGTACACCAGCCGTCGCCCCTCTCACCCAGTCATATTCCCGGGCGATGCTGGATTCAATCCCGCCGGCTTGAAGGGCCGTTGGAAGACAATGGAAGGTATAGGTTTCGATTTCCAGATGGGACACCGGTGCTGTGGATACGGTTTTCCAGAAACGGGCGTCCAAAGTTTCTGCCGTGGAATTCACAAGTCCGTCCCCTTCAAAATAGAGGGGGAGATGGAAGTGGATTCGCCAGAGTTGAGCCAGGGCATCAGGAGAGAGAGGGGAGGCCAGGGCCACGGGCAGGTCGGGGAAAGAAGTGAGAGGTGACGAGTGATGAGTGACGAGTTCCGGTGGGTATGTCTTGATGCCTTTTACCTGGTGTAAGTAGACAGGGTCTTGAAATTCCAGAAGACGCTGTCGGGCGGCCTGGGTGGGGGCGACTTCGAGGGCGGAACTGAGTTGAATTTTTGAAATACGGATTCCCTTGTCAATCAGGCGGGTCAGGCTGTCGGCGAGAGTTTCAAACTGTAAGGCCAGATGGCAGGTGTCGAAACAGATTCCAATGTGGCGACGGAGAATGGCTTCAGCGTCTTTCCGGGTGCAGGATAGTCTGGAAACCAGATGGGGAATTCCCTGTTCCAGAAGTGGTCCTTCAAAAAAACGGATCATGTCATCGGTTGTCTCAAGCAGACAGTCCGGCTCCGGTTCCAGCCCAAGATGAATTTCCCGGCCGGTTTTGGCGCGAATGGCGTGGAGCCCCGCAGCACACTCGGCAAGATGAACTGGGAATAATGTTCCGTGTCCCGTGTCCTGTGTCCCGTGTCGGGGAAAACCAAGACCATAGCCCAGCGGAACGGTACTGATGCTGCCGTCAACCCCGTCGGGGAGGAGTTGAGCCAGAATACCGGCCAGGAGCAAGGTGTAATCGAGGCGCTCGCGGGTTGACCAATCGGGATGATAGACGGCTGTTTTGACGGGGGTTCCATGAAAGGTGCCATAGGGAAAGCCATTGGTGGTGAAGGCATAGAGGCCCTCATGGCTCATGAAATTCCGTAAATCGGCAAGGGGGCCAGCTTGATGGAGCGTTTCAGCCGCTTTTCTGGAAAGACGCAGGCCCAGGCCGAATGGGGTAGCAGGGGCGATTCGGTTGCGAATGGCCAGAGTGTGGGTTTTAATCGCCGCCAGATTTTCAGTCCACTCTTCGCCGGGGTGAACGTTCAGACAATAGGTGAGATGCAGAGGCGGTTGATCACGGAGTTTCATGGTGGATCCCATCAAGATACCGAATTCCCTCAGCGAGGATTTTTGCATCCATCTCATGAATCTCCGTACGGCGGCCGATATGGTTGGGAAGAGTGATGGTGAGGGGGCCGCCAAGATGTTCCTGAAACCGGCTCAAGCCAGCCAGAATCGAGAGAGAGCCGTCCCGGCTTCTCGTCGTGAGGAGCCGGTGCCAAACAGGAAGTCCTGCGTCCCGGAGTCCTATGGTCAGGGCCGTGAGTTCGCTGTGTTTGATCAAGCCCAGCCGCATGGCATAATAGGCATCAAGCGCAATGCCGATGGAGACGGCCTCCCCGTGGCGGAGGCGATAGTGGGACATCACTTCCAGTTGGTGAGCGGACCAGTGTCCGAAATCCAACGGTCGGGCGCTGCCGGTTTCAAACGGATCGCCACCAGTGCGAATATGGTCAAGATGGAGCCGGGCGCACTCCACGACCAGATGTTCCATGGCGGCACGGTCGCGAGTCCGTAGTCGGACGGCGTGATCGCAGAGGAATTTGAAGAAGCGCCGGTCTTTGATCATGGCCACTTTGAATGCCTCGGCAATGCCGGCGATCCAGTCGCGATCCGGCAGGCGGTCCAGGAAGTCGAGATCATTGACCACGGCGAAAGGCGGGGCGAAGGTGCCCAGGAAATTTTTGGTTCCGAACAGGTCAATGCCGGTTTTGACGCCGACTCCGACATCATTTTGTCCGGCTACGGTGGTGGGCATGCGGATGACCCTCAGGCCGCGGTGCACAAGGGATGCCGCGAGGCCGACCATGTCGAGGATGCTGCCACCGCCGATGATCAGCACCACGCTTTGTCGGTCAAGGTTGCGCGCCGCCATGCGCTTGATCAGGCGGGTCACGGCGGTGAGATTCTGTTTGGCGCTTTCACCGCCGCCGATAAGTTCGATGGGGCCGGCCAATTCAAGGATTTTGGAGTGGGCCTTGAAATAGGAACGGATGATCGTTTCCCCGCGCGGCCAGGCTTTTGCTGCGCCCTTGTCCAGGCACACCATAACCCGGTGTCGGCGTTTTTCGTGGAGACGGGCGATGGTTTTTGCCAGCAGTGGATCTGTGGGGGAAAACGCATTCCGGGTGAACAGGACGGGAAAGTCGAAGGGAACCGACAGGTGCTGATGGAATGATTTTGAAGAGGAGTGTTTCATGGGATGGTTGCCAGATGCTGCCGGACATATTGCGCCAGATCCAGGAGGGATTTGGGTGGGACGGGGAAGGGGATGGTGGCGGCCCAGGCGGCCTCGCGGCCGGGGCCGGTTCGGCCATGGGATCCTTTGATTCGGGACGTGTCCTGACTCACCGAGATGGGGGGCCACCCGAAGAAAAGTTCGCAGGGGTCATAGCCCGGCTTGTTGTGAATATCCACATGACTGGCATAGTCCGGTGCTTCGCGTTTTGATGTCCACCAGGGATAAGCGAACCACATGCCCGGTTCGGCCATCAGAACCAGATCGCCGCAATTCGGATGGGCGAGTCCGGCCGCCTGCTGTTCGTCAGGGCCGAGGATGGCGGAAATTCCGGGAAGGGCGGAAAGCGTGGCGCGAACGGCGGGTATGGCGGATTTCTGTTTTAAAGTCACATGGGCGATTTCGTGATCCACCATGGCGAAGGCGGCGCTGGTATGGAAGTCGGGATAAAGCATGCCGGCAACGGATCGCGTTTTGAACAAGCCGGCGTTATGGAGCGCCCGGTTAGGGAAGACGGCGTGCGAGACCGGGGCAATGGCGTAATCGCCGAACAGGATGACATCATAACCGTTTCGTTCGGCGGCCTCCCGGATTACGGTGATTTGGCTGAACAGCGCTTCAAGAGCCTTCTTGGCCGAAGGGTGATCAGGGCCATGCCGCTGGAGGTCATAATCGAGGGCGGGGAGATAGGTGAGGCAGAGATCGGGGGAAGAGGCCGGATCGTCGAGGAGAGCGGCCGTGGCTTGGGCTATCCAGTTGGATGACGCTACGGAGGCAAGAGGACCCCAGTAGCGGTGCAGTTGAAACCGGGCTCCCAGTTTTTTGCATAAGGACTCGTAGAGCCCGGCAGGCTGGCTGTAGACGCTTTGAACCATGCCGCCTCCATGTTTGTGGACGGGTGCTGGGGAAAGCAGGATATCCACGTCCTCACCAAGGGATTGCTGCCAGAACAGGAGGGCTACCTTTTTGCCCCGGGCTCGGAAGGCCTCCCAGATCCGGGGGCCGGTGATGAGTGAGGAGGACTGTTCCCATAAGAGCGGTTTGCGAAGGTCGCGATGGAACAGGCCGTTGGCAATCATGCCATGGGAGGCGGGAGGCATGGCCGTACGGAATGACGCCTGAGCGGTGCAGGTGACAGCCGGGAAGACGCTTTCTATGGGGTGAAAGTCGAGTCCGGGGCCGCCGGACGTGTTTGTTTTTTGAACGAAATCATAGCCAAGTCCAGCCGCTTGAATGATGACCAATTTCTGATTCATAGTGTATTTAAACCTAAATTCGGCAGTTCAACTGCTCCGCAGTTGATGCCGACGATTGTAACC
>JBAXMJ010000128.1:0-7114 GCA_037134355.1 bacterium | reverse complement strand
GGACGGTATGCCTCATGGATTGCATTCCCTGCAAAATCGGGGTACTATCCGGACAACTCAACGCCATCATGATTAAAAAACTTCTAACCGCCAACCTGACCCTCGCCAATCGAATCACCATCGGGCGATTCCTCCTCATTCCCGTTTTTGTCCTGCTTACTCTCTACTTCATCCAAAGCGTTGCCGAGAAACAACCCAACGAATGGTTACGCTGGGCCGCACTCATGATGTATTTAATCACCTGCCTGACTGATGCGCTCGACGGCTACTTCGCACGATCCCGTAATGAGCGAACCCGGCTGGGAACCCTGCTCGACCCCCTGGCCGACAAAACCCTGCTCCTCTCGGCCCTGATTCTCCTGAGCGGACCCTGGGGGCAATGCTTCAACCCCCACCTGCCGCTCTGGTATGTCGCCCTGGTCATCAGCCGCGATCTCGTGCTGGTCATTGGCGCCGTCCTGATCCATGTCGCCGTCGGACACGCCGAAGTCAAACCCCGGATCGCCGGAAAAATCGCGACCTTCTTTCAAATGGGCCTGATTTTATGGGTGCTGGGACAGGCCCCCCTGAGCGGGTTCCCCTGGCTCCTGTGGACGGCCGCCGGATTCACGCTTCTCTCCGCGTTCCAGTATGTTTCTGACGGAATCCATCAACTCGAGAAAACCCATGCCCACGAAAAAAACTCCTGATCCCGCTCTCCCAGCCGCCACCACTCCGGTCATTGCCATAGTCGGGCGCCCGAATGTTGGAAAATCCGCGCTCTTCAACCGCATCCTGAATCGTCGTCTTGCCATCGTTCATGAGGAATGCGGCGTCACGCGCGATCGCCTGATCGCCCGTTCCGAATGGGAGGGGAAACCCTTTGATCTGGTGGATACCGGCGGACTCACTGAATTCAACCGGGCCACCACGAGCGATGTCATCGCCTCCGAAACCCGGCAGCAATCCGAGGCCGCCATCGAGGATGCCACGCTGGTGGTTCTCGTGGTGAATGTGGAAACCGGCCTCACCCCGCTCGACGAAGAGGTGGCCCGACTCACCCGTCGCAAGGGCATCCCCGCCGTCATCGCCGTTAACAAATGCGACAATCCGGAACGGGATGCGCTCGCCAGCTCCTTCGAGCATCTCGGCTTCCCCGTTTTTTGTGTCTCCGCACTTCACAACCGGGGTCTTCAGGAATTGCTCGATCATCTGACAGAAGCTCTTCCCTCCACGACGGCCACCCCGCCGTTGGAACCGCTGAAAATCACCGTTGTAGGCCGGCCTAATGTCGGAAAATCATCGTTCATCAACCGTATCATCCGGCGTCAGCGTGTCATCGTTTCAGATATTCCGGGAACCACCCGGGACAGCATCGACGTTCCTTTCACCATCGGCAGCGGCCCCACCGCGCGGCACTACCTTCTCACCGACACCGCCGGCATGCGCAGGATGGGAAAGGTGGATGGCGCCGTCGAACGCTATAGCGTTTTCCGCGCCGAGAGCAGTATTGAACGCGCCGATGTTGTGGTTCTGATTCTTGACGCCGCCCAGGGGCCGACCAGCCACGACAAAACCATTGCCAGCCTGATTGAAAAAGCCGAAAAAGGCTGCGTCCTGATTGTCAATAAATGGGACCTCATGGGTCACTCCACCCAAAAACAGTATCTTGACGCCCTCTCCCGGGAACTGCCCTTCATGAACTGGGTTCCGATCGTGTTTGTATCTGCAAAAGACGGATACAATATCCGCCAATGCCTCGAGACCATTGACCGCACAGCCGAACAGATTGTCACCCATCTTCCAACCGGAATCCTCAACCGAACCATCATGGATGCTTACGACCGAGTTCAGCCTCCTGTCATCAAGGGCAAGCGCTTCAAAATCTACTATGCCACCCAGATGGGAACCAAACCCCTCCGGGTCGGCCTGTTTGTGAATGACCCCAAACGCCTGCCCACAGCCTATCGGGACTATCTTATTAAATCACTCCGCCGGGCCTTCGGCCTGGAAGGCGCCCCCGTCGTTCTTATCCCGAAAGAGCGATCCCGCGCCACCTTTGTGGCTAAAAAGAAGTAATCTACCCATTGTGGTCTGGATTATTTATATCCACAATATATAGGGGCTTGACACGCCTAGAAAGCCAATGAAAATGGCTTTTTCAGTCCGCATCCGTTTTTTATAAACTACGTTAACTTGTTTATATTAAACATGTTGCGCCATAATTTAATTTTCTCAAAAAAAGATCACAATTTTCGACTTTTCTCATTGCTCACCACTATGGGTAGTGGTAACGATGCATGAGTTGATTACGGAAGCCCCACATTTTGTGCTGCTTCCCGTGTCTTTCAGATTTGTTTTAACAGTGTAAGAGTTTGTGAATCAAGGAGATCGCCCCATGTTGGATATCATCGAGACCGCCGAAACCCCGAAGAAGACCGCCAGCCAGAACCCCAAAAACGGAACCAAACGAAATAACGGACACCCTGGCCGCAAGGGTATGACCCTGAATCGCGTGTTCACGAAACCCGGAACCGACCCCTTTGACGGCATTGACTGGGATCTTCGCAAAGCGTCCATTACCGACGACAAAGGGAACGTGATTTTCGTTCAGGAGAATATCGAGGTTCCGAAAAGCTGGTCCATGCTGGCCACCAACATCGTGGCGTCGAAATATTTTTACGGCGGCCTGAAAACCAAGATTCGCGAAACCTCCGTCCGCCAACTGGTTCATCGCGTGGCGCGTGCCATCGCGGATTGGGGCAAGAAAGACGGCATTTTCGCCACCGAGGCGGATGCCGAGAACTTCTATACCGAACTCGCGTGGCTGTGCATCAACCAGTACGGCTCCTTCAACAGCCCGGTCTGGTTCAACGTGGGATTGCACGAGGCGTACGGCGCGACCTCCGATAGCCGGTCCAGCTATTTCTTCAATCCCGATACCGGAAAAATCGAGTCGTCCCGCGACAACTACAAGCATCCCCAGGCCTCCGCCTGCTTCATCCAGGCGGTAAAGGATACCATGGAGGACATCATGCGCCTGGCCGGCACCGAGGCCATGCTCTTCAAATACGGCTCGGGCACCGGAACCGATCTGAGCACCCTGCGCAGCAGTCGCGAGAAACTCTCCGGCGGCGGCACCCCCTCCGGCCCCCTGAGCTTCATGCGGGTCTTCGACCAAGTCGCGGCCGTCATCAAGTCCGGCGGAAAAACACGCCGTGCCGCCAAGATGCAGAGCCTCAAGATCTCCCATCCCGATATTGAGGACTTCATCACCTGCAAGACCAATGAAGAGAAAAAAGCCTGGGCCCTGATCGACCAGGGGTACGACGGGTCCTTCGGTGGCGAGGCCTATTCCTCCGTCATGTTCCAGAACGCCAACCTGTCTATCCGCGTGACCGACGACTTCATGAAGGCGGTGGAAAACGATGGCGACTGGCAAACCCGCGCAGTGACCTCCGGCGAGGTTGTGGAAACCCATTCCGCAACCGACCTGATGAACATGATCGCCGAGGGCACGCATCTGTGCGGCGATCCCGGTATGCAGTACGACAGCACCATCAACCGCTGGAACACCTGCATCAACAGCGGTCGCATCAACGCGAGCAATCCCTGCTCGGAGTACATGTTCCTCGACAACAGCGCCTGCAATCTGGCCTCGCTGAATGTGATGAAGTTCATGGACGCCGATGGCAACCTGGATGTCGCGCGATTCAGTCACGCCGTCAGGATCTTCATTATCGCCCAGGAAATCCTCGTTGGCAGCGCCAGCTACCCGACTGAGGAAATTGCGACCAATTCGCATCTCTTCCGGCCGCTCGGCCTGGGTTACGCCAACCTCGGCGCCGTGCTGATGAGCCTCGGCCTTCCCTATGACAGTGACGAGGGCCGCGCCTTTGCCGCCGTCGTCACCTCCATCATGACCGGTTACGCCTACGAGACATCCTCGGAACTGGCGGTCGTCAGGGGACCCTTCTCCGAATACGACAAGAACCGCGAGCCCATGCTCAACGTCATTCGTATGCATGCCAACGCCCTGCTCGATGTGGACAGCAAACTCTGCCATCCTTCGCTCTATAAGGCCGCAGGCTCCATCTGGAGTCAGGTTCTGACCAGTGGCGAGAAACAGGGGTTCCGCAACGCCCAGGTCACCCTGCTGGCGCCCACGGGCACCATCGGATTCATGATGGATTGCGACACCACAGGCATCGAGCCCGACATCGCCCTCATCAAGTACAAACAACTGGCGGGCGGCGGCCTGATCAAACTCATCAACCAGACCATGGAAGCCGGGTTGCGGAAACTGGGATATAACGGGAATGTCGACAGTATCCTGAAATATGTGGACGAGCAGGAAACGATCGAGGGGGCGCCGGGACTGAAGGACGAACATCTTCAGGTCTTCGACTGCGCCTTCAAAGCCAAGAAGGGCACGCGCTGCATCTCCTACCAGGCCCATCTGAAAATGATGGCCGCCGTTCAGCCTTTCCTCTCTGGCGCCATCAGCAAGACCATCAACATGCCCAAGGAAGCCACGGTTGAGGACATTGTCCAGGCCTACATGGACGGCTGGAAGCACGGGCTCAAAGCCATCGCCATCTATCGCGACGGCTCCAAGCGCACCCAGCCGCTGAACACCAGCCGGGTGGATATGAATGGCACTGAAAGCCGGAGCGCCGCAGCAGCGGCGGCGTCACCCGAAGGCACGCCCCAAACCTTCCGCGCCCGGATGCCCGCCACCCGCCGCTCGATCACCCACAAGTTCCAGATCGCCGGTCACGAAGGGTACATGACCGTCGGACTCTATGAGGACGGCCGACCGGGCGAGCTCTTTATCACGATGGCCAAGGAAGGCAGCACCGTCGGCGGCATCATGAACGCCTTCGGCACCGCCATCTCCCTGTGCCTCCAGTACGGGGTCCCGCTCCACGCTCTCGTGAGCAAGTTCTCTCACAGCCGGTTCGAGCCGAGCGGCTACACCAACAATCCGGATATCCCGATTGCGAAATCGCTCGTGGATTATATCTTCCGCTGGCTCGACATCACCTTCCCCAATGGTGCCACGGAGCAAATTGCCGCCCCTGTGAAAGTCGCGGCCGTTGTTGCCCCCAAGCCGGAAACGGACGCGGAAAAACAGCTGAGCCAGATCCAGAATCAGGAGGACGCTCCCGTCTGTGACCAGTGCGGCCATATCACCACCCGCAACGGCGCCTGCTACCGCTGCCACAACTGCGGCAACTCAATGGGATGTTCGTGAGAAGTTAAGACGGTCGGCGAGGCCGCCGACCCTCCCGAAAATACAGACAAATACCGCCATTTTAAACTGGGAGGGGTAGGGGTGTTTTTCGACAGGCTGCTGGCAGCCCTTATTCAATCCAGCCGTATTTTTTCATGCAGTTCGGGCAGAGGCCGTGCGTGAATGTGGCATCGGAATGTAACTGAACGTACGACTCCACCGAATGCCAGTAGTCTTTGTCGTCACGGATATTCTTGCATCCGGAACAGATGGGTACGAGCCCACTCAAGGTCTTGACTTCAGCCAGGGCGGTCTTCAGTTCACCAATCAGCTTTTCACGCTCGATTTCCGCCTGTTTGCGCGCAGTGATGTCATCCATGGCAACACACAAATGCCGGCGGCCGCTGATCTGGACGAATCCGGAACCGATCTTCACCCATAACTTCCGGGGCGCGCCGTTCCGCATCAACTCCATCTCCACCTCGACCCCGTGCATCTCGCCGCCATTCTCGATCAATTTTTCAATACCGTTGCGCACCGGGCACAGCAGGCAGTCCGGCGAGTAGCCGCAGCCGCGCGGATCCTTCGAACTATGAACACAGCCCAAGGCGTTACCCGGCCGGTGTTGCAGAAGATCATCCGATCGATGGCTCCCCGTCAGGGCGAGGGCCTCCTTGTTGACTCGCACGATATTGGTGTTTTCGTCGAGAATAAACAGGGCGACCGGCAAGGATTCGATAATCGCGTCGAGATTCATCTTCTCCACTCGCAGCGCCTCTGCAGCCTCCGCCTTGGCCAGGTAGTTCCGGACCAGCTGCCGCGACCAGACCAGACGCATACTAACCCCCGCGCCAAGGATCGCCATGACGACTATGAGAACCAGTAGCCAGAGTTGCTCGCGCAGCGGTGCATACGCTTCCGTGGTGTCGATGCGGGCCACCAGCGCCCATGGCGAGTCGGGAATGGTGCGCACGGCCGATATCACCGGCACGCCGCGGTAGTCTACGCCATCCATGATGCCCTCCCGCCCGAGGGCGGCCTGAACCGCAGGCATGGCGACGCGATCCAAAGGCACCCGGAGGTTAAGAGCGGTATTCGTCTCGAACCGGAGTTCATTCAGGAAGACTACTTCGCTACCTTCCCGACGGACGAGCAGCGTTTCCGCTGTCTTGCTGGGCGTCGGCCAGCGTTGCAGGAAGGGGTAGACGAAGGTTATTGGATCGATGCGCATGGTCACGACACCCAGGGGACGGCGGCTCTCCTTCGCGTCGAAAATGGGAACCACTACTGTCAGATAGACGTTCCTGTCGGAAGCGCGTCGGTAAAAATCCACGAAGGTTATCTGACCGGAGCGCAGGGCTTCCGGAATGCATTTCACAATAGTTGAAGAAACCGGCAACGGGTTCGCGGTGGACGTCTGGAGCAGGGAGCCGTCCACAGCGAGCAGACGAACTTCGTTGTACGCATGCTCCTCCGCACAGACGCGGCTGAGCCAGGCATGAATATCTTCTTGCGCCTCCGGGTTCCCCGGACGATCGAGCAAGCCTTGCACCAACCTTGAAAAAGAAGCGTTCTTGAAAAAGATCGAGGCATCCCCTTTTCGTTCCTGGCGCCACTGCACCAGATCGCCCACCTTCAAATCCGCAATGGAGGCAAGTTGGCGTGCCACCTCGTCGCGGAAGTGGCGTTTGGTGTTCTGGTAGTAAAACCAACTGGCGATGACGACGCCAACCGCCATCAGCACGAAGATCAACAGGAATGCCAGTCCTCCAGGGAGTGTGTGTTGGGGGGAAGGCAACGACTGCTCGGACCGTGCCGGTTCCGGCCACTGACTCTCGATTGATCGACCTGGTTTCATCGCCATGCAACTCCCACATCTTGCGTTACAAAGGAGTCTAC
>JBAXMJ010000127.1:0-7167 GCA_037134355.1 bacterium | reverse complement strand
CCTGCGGGATCGTATCGCGGAGAAACTGCGGGATGGACTGCGGGCACAAGAATAGAACTGGATAGCCTCCCCACATGTTATAAGGAGCATGGACGACCATGGGGACCATCACGATCAGGTTAGTACTGTGTCCTGTGAGCCTCTCAACACAAGATGATAACCTTTTGGTGGCGTAATCAAAATCCGTAATCTGGGTTTATTCAACTTCCTGCAAGGCATAGGCATTCTGGCCCATACCGAGTTCCGCCAGGAACTCCACCACCGCATGTGGATCCTTGCCGTGTACTCGTTCAAATAAATGACCCTTGGACCCCAACTTCCAGCCGGGCGGCAATGAATGGGGGATCAGATCCTTGGTGTGAATCAAATCCAGTGAGGCCTGCTCAATGGCGACGATATCGCGACCGGCCAGAATTCCAATGTCCGGCACCAGACTGGCTGTCGTCATTCGCCCGCGTCTGGAAGTGCGTATCCGTCTGTCCTGATAGCGGCACAAGCGGGCAACCGACCGTTTCCGCTGTATATCCTCGCTCTACCGCTTGTAGTACCGCTCCCGGGGAATCGGTAATGAACACTGTTTTTGCACCGGCTTCCTTCACCTTCTGGACCAGTTTGCGGGTGAAAAACGGGTGAATGGTGGTAAAGCCCATGCCACCTCCAAGGTGCATCTTGATGCATGTCCGCTTCCCCCTGACCGCAGGCGCCAGATCCAGCGCATCCAGCAATCGCATCCATTTGGCGCCAATCGAATTGACAGGTTCCAAGTTCTTGGCCGCATATTTCGCAAAGAGTAAGTTTGTCATGTTAAGATGTGCTCCCGGTTGTTTCCCGCAGGTTATCCGCCCCAATCCGCCCATTCACTGCAGACCCGAATAGGATAACTTTCAAAGGTTTAACCAAACCAACAATCTGGTCGACCACTTGCTGGACATTGCTCTGGAGCCGCGACGTCGTCATCCTTCAAACATAGCAAGAACCCTAAACTGTGCCAATGGTGAATCACAATCGAAGTCAAATTCTAGTCACACGGAACTCTTTCTTTCTGTAAAACGAGATTAATAATCAATGACTTACGAACAGATTGCCTGGTCCCTTGGATCCCTCGAGGACCTGATCCACTGGCAATGAGCCGACGCACCGCCGACCGGACTGCTCGACGATCAGGACTTGGCTCCGGAGGAGGTCTACCTGCCCAGACCACTGCCCCCTGAATCTCACCACTTGAATCCGATGCCATCCACGAAGGCCTTGGCCAGGACCATGTGTCCAACCTGATTGGGATGGACGCGATCCCAGGCCAGTGTGCCGGGGTATTGGGTCTTCAGGGCCTTGTCGATGGCCGCCTGGGTATCCACCAGTACCGTGTGGTTCTCCTTGGCGATCTTTTTGACAACGGCACCATACTTGTCCATGGTGGCACGCATGGGGTCCCGTCGGTTGGTTTCGATATAGTAGGGGGTCACGAGGATCAGGCCTTTGACTTTAGGTAGGGTCGATTTGACGAGTTCGCGTAGAACGGCCTCGTATTCCTTGATCAGGACATGGCCCTCAGGTTGCAAGGGGGAGTCGTACTGGCGCCAGACGTCGTTGATACCGATCATGATGGAGACCCAGTCGGGTTTGAGATCGAAGACATCGGTCTGCCAGCGGGACTTGAGATCGCGCACCGTGTTGCCGCTGCATCCCATATTGACTACGCGGATTCCCAGTTCCGGATACGCCGTGCCGAGCAGGGCATTCACGAAGCAGGAATAGCCGCGCCCGAGGGGGTCAAACAAGCCTTCACCAACAGGGCGTCCCCGCCCGGCATCGGTGATGGAGTCGCCAATCATTACCAGTTTTGAACCTTTTTGCAGTTTCATATAAAGCGCTCCTTTGAAATTTGAAAGTTTTCCTATCGCACACCGCGGAAGAAAGAGTCAATGAGAATAATCAACTTTCAGATATTGCCTAATCGGTTGGCGGCGTTTAGGATTCCGGCTTCATTTTTTTCAACACCGGAGCGGTGACTGCTCCAGTAAGAGGAGTTCGCATGAAGATCAAGAAGGTATCGAAGAGTCCTATCACGTGTTCCGGGCCGGATTTGGTGGCTACGAGATTCCGTCAAATCCATCTGGATTTCCACACGTCCGAACTGATCCCGGATGTGGGGGCGGAATTCGATGCCGATACATTTGGCAATGTGCTGGACGAGGCGCGGGTGAACTGGATCACCCTTTTTGCCAAGTGCCATCACGGTATGAGTTACTATCCGACCCAGGCGGGGGCCATCCATCCGAGCATGAAAATTGATTTGCTGGGCGAGCAAATTGAAGCCTGCCGCAAGCGTGGAATCGTGACTCCCGCTTACATCAGTGTCCGGGTGGATGAACACAATGCCAAGATCCATCATGATTGGATCGGTCATCTTAAGGACGGCAAGTATTGGAAGTGGAGTGAGACCCTGACGCCCGGTTGGTATAACCACTGCCTTAATAACAAAGACTATATTGATCAATTGGAGGCACAGGCCGTCGAGGTGTTGAAATGGTATGACGTGGAAGGGCTGTTTTTCGATATGTGCTACTGCCCGGATCCCGGCTGCTACTGCCCGCGGTGTTATGACAGCATGAAGCGACGCGGGCTGGACTTCGCCAGCGACGAGGACCACCGTAAGCATGAGTTTCTCATCACCCGTGAGTACACCCAGCGCCTGACCAAGGCGATCCGGAAGATCAAGAAAAATGCCACTATTTTCTTTAACGGACGCATGCGGCCTGGCATCACCGAGGAGTTGGATGTCTTTACGCACATCGAGATCGAGGCATTGCCGACCGGGGGCTGGGGCTACGCCTTCTTCCCGATCCATGCCCGCTATGGGCGCGTATTGCCGCGGCCGCTTCAGGGAATGACCGCCCGGTTCCACAAGAGTTGGGCCGACTTTGGCGGCGTGAAAACATCGGACCAATTGCTGTTTGAGGCGGGGACCATTCTGTCGGCCACTGCCGTGATGAATGTGGGCGATCAGTGTCATCCGCGCGGGACGCTCGACAAAGGAGCGTACCAGGTGATCGGTGACGCCTTCAAGCATGTTGAAAAATGTGAGCCCTGGTGCGTGGAGGCCAAGGCGGCGGCGGAGATCGGCGTGATGATGCTGCCCGGGTTGGAGGCGGACGGGAAAGCGATCGGGGCCGGGCATATGGCTGGCATCCAGACGGCGGTGGATGGCGCCGGACGGATGCTGCTGGAAATGAAGCAGCAGTTCAACTTGATCTATCCGTCCACGGATTTGAAAGATTACAAGGTGGTGATCCTTCCGGATTACGGTGTGGTGGAAGCCCCGCTGCAAAAGGCCCTGAAGGCGTTTATGGCCAAGGGGGGCGCGGTGATTGCCTCGCACAAGGCCTCGCTGCGGGATGGCAAATTCGAGTGTCCGGGTCTGCCGGTAAAGTATGTGGGTGAAAATCCGAGCACGCCCTGTTATCTGGACTTGGGCAAGGAACTCGGGCAGGGCTGGCCGGAGAGTAAGTTTGTGTTTTATGAATCCAGCTCATTTGTGAAGCCGGTGGCCGGGGCGAAGGCGCAGGGCCATTTGGTCAGTTCTTACTTTAATCGGACGTATGATCATTTCTCTTCACATAACCAGACTCCGGATGATAAGTCGACGGGGTATCCGGTGGTCGTGGTGAAGGGACGCGCGGCCTATATTTCGGGGGAAGTATTCAAGGCCTATCGGGATCATGCCTATTCGCTGTACAAGAGCATTGTGGCCCGTGTGTTGGAGCAGTTGCTCCCGCAACCCATGGTAAAGACGCATGCCCCCTCGGCGATGGAAATTTCAGTTAACCGGCAGGCAAAGCCGAAGCGGCTGGTTGCGCATCTGGTGAATTTTCAGCCGCAACGGCGCCACATCCATGTGGAGTGGATTGAAGAGCTCTATCCGGTGCGCGACATTCCCCTGGCCGTGCGGACGGGCAAAAAGCCGACGAATGTCACGCTGGCTCCCTCTGGCGAGGCATTGATCTTCACGATGAATGGTGAGTATTGCCAGGTGGTGGTGCCGGAAGTCAAGGCGCACCAGATGGTCGCCTTCGAAGGCGTATAGACAGTTGGCGGTGAGCAGTTGGCAGTGAGCAGAGGGCTTGAGGTTGAGGGTGTGTTGGTGACTCCATCGCCGCCTCAATGGCCGAAAAGTCATGGCACCCCAAGCAAAAGCAACCTGATGAGGACGCCGATTCCTCAGCGCCATCGGTTCCATCCCAGCAACCCATAATAATGCCTGGGACCTCATGCGCGAAACTCTATCAACAGCCGTGCCTATGATCAAGCTTGCCCTGAATTTCAGGGACGGGCTAGAAGTGCATCTTGTGGAGAAGATGACCCATAGGATCCCATTTCGGGAATTTTCTTTTGTTCTGCGGCCGCTTGGTTTAGATTTAGACAAGTTATACAACCCATCAACGCTTAAGGGAGCATCATGAAGGTATCAGGCAAGTTGGTTGAGATTTTTGAAACGGTGAAGATCAAGGAATCCTTTCAGAAGCGTGAGTTCGTTCTCGAGTTCGCGACAAATCCGAAATATCCGGAACTGGTGAAGTTTGAGCTGGTGCAGGATAAGTGCGGCCTGCTGGACAAGTTCAGCGTGGGGCAGGAAGTATCTGTCGAGTTCGACCTGCGTGGACGCAAGTGGACTGACCAGAAGGGCGCGGTCAAGTATTTCAACACGCTTCAAGCGTGGCGTTTGGGTGAGGCCAACGGGGCCAGTGGTGGCGAGTCGGCCAATGAGGGAGCCCCGCCGGATGTGGACTCGGAAGACTTCAGCGAGGGGAAGGGCGGCGGTCTGCCGTTTTAAGCCAGATCCCGGCGCGGTTTAACAGGCGGTTGATCACCGGGGTTTTGGCCCGGGTGTAGGCCTCGCGGTTGGTGGGGTATTTCCGCGCCAGTTTCAGTTTGGCTTCATCGTAACGTTTGGCCTCGATGGGGTTCGCTCTCAGATAATCCCGGAACAGCAACCAGCGCGCCCAATGCTCGCTACCCGGTATGACCAGATGAAGGTGATGGGTCACAGGATTGCCCTTCACGA
The DNA here is from genome assembly GCA_037134355.1 of bacterium. Lineage (GTDB taxonomy): Bacteria > Verrucomicrobiota > Kiritimatiellia > CAIKKV01 > CAITUY01 > JAABPW01. Next base: position 2,105 of record JBAXMJ010000127.1, on the reverse strand, counting down.
AAAAATGCCGCCCGGGAAGCCCGTATTCGCCCTTATAGAAGTAGCCTGCCTTCTCCAGACGCGCGACCCAAAGCGGGAGCCTCGTGAAGGAAGGGATTAACATGGCCATGTCAATAATGGGCTTGGCGTCCAATCCCGGTATGGCTGTACTGCCGATATGCTCAAGGGCATAGCGGGCGTTCCCTGTCAGTTTTCGCAGACGCATTGCTTCGTGGCGATAGCGTTTCGGCCAATCGCCTCGATCAGGGCTGAGTTTAACGATTCCGCTTTTAAGGCCGCTTTTCACGTTAGCGGTTCTGAAGCAAGGCCTTGAAGTAGGCGATGGTTTTGGTCAAGCCTTCGTCCAGACTGATGGCGGGTTGCCAGTTCAGGACTTTCTTGGCCAGGGTGATATCCGGTTGGCGTTGCTTGGGGTCATCGGCAGGAAGGGGCTTGAACTCCAATTTGGATTTTGAACCCGACAGGGCGATGACTTTTTCGGCCAGCTCCAGCATGGTGAATTCGCCGGGATTCCCGATGTTGATCGGGCCCGTGACCTCATCAGGGCTGTTCATCAGGCTGATCAGGCCTCCGACCAGGTCGTCCACATAGCAGAAGGAACGGGTTTGCTTCCCATCGCCATAGATGGTGATCGATTCATTCTTCAGTGCCTGGACGATAAAATTGGAGACCACGCGCCCGTCATTCGGGTGCATCCTCGGACCGTAGGTGTTGAAGATGCGGGCGACCTTGATGCGCACCTGGTTCTGGCGATGGTAATCGAAGAACAGGGTTTCAGCGCAACGCTTGCCTTCATCATAACAGGAGCGGATGCCGATGGGATTGACATGGCCCCAGTAATCTTCCCGCTGTGGATGGATTTTGGGATCACCATAGACTTCGCTGGTGGAGGCTTGGAGAATCTTGGCTCGCACCCGTTTGGCGAGGCCGAGCATGTTGATGGCGCCATGGACGCTGGTCTTGGTGGTCTGCACAGGGTCATACTGGTAGTGGACGGGTGAGGCGGGACAGGCCATGTTGTAGATTTCGTCCACCTCAACATAAAGCGGGAAGGTGACATCATGGCGCATCAATTCAAAGTAGGGATGATTCATGAGATGCGCGATGTTGGCCTTGGAGCCTGTAAAATAATTATCTGCGCAAATCACCTCGTGGCCCTGTGCCAGTAGCCGTTCACAGAGGTGTGAGCCGAGGAAGCCGGCGCCGCCGGTGATCAGGATGCGTTTGGATGTCAGTGTCTTCATAATCCCTGCTCAGAGAACTGAGAGGCCTTCTTTGATGGCGATTTTCGTCAGCCCGGCAATGTTCGAGACTCCCATTTTTTTCATGATGTGCTCGCGATGTGAGGCCACGGTTTTTTCAGCCATTTGGAGGCGTATGGCGATTTCGTTGGTTTCGTGACCGTCAGCGATCATTTTAAGCACTTCCCGTTCACGGTCAGAAAGCGAGGCGAGCGGACTTTGTGGTCCTTGGTTAACGGGTTGGCGAGGGGCGGAGAGTTTGATTTCCGAGCTTATGTAGGTTTTCCCGGAGGCAACCATCCGGATGGCCGCGATCAGTTCGCGGGCTTTGCAGGTCTTCAGGATATAGCCGGCGGCACCTGCATTGAGCATACCGGTGACGAATTGGTGATGGGAATGCATGGACAGTGCGATGATCCGGGTTTTTGGAAGTTGGGCCAGAATACGCTGCGTGGCCCCTGTCCCGTCCAGATTAGGCATGGTCATGTCCATGACGATGATGTCGGGCTTTAGCTTCAAGGCCATCGCGACAGCCTCTTCGCCATCCCCGACATCGGCAACGACCTCAAATTGGGTCTCGGCTTCCAGCAAGGCGCGAAAGCTTTCGCGGACAATTTTATGATCGTCCGCCAACATGATGCGAAGTTCCATGTGGCAACAATAGAGCGGACTGGAGTCAAAATAAAGCTAGTTCTGAAAAAACTTCGGAAGGCGGGCAAGCGTGACTTGACGGGAGCTTTCAGAGCGTCATAATGATGCCTTTTTGCACATTTTCCGGTAAAATTATCAGCCATGATTGAAGTAAGCCATTTGAAGCAGCAGTTTGGCCGTGTGACGGCGTTGAGCGATCTTTCCTTCCGCGTT
>JBAXMJ010000126.1:0-7336 GCA_037134355.1 bacterium | reverse complement strand
GGCCTGTAGATGGGAGGGGGGCCGTCTCCGCTTCCGCCAGAGGATATGCCGCCTCTTGAAACCACTGTGGCTTTGTACCATTCGAGGGATTTCTGGCCGACCAGTACCAGAGGGAATTCGGCCATGGGGGCATCAAAGGGGAGTGTGCTATAAACGAACATATCGGGAGCCAATCGCGTAGATGGCGGCAGGTCGATTCTTTCCGGGTTTTCCGGCGGTGGCAGGTCAGCTTTTTCGGAGGTGAATTGAACTGGAAGAGGGGTTGCGGAAGGAGTTTCCGGGGGTGTTTTCGGCCCGCTCTGTTCAGGGGGTTGTCCTTGGGGAGCCGGTTGCGGGGCGGGTGGTTTGTCCTCGGGTTGCTCCGAAGTCTTTTGAAACTGGCTCAGATCGGGCATTTCGACCTTGGGCGTGAAGAGGGAGAAGTAGGCCATGATCGAAGCGCAGGCCATTATCCCGATGATGATCCCGGCGATGGTAAATTTCTGACTGCTCGATTTCACGATATCCCCCCGGTCCGGCGACGTCTTCCCTAACCCACCAGAACATTATCCAAGAAACCATTGCATACGGCAAGACGGATTTGTAAGGTTAGTGGACTGGAGAAGAAATTATGGGCAATACATTTGGATCCGTTTTTCGAGTGACAACCTTTGGGGAGTCGCATGGACCGATGGTGGGAGCCGTCATTGACGGACTTCCGGCACGGTTTGGCCTGAAGGAATCCGACCTTCAACCCCAGCTTGACCGCCGGCGTCCCGGGCAGAGTGACCTGACTACCCCGCGCCAGGAAACTGACACGGTTCAAATTATTTCAGGCGTCGAAAAGGGAATGACCCTGGGCTCCCCGGTGACCCTGGTGATTCGCAACCGCGACACACGTCCGGAAGATTACGGGGAAATGCGCTCGGCGCCCCGGCCCTCGCATGCGGACTTTACCTACATGGCCAAGTACGGAGTGCTGGCTTCCAGTGGTGGGGGCCGCGCCAGCGCCCGCGAGACGGCCGCACGGGTTGCGGCCGGTGCCGTGGCGGAGAAATTCCTGCTCGAACGGTTCGGGATCGAAATTGTGGCCTGGGTTCAGTCGGTCGGCGACATTGTCGCGTCCGACCCTGATGCTCTGAAGTTGACCCGCCAGAAGGTGGATAAGACGCTGGTGCGATGTCCCGACAAGGCGACGGCGGAACGTATGGCAACGTTGATTCGCGCGGTGCGGGATGACGGTGATTCGGTGGGCGGTGTGGTCATGTGCGTGTGCCGGAATGTCCCGGCGGGGTGGGGCGATCCGATTTTTGACAAGCTGTCAGGTTCCCTGGCGGGCGCGATGATGTCTATTCCCGCTACACGCGGGTTTGAGTTCGGTCTTGGCTTCGGCTCAACGCGACTTCGGGGTTCGACGCACAATGATGCCTTTGTGAAGCGCGGGAAAACACTGGGAACCCGGACCAACAACAGTGGCGGGCTTCAGGGCGGGATTTCGAACGGCGAGCCGATTCTTTTCCGGGTGGCTTTCAAGCCGCCGGCAACGATCGGGCAGGCGCAGTCCACGGCGGATTGGGATGGTTCGGCGTGTCAGTTAAAGGCACGCGGTCGACATGATCCCTGCGTGGTACCCCGTGCGGTGCCAGTGGTTGAGGCGATGGCAGCATTGGTGCTGGCTGATGCCGCGATGCGGGCGGCTTCCCAGCAATGAGGGCCCCGGGCACATTTGAAGTTCTAGGGGTGGATTCGAAGACCCAGGCCCGGCGCGGGCGGTTGTGGACCCTCCATGGTGCCATTCAAACCCCGGTGTTTATGCCCGTGGGAACTCAGGCGACGGTCAAGACGATGATGCCTGCAGAGTTGGAGTCGGTGGGGGCTGAGATCATTTTGGGCAACACCTACCACCTCAATATCCGGCCGGGTGTGGAGGTCATTGAAAAGTGTGGCGGATTACACCGTTTTATGGGGTGGAACCGACCCATTTTGACCGATAGTGGCGGATTTCAGGTCTTCAGCCTGTCCGGGCTCCGGAAAATCAAGCCGGATGGGGTCGAATTTTCCTCCCATGTGGACGGAGCCAAGTTGTTCCTCGGCCCCCGTGAGGCGATGGACATTCAGCGCCGTCTGGGTTCGGATATCATGATGGCTTTTGATGAGTGCACACCCTATCCCTGTACCCGCGAATACGCTTGTCAGGCCGTGGCCCGGACGCTATCTTGGGCGGCTTTGTGTGCCGAACTGCATCCGCGGAACGGCCAATTGGTCTTTGGCATTGTGCAGGGGGGCGAATTTGCCGACCTGCGGGCTCAATGCGCCCGTGAACTCACGGCGATGGGCTTTGATGGCTATGCGGTCGGGGGCGTGAGTGTGGGTGAGCCCGAATCCGTGATGCTCGACGCCGTTCGCAACGGAGTGTTGGAATTGCCGGTGGAAAAGCCCCGATACCTGATGGGTGTGGGGGTGATGCGGCAGATGATCGAGGCTGTGGCGCTGGGCGTGGACATGTTTGACTGTGTCATGCCGACCCGTTATGCCCGGCACGGCACGGCGATTACGAACCAGAAGCGTTACTGCGTCAAGAACGGGGAATACAAGGAAGACACCCGTCCCGTGGAGGAGGGGTGCGAGTGTTATTGTTGCCGGAACTTCACGCGGGCTTACATCCGGCATCTCTTGAATGTACATGAAGTTTTAGGAATCCGGTTGCTGACGATTCATAATCTGCACCGGACTCTGGGGCTGATGAATGAGATCAGAGCCGCGCTGGATCAGGGTGTGTTTGCGGATTTTAAGAAAGAATTTTTAGAAAAAAACAAGGAGGATCGATGAGCATATTTAATACGATGATGATTTTGGGAATGGGTGCTCCGCCGGCAGGCCAGGGGCAGCAGGCGCAGGGTAGCGGGATGTTGATGATGGGGTACATGGTCATCATTTTCGCGCTGTTTTATTTCATGATGATCCGGCCCCAGATGAAGCGGGAAAAGGAACGCAAAAAACTCATCGAGGCGATCAAGAGCGGCGACCGGGTCATGTTCTGCGGCGGCATGCTGGGCGTTGTGGCCAGCGTCAAGGAGCAGACCTTCGTCGTGAAGGTGGCCGAAAATGTAAAGCTTGAGGTTGCCTGCGGCGCGGTGGTTAAGGTCTTGGACAAGGATGAGGCGCCCGGGGAAGTGGACAACAAGTAACGGGCGCGGGATAGTCGCTTCGTGAGGAATTGAGTGAGGGTAGCGAAGAGAGGGATGGTTATGGACAAGAAGACGATATTTAAATGGATGTTGTTGGTGATTCTGGTCGGGTTGTCGGTCGCGACCGTCTTTCCCGTGAGCGAGAAGGTTCGGTTCGGCCTGGATATCAAGGGCGGAACCAGCTTCACAGTCCAGATCGACGAAGTCGGGATGGCGAACCAGATCCGCGAGGAACTCAAGACCAAGCTGGGCGATGAGGATTTCCAGAAACTCACCGACGTCGAGGTCGAGACCCGCGTCAAGGAGAAGATGGCGTCGTCCATTCGGGAAGCCCAGTTGCGCGCCCTTGAAGTCATCCGTAACCGGGTGGATGGACTGGGAATTGCCGAGCCGATCATTTTCCCGGAGAAGAACAACCGGATTGTCGTCCAGCTGCCCGGCGTGGATGAGAAGAAGCGCGATGAGGCGGCACGATCCATCAAGAGCGCCGCATTCCTGGAATTCCGGATGGTTCATGAGAAGAACAGCGACTTGATCCGCCGTTTGTTTGACAAAGGTAAGGCGCCCGAGGGATACAAGATTATTTCCCTGAGTGAGGGGGGATCCCCGCGTGATTATCTTGTCCGCGACAAGACTGCGGTTCCTGAAGATAAGGCGGATTCTGATTTTCGCCGGCGAGTCGCCCTGTTTGATGCACCCCGTGGTTGTGAATTGCTTCTTGAGCGCGAGAAGGTGGGGGGGCGTGAAGTTTTTTCCCCGTACTATGTCGAACGTCGCGCCCAGTTGACGGGCGATACCCTCAAGCGGGCCTCTGTGGATTACCGGACGTTGGGTCAGGCTGTGGTGAACCTGGAATTTGATTCCAATGGCTCACGTCGGTTTGCCCGCGTTACGGGGGATTATGCCCCGGGCGGCGCCAAGAATTCCGGGCCGGTTGGGCGTCAGATGGCGATCGTATTGGATGGAACCCTTTATTCGGCCCCGGTTATCCGCGAGGCCATTCAGGGCGGACGCGCCGAGATCAGTGGAAACTTCACGCCGAGCGAAGCGATGTTCCTGTCCAACATTTTGAAGGCCGGTTCGTTGCCGGCGCCGGTGGATATTGTGGAGCGCCGTGTGGTGGATCCCACGCTGGGCGCCGATTCGGTCAAGAGCGGTAAGAATGCCGCCCTGTATGGCTGTGTGGTCATTATCTTTCTGATGCTGGCCTATTACCTGGTGAACGGGTTGCTGGCGGATGCGGCATTGATTCTGAACATTGTGTTGCTGCCTCTGGGCATGATTTTTGTGGCGGCCATTCTCGGAATGTTTGCCAGTGATGCACGGGCGGGTGGAGCGATCGCTTTGCCGGTGATGACGCTGCCGGGTATTGCCGGTATTGCGTTAAGTATCGGTATGGCGGTGGATACCAACATCCTTATTTTTGAGCGGATTCGTGAGGAATTGAAGGCGGGAAAGAGTCTGAGAGCCTCCATTGATGCCGGGTTCAACCGTGCGTTTGCGGCGGTGTTTGATTCGCATGTGGCTACGATTCTGACCGGGGTGATCATGTTCATCTTCGGATCCGGCCCGGTCCGCGGGTATGCCGTCACCTTGATCGCCGGCTTGCTGGTCAATCTCTATACGGCTGTTACCGTCACCCACATGTGTCATTCAGTTATCGCCAACTACACGAACAAGGTGTCAGTTCTCAAGATGATGAATTTCATTCCCCAGACCAAGATTGACTTTATTGGCAAGTGGAAGTGGTGGTTGACCGGTACCTTCCTGGTGGTGGTCGCGTCCTGGGGCCTCATGGTGTCCAACGGCATGAAGGACAAATCGAGTGTGTTCGGCGTGGACTTTACGGGGGGCACGCAGATGACCCTGAGTTTCCAGGTCAAGCCCGGCATTGATGAAGTGCGCGGCGTTTTGACCCAGGGCGGCGTCAAGGATCCCATGATCCAGTTCCAGAAGGGAATGGAGTCGGGTACCGGCGAAATTCTGCTGGTCAAGGTGGCGACATTGGAGGAAGGGCGGACGGTGGAAAGCCTTCTGACGAACCAGCTCGCCAAGGCGAGTTTCAAGTTGATGCAGCAGGATGATGTCGGTCCCCAGATTGGCAAGGAACTGATGAGCCGGGCCATGTGGGCGATGATTCTGGGTATGGTGGCCATGGTGATCTACATCGCCATCCGGTTTGAGTTCGGCTTCGGGTTGGGCGCCGTGGTGGCGACATTCCATGATGCCGCGATCACTCTGGGGGTTTGCCATCTGCTTGGCTTCCCGATCACGATGACCATGATTGCCGCCGTATTGACGATCATTGGTTACTCGATCAATGACACCATTGTGATCTTTGACCGGATTCGTGAAAATCTGCGCCTGTATCAGGGCCGCCAGACCTTCAAGGATCTCTGCAACCTGAGTATCAACCAGACGCTGGCCCGCACGCTGCTGACCAACTTCTTTACGTTGATCTCGGTGTTCTTCCTGTTCCTGATGGGCGGAAATGCCCTGCGTGACTTTTCAGTGGCGATGCTGGTGGGGATGATCACCGGCACCTATTCGAGCATCTATATCGCCACGCCGGTAACGCTGGCCTGGTACCGCTGGAAATCTCCCGATCTCGGGACCGGCAAATAGGATCTGTGAAGCACTGGAAGGTTTTGACCCCTGATGACGGGCCGGCTGAAGCGCTGGCTCGTCATTCTTTTTTGCCCCTCCCTCTGGCCCGCCTGTTGTATTCCCGGGGAGTGAAGACGCCCGAGGAGGTCGACCGGTTTCTGAATCCCCGACTCAGCGACATGGGGGATCCCTTCCGGTTGCCTGGCATGGACAAGGCGGTCGAGCGGATCTGGAAGGCGATCCAGGACGAGACTCCGATTGTCGTTTACGGCGATTACGATGTGGATGGCGTAACGAGTGCTACCCTGATGAGTCTTGTCCTCACGCATCTGGGTGCCAAGGTTACCCGGCATCTTCCGAACCGGATGGAGGAAGGCTATGGCTTGGGCGCTGAGGCGGTGGGCCGGTTTGTCCTGACTGATAAACCCGGCTTGATCATCACGACGGATTGCGGCACCGGTTCCCATGCGGCCGTGGCGGCAGCGCGCGCCCTTGGCGTCGATGTCGTGGTTACCGATCATCACGAGATTTCCGATTCACCAGCGTCGGCCGTGGCGGTGGTGAATCCCAAGCTCGGCTCCGACCCGTCTTCCCGGATATTGGCCGGTGTCGGGGTGGCCTTTCAGGTGTGTTATGCCGTCTTGAAGAGGGGGCGGGAACGGCGATGGAAGGCGGCGGCGGATCTGGATCTGCGAAGTCATCTTGACCTGGTCGCGTTGGGAACGATCGCCGATATGGTTCCCATGCTTCATGAAAACCGGATTCTGGTCAGGCATGGCCTGGCGCAGTTGAACCGGCGTGAGCGGAAAGGACTGCAAGCCCTGGTCGAGGTGGCGGGCGCCAAGGGCGAGTTGGGGGCGTATCACGTGGGCTTTGTTCTGGGGCCCCGTATGAATGCGGCTGGGCGTCTGGGAAATGCCGGGGATGCGCTTGAACTGCTGTTGACGGATGATGTGGAGCGTGCGGAGAGCCTGGCCCGGAAACTCGACGGTGCCAACCAGGACCGGAAACAGATCGAGAAAGAGATCATGGACGAGGCGATCCGTCGGATTGATGCCGACTTTGATCCCGGATCCCATTTTGGAATCGTCGTCGGGGATGCGGGCTGGCACGTGGGAGTGGTCGGGATTGTGGCCTCCCGCCTGGCGAACCGGTACGGCCGTCCAGCCATCGTGGTGGGATTTGATGAGATGGGAGTAGGACGGGGCTCCTGCCGGAGCATCGAGGGGTTCGACCTGCTTTCCGGATTGAAGTCCTGTTCAGAGTATCTGGCACGCTATGGCGGACATGAAATGGCGGCCGGACTGGAAGTGCAGCGGCACCGTTTTGAGTCCTTCCAGAAGGCGTTTCGTGAGGCCTGTGCCAATTTGTTAAAGGGGCGGGATTTGCGAAAGACGCTGGTGATCGACGGGTGGGTGAGCCTGCCGGAACTTCTGGAGCCGTCATTCATGGAGGGGGTCACCCGAATGGCTCCTTTTGGCGAGGGGAATCCGGAGCCGGTCTGGGGACTCAGGGAAGTCCAGGTCATCGGGATGCCCAAACTGGTGGGCGGGGCCCATCTC
>JBAXMJ010000125.1:0-7682 GCA_037134355.1 bacterium | reverse complement strand
GCTCTCCGAGCCGTCCGCGGAGGCCTCGGAGAGGCCTCCCTACCCAGATCATGTATAGACAATAATGCGGCGGTAAATATACAATATTCTATAATTCTGTGGCAAGCCTTGAACCGGCATCAAGGTAGACTTCGTCCCCGTAAATTATGCGGATCTCTTCAAGAAGTCAGAAGTCAGGAGTCAGAACGGGGAAGCGACGCCGCATTCTTCTGAATTCTGTATTCTGACTTCTGCCTCCACTTTATCACTTTACCCGGGTCAACAACTTGACCACGGGATTCTCCAAAACCGACATGGCGGTGTCACGCAATTTCCGGGCCCGTTTGACCCGGCTCAGCATGAACGCCGCATCCGCTCCGGCGTCCTTAGGCGAGAGTTCCGCTTCAGCCTGTTGAAGTTCGGTCGCCAGCATGCCCATTTTGTTGCGAACCAGCATCAGTAAGCCCTGATGAAGGGCCGAGGCGATATCATCGGCGGTCCGGTAATAGGTTTTTCGGTCGCCGGATTTCCACGAGCGGCGCAGGAGGCCCAGACTTTCCAGCTGCCGCGCGGCAATGCTGACGGCTGCCTTGCTGAGGCCCAGATCTTTGGCAATGTCCTCCAGGGAGGCTTCGGAAGGGGTGAGGTACAGGTGAACCAGAATCTGGCCAACAATCCGACCCAGCCCGAGATCCTGGGCGGTGCGTCCGCCCACTTCGGTCAACCGTTTCCGTACCTGTTCAATAGGGTCACTCATAAGTCGATAAGCGTTTACAAAATTATTAACGCACAAAATACAAGAAACTCACGAAGGCGTCAAGGGTCAAGTCAGAAAGAGGGACTTCACCACTAATCTGCACTGATTCGCACTAATGCAGAAAATGCTTTAAACAGAAGCACGCGAAGCTCGCAAAGGAAAGAGAATGTTGCGGTATTTTCGTTCGGGAGTACCCGAGCCAAAAATTCCGCAACGGTTCTTCGCCGGAATCGGGAGAAATAAGACAACTCCATCAGTGCGAAGCGCCTCAAAAACCTATTTCTTCCCGGAAGGGCGTTTCATGATTTTTGCTGGATCCCGCTCCCGGCGGGATGCTGCAAAAATCATGAAACATTCTCTTGTTCCCTCCCCCATTAGTGCGAATCAGTGCAGATTAGTGGTGAAGTCTTTCTCTCGACTTTCGGATGGAGTCGCTCAACAAAATAGACCGTCAGGTTCTGGCCTCGATCCTCCCGGGTGATTTGCCAGGTCGTAGCCGGTAGTGTGGCCAGAAAGGCTAGAATGACCTCGTTAGGCTTGTAGAGCAGGGGCTGGTAGCCGGCTAGCGCGTGAGTGAGTTCGGGACTGATGCTGTCGAGAAGACCCATGTCGGGTAGGCCTGAAAATCGATCAATCAGGCAAAGGAAGTGGTCTGATGGGGGTGTGAGACGGGTGTCGGTTTCAACCGGGATCTGCCGGATGCGGGCGGCCGGGTCGGGCAGGGCATCCGAGAGGTTCCCTTGATCCCCGTTAAACAGGGAATATCGCCGAGTGATGACGGCCAGCCCGGGAGTGGCTGCTGCGTGGAGTATCAGCGGGCTGGGATGCAGTTTCTCAAAGGATCGGGGAGCGCTTGAGTGTAGCGCCTGGATTCGGGCGCTGGAAAGTTCCCGTAGCACGGTGGCGAGTTCGTGTTCCGCGCCGCTGGTGATGCACCGGTGCCGGGGTGGAAACCCAAATGCAAAAATGAGACAGATCAGCAGGCCCATTCCGAGCACAGGGCGGATCAGCTTTTGCGTTTTTTCGACTTTCAGGATTTCAGCAACAATAAGCCCGCCCGCAAGGGCGATGGCCTGCAGCAGAATCCACCCGCTCCGTTGGTAGAGGCTGAATTCAAGGAACCCTGTGAATACTTGAAATAAAGTGAGGAATCCCCAGCCGCCAACCAGGCATCCAATGGTGGACGCCGACCTCCGGGCGGCGTCTGATCCCGCCGTGGCGGGAAGGTCGCGGTCCACCTTGGAGGATGTTCGGAAACCGAAGACGATGAGTCCGATGAAGGCTGCGCCCAGCGTCAAAGCGGCAAGGTTCGGCATCCAACTACCGAGGCCCGGGCGCTTGAATGTCAAGAGGTCCACGACTAGTTTTCCGGCCGGATGCCTTTTGAGAGTGGTGAGAAAATCAGGAGATTCATGGGTGGCCGTCGGCGGCGATGCAGTCGGGGTTTGGATTCCCGTGACCATGGATGCGGTTGTGTTGATGTGGTGTTCTCCGTAGGTGAGAAAATGGTAGCCGGCCAGCGCGAATGCCAGGATGAACGGGAGCAAGGTCAGCATCGTCTCCCGCCACCAGCCTCTTGAAACGGCGTCCTCCCGCCAACTCACGATCCGGTGCATGAGAATGAGCAGTAATAGGGTAAACACAAAGAGGGGAACGGTGACGGCAAGACCCGCGAGAATGACGGTGAAAAGAAAGCGGGCTTTAATCAGGTAAAGGAGCAGGGCGAGGGGGAGCAGGTATAATCCCAGTTGGTTAGCAAAGGCCCCCATGCCGGTTTTAATCAAGGGATACAGAAAGGGGCAGACGGCCGCGAAAAAAGCGGCAAGAAGCCCTGCGGGGTGGCTGTGACGGCGTCCTAGCAGATAGAGTGTGGCCACCATCAGCACCCCGAAGAAGGGTCCCACATACCGGGCCACCAGATAGGCATCGAGGTGGAAGGTCATTACCGGCAGGGCCAATACCCAGGAGTATCCCGGTGGGTAGACAAAGTTGCGTATAGTCCCGTTCTGGACGGCGTCACGAAGAAATTGAAGATGGGTGTAGGCATCGGATTGACCCAGCGAGGCGTGGGTCAGGGCATCGATACTTCGCAGGATCACGGCGGCCAGAAGAATGAGGGGGAGAAGGTTGTTGATTGTTGATTGTTGATTGTTGATTTCGGGGGACGTGTTTTTGCGCCAGACGAGAAGAATCAGGCTGGTGGTAAGCCAGAAGAGGAAATAGAGGATTCCTTCCAGAGCGGGGGAACGTTCCATGAAGTGGTTCCAGATAAATCCGAGCAAGGCTTGGGAAGTGAGTCCCAGTCCGGCTGAAACGACGAAAAGGGTGGTTCGATCCGTAAAAAGACGAAGACGGCCTACGACCAGAAGTGGCGGAATGATGTACACGGCGGCAAAGGCCGCCAAAACCAGTAAACTGTCACAACAACGCCAGATCATAATGGAGTCAGAAACGCCCGGCAGGCCGATACGATTCGTTCCGTGGCGTGGCCATCCCCGTAGGGATTATACGCCGTCGACATTTTTTTGTAGAGGGCGGGACGGGTCAGGAGCGCGGCGACGGCTTTGACGATGTTCTGCGTGTCGGCTCCGACCACCTTCACGGTTCCCGCCTTGACGGCCTCCGGGCGCTCCGTGGTGTCGCGCATGACAATGACCGGTTTGCCCAGGCTGGGTGCCTCCTCCTGGACTCCGCCGGAATCCGTCAGGATCAGCGTGGCTCGGTTCATCAACGCCACAAAGGAAAGATAGTCCAGCGGCTCAATCAGGTGGACATTGGGAAGCAGGGCGCCCGGGGTGCCGGGGGAGAGAATCCGCATGACGGGTTCGCGGACGCGGGGATTCAGATGAACCGGATAAACAAAATGGGTTTCCGGAAATTGCCCGGCAAGGTGTGCAATGGCCTGGCAGATATTTTCGAATCCCCCGCCAAAATTCTCGCGGCGATGGCCGGTGATGAGAACGAGGGGAATTTCAGATTGTAGATTGGAATGGTGCTTACTTAAGGACTGTTTGGGATGGGCGACGGTTGGTGTACCGCCTTCAGGCGGCTCAGGAAGACCGGCTGAAGCCGGTACACCAGCAGCAGGAACCTCGAACGCGGGCCTTAAGTAAGAGCCATTCGATTGTAGATTGCAGATTTTTGATTCGGGCTGAAGCGCTCGGGGAAGACCGGGGATGCGGGGCGGATTCTTCTTAACTTTGGCCAGTGCCAGGAACAGGGCGTCGATGACGGTATTGCCGGTCACCACGATGTTTTTTGACGGGATATCTTCCTTGATGAGATTTTTGCGATTGCTGGCTGTAGGGGCGAAATGGAGGGCGGCCATTCGGGTGGTCAGAACCCGGTTCAATTCCTCGGGCCAGGGGGATTGTAGATTTCCGGTGCGCAAGCCCGCCTCGACATGGGCGACGGGGATATGATGATAGAAGGCGGCGAGGGAGGCAGCGAAGACTGTTGTGGTGTCACCCTGAACCATGACGAGATCCGGCTTTTCATCGGCTAGGTACCCATCCACCGCCGTGATAGCGCGAGCGGTGAACCCGGCAAGGGTCTGGTTCTTCTTCATCAGATTCAGATCCACATCCGGGACAATTCCAAAAATATCCAGCACCTGGTCCAGCATGTGCCGGTGCTGGGCGGTGACACAGACCCGACACCGGATACCCCGGGTCTTTTTCAGTGCCAGGATGACGGGCGCCAGCTTGATGGCCTCGGGGCGGGTTCCAAATATGATGGAAATGGTTTTAGTCATCATTGGTGTTCAGCATGACTGAAACCACGTGTCGGCGTCAAGAACTCAGCAATTCTCATTATGGTCGAAGACCGCCTGAAGGCGGTACACCAACGGGCTGAATAACATCGCATTCGGGCGTTGGTGTACCGGCTTTAGCCGGTCTTTGACATCGCCCGCGGCCATAATGAGAATTGCTTGTCAAGAACTCCAGCTTCCGGACGGCCTTCCAGCCGGTATCGCCAAGCGACCGGCTGAAGTCATTGACATACAGGGCGATGTGCCGGTCGATCACGGTGTCATCAGTTTCACGCGCCAGGCTTTTGACATACGGCCGCGAGGCTGCGGGGTTCTTGAAGGCGAACTCCACTGACTGACGGATCAGAGCCTCAACTATGGCCTTGTGCCGGATCGTATCGGCATCGCGGCGAATGGCAATGCACCCGAGCGGAATCGGGAGGCCGGTTTGCGATTCCCACCATTCCCCGAGATCCACAAGGGACTGGCATTCGTACTGTTGAAAGACAAATCGCGATTCGTGGATGATCAGGCCGGCGTCGAACTCGCCGTCGCGAACCGCCGGGAGAATCCGGTCGAACCGCACGGGTGTGATGTTGGTGAGGGTCGGATTCCAGAGGCGCATCAGCATGAGCGCGGTCGTTTGCAGGCCGGGCACGGCAATACGAGCCCGGCTCAGGTCGGGCCAAGGCTCTCGCGCCACCAGCAGGGGGCCGCACCCGTATCCTAGCGCGGCGCCGGAATCCAGAAGTTCATACCGGTCGCGCACCTGAAGATATGCGGAAAAGGAAAGCTTGGTGACCGCCAATTCCGAGGCAAACGCCATGTGATTCAGCGTGTCAATATCATGAATCGCCGGCGTGAAGCTCAGCTCTCCTGAGTCAATCAGGCCATGCAGAAGGGCATGAAGCATGAAGGTGTCATTGGGGCAGGGCGACATCCCGAGGCTCAGCGTGGTCATGCGAACCTCCGGATTTCCTCGTAGTTGGAATTCCGCTGCACAGGAATCCTGCCAGCGCCCCGGATGAGGGGTATCATGGTATCTCGGGTCATCCGGGTCTCTACCCCGGTTGCCTTGACGACGCGTTCCTCGGTGAGCACGCCTCCCATATCATTGGCACCCATGGCGAGGGCGAGTTGAGCCAGTTTGGCGCCTTCGGTCAGCCAGCCCGCCTGGATGTGGATCACATTGTCGAGAAAGATCCGGCCGATGGCCACAATCTTGAGGTAGTCCATTCCGGTGGCCTTGGGGAGCGCGGCCAATTCGGTGTGTGCGGGCGAAAAGGACCAGGGAATAAAGGCGCGCAGGATTCCAGTTCGATCCTGCACCTCCCGAACCACCCGCAGATGTTCAATTCGTTCGGCCAGGGTTTCCCCGAGCCCGTACGTCATAGTGGCGGAGGATTTCATGCCGTGTTTGTGCAAGGATTCAATGACGGCGACCCATTCCGATGTGGTGCATTTCTTCGGGCTCACCTCACTCCGGATTCTGTCCACGAGAAGATCCGATGCACCTGGAACGGAGTCGACCCCCGCCGCCTTGAGTTGTGAGACGATCGCGTCCGTGCTGCAGGACTCGCGCTTTGCCAGATGAATAATTTCAGCGGGCGAAAACGAGTGAAGCGTGATGTCCGGGAAATGGCGCTTCACTTCCCGTGCGAGCTCGAGATGAGTTTGCAGGGGCCAGTCGGGATGGAGCCCGCCCTGAAGCATAACCTGGGTTCCTCCCGCCGCGACCAGGTCTTTCACTTTGGCGATGATCTCTCCGGGGGTCATGTCATAACCGGGAATCTGGCCACCCCGGGCATGAAAGGCGCAGAACCGGCACAGGGCCTCGCACCGGTTTGAATAGTTGATGATTCGATCCACGATGAACCCGACCGTGTCGTCCGGCCAGACCAGCCTGCGGCGGTGATCCGCAGCCTGTCCCAGTGCGGGCAGGTCCCAGTCAAAGAGGGAAAGCGCCTCGCCGGGGGTGATCCGACGGCCGGACAGGATGGCTTGTTTCAGGGACTTGCGGGTCATGGTGCCGCCTTTCGAGCTGAACGCGGTTGATAGTTCGAGGCCACCCGGACCGGTGTTTTCCCGGCCGTCCGGATCAGGCGTTGGAGCCGGGCCTCGGATCCGGAAGGCTCCGTGGTGGCGCCTGCGGCGTGGACGATGCGCTCCTCGTCATAGGTTGAGCCGATATCGTCCACCCCGAAATCCAGCAGGATCTGGGCCATAGCCTCACCGAGATACATCCATAACACCTTGATGTGTTGGATGTTATGAAGGAATAATCGCGCGGTGGCATAGAGCCGGATGTCGCTGAATCCGTCCTGGAAACGATCATTCGCCTGCAGGGCGGTATTGGCGGGGTGAAAGGCGAGGGGCACAAATGCCTTGAATCCGCCGGTCTCCTCCTGCAGGGCGCGCAGGCGGGTCAGGTGATCCACAATCTGTTCCGGGGTCTCACGATGGCCGTACAGCAACGTGGCATTGCTTTTCAGTCCGACCTGATGGGCGGTCCGCATCACCTCAAGCCAGCGCTGTCCTGGCATTTTTCGCGGGGCGATCACCTGGCGGATTGCCGGGTCGAAAATCTCCGCGCCCCCGCCAGGCAGGGCATTCACCCCGGCGTCCGCAAAACGTCTCAATACGGCTTCCACACTCAGTCCTTGTTTTCGGGCAACATAATCGTATTCCGTGGCCGTGAATCCGACCACAAACAAATCCGGCCCCGCCCGCCGGATCGCGCGAAGCAGCTCCTCATAATAGGCCAGATCAAGAGCAGGGTTCAGGCCGCCCACCACATGAACCTCGTCGATACCGTTGATAACAGCCTCCCTGACTTTGGCTTCGACCTCCTGGGGCGACAGCGTATAGGCGCCGTCGGTTCCTGCATCCCGGGAGAAGGCGCACAGAGGACAGCGCAGTTCGCAGATGTTGGTGTAGTTCAGGTTCAGGTTCACGCCGTAGAAGGTTTGGGTGCCATGCAGTCGGGTCCGAACGGAATGAGCCAGGGCCCCGATCTCCATGATATTCGGGCTTTTTAGCAGATATAGCGCGTCATCGCCGCTGATCGGAACCCCGTCCGACACTTTTCCGGCGATGTTTCGTAGCGTCCCGTCCTGAATGGAATTCTCAATACTCATATGCATATTAACCGTCTCACTATTGTCTTTACATGATCTGGGTAGGGAGGCCTCTCCG
>JBAXMJ010000124.1:0-7759 GCA_037134355.1 bacterium | reverse complement strand
CATAAAAAAGGAGATCGTGGCTGTCACAAACCAGAGTGCGCTGATGGACTCTCCGCGATGGAACGCAAGAATCGCAAGGGATCCTGCGCCGAGAAGTGAAAAGAATGTCCAAAAAAGGATGGTTCTCGCTTTTTTCATGACGGGAACGTTGCCCCGATGAAAGGGGATAGTCAAGCACAACACGAATTTGCATCGCTTGACGCGCTGAAGGGGAAAAGGGTATTATGACGCTAGTGAAAGACTGTTCCGGCGGCTCTGTAATTGCAGTGCGGGCGTAAACAGTGAAACGGAAGCACGGAGTTCAGGAATAATGAATCCGGGGCCGGATGAGCTGGGTGATTGAAAATGGTTATCTTAGAAATAGCGAATATGATGTTGTTGCTGACCCTGTTGACGTGGGGCGTGGTGGCATCTTTGAAATGGCGGATGGAGTCGGTAGGGTGCCTGTGCTTTGTGAATGTGAATCAAGCAGGCAGAAGCTGTTCTTTGAAAACCAGGGGCGTTTCCAATAATTTGGATTCATTTCCCTGCCTTGTTCGTGTACGGGCCGGAAATCTCTTACCCGATAGTTTGGAATAAGGGAACTTGAATACTGCGGTACCCGCATGCCCGCTTGTTCGGGACTCGGAACCCGCGCGATAAAGTTCCCACCTCATTCAGTGAGGTTAAGAGATCGTGCTCCTGCGGCAAGGCGGGGTTTTTATTGGTGGCCCATGGATCTTTTTGAAAAAGAACAATCCGAGTTATTGACCCGTTCTCAGCCCCTTGCGGCCAGAATGCGCCCCCGCACCCTGGATGAAATCGTCGGGCAAGATCACATCCTGGGCAAAGGCAAACTCCTTCGAAGAGCCATTGAGGCCGACCGGTTGGGCAGTATCATTTTGTATGGGCCGCCCGGATGCGGGAAAACCTCCATTGCCGAGGCGGTTGCCGCTGCTACGCGCCGCCGGTTTGAGCGCACCAGCGGGGTTCTCGCCAATGTGGCGGTTCTCCGGGCCATTCTCGCCGCCGCACAACACCGCAAACGGACTGACGGGGTTGAAACGATCCTGTTCATTGACGAGATCCATCACTTCAATAAGTCGCAACAGGATATCCTGTTGCCGCATGTGGAAGATGGCACCGTTACCTTGATCGGGGCCACCACACATAATCCCTTTTTCTTTATTAACAGCCCGCTGACCTCACGGTCACAGGTCTTTCAATTAAATCCGGTCTCTGAGGCAGATATCATCATCCTTCTCAAGCGCGCTTTGATGGACGAGCGCGGAGTAGGGGGGCGTCCGGTCGATGTGGATGAGAATGCTCTGGCGCATCTGGCGAAAGTCTGCGAGGGCGACGGGCGACGAGCCCTGAATTCACTGGAAATCGCTGTAATGTCAACACCCCCGAATGACCAGGTTCGCATTCACATCACCCGCGCCATCATGGAGGAGTCAATCCAGAAGAAAGCGGTGGTCTATGACCGCGATGAGGACGGGCACCATGACACCATTTCGGCTTTCATAAAAAGCGTGCGCGGATCGGATCCCCATGCCGCCATCTACTGGCTGGCCAAGATGCTCTATGCTGGGGAGGATCCCCGTTTCATCGCCAGGCGTCTCGTTATCCTTGCCTCGGAGGACATTGGTAATGCCGATCCCCGCGGCCTGACGATGGCCACATCCGCCATGGATGCCGTGGCCTTTGTGGGTATGCCTGAGGCGCGTATTGTGCTGGCGCAGGCAACCACCTATCTGGCCACAGCGCCAAAGAGCAATGCCGCCTATCTGGCTATTGACAAGGCAATGACCGATGTGGAGAAGGGACGAATCCTCCCTGTTCCGCACCATCTCCGGAGTGCCAGTTACAAGGGTGCCGAACAGCTGGGTCACACCGGCTATCAGTATGCACACGATTTCGAGGGTCATTTTGTCGATCAGGTCTATTTGCCTACCACAGCTGTTTATTATGAGCCAACCACAGCCGGGTATGAGGACATTATCACAAAAAGAATGGCGGCGTGGAACAGCAAGAAGGCGAAACCCAAAGCACGGGAACCGAATGACGATCCGGGGAACAAACAGGATGAATAGCCTTAAAACAAAAGCGGAGTGGCGCAAGGTCATGCAGCAACAGCGGGCCGGGATGGATGGCGCCCGGGTGTTGACCGACAGTTACCGCATCGCAGAACGGGTGATCTCCCTGATCGAATTCAAGCGGGCCGAAGTGGTGTTCTGCTATCTGGCGTTTTCGGGAGAAGTTCAAACGGAGGCCATAATGGAGGCCGCGTGGAAAGCCGGAAAACGTATTGCCGTACCGTGCCCCCGGGACGACGGTGAATATATGCCCGCGTGGCACACACCTGGTGAACCGCTGATTACCGGTCGATTTTCCGTCCGGAAACCGGCCACACCGCACTGGGCAAAACCTGACTGTTTCAACCTGATTCTGGTTCCCGGCCTGGCTTTTTCAGAAACGGGAGCCAGACTGGGACACGGCCGCGGCTTTTATGACCGAATGCTGGCAAGGCTGGGACGCCATGTGGAGTGCAAAACCGGACTGTGTTTTTCCAACCAGATAGCGCCCCACTTGCCGGTTGCGGAACATGATGTTGGAATGGATGTGATTATTACTGAAAATGCTGTCTATCGGACAACATAAAGGAAGGTGCTGAATGCTTGAAATGATGATTACGGCGGCCCTGACCGCCGCTGCAGGATTGGCTCTGGGGTACGGGCTCCGGGTCTGGATGAGTGCGGTTCGCTCCAGTCAGATGGAACGAGATGCAAACCAGATTCTGAAGGACGCGAAAAATGGGGCGGATAGCCTCTTGAAGGATGCCGCCTTGAAAGCCAAGGATGAAGTGCTAAAGGCACGCGAGGAGTTTGAAGCCTCGACGCGGTCAAGGCGGGATGAATTGGCAAATCTGGACAACCGGATTGCCCAAAAGGAGTCCAATCTCGAACGTAAGGTTGCCCTCATCGACAAAAAAGAACGCGCCACCGAACTTCGGTCCGCTGATGTGGAAAAGCAGGCCGGAGAGAATGAAAAAGTCAGGGAGGATTTGACCCGACTCATGGACGAGGAAAAGATGAGGCTGCAGCGGATTGCCGGCATGACCCAGGCCGAAGCCAGGCTCACCTTGATGACCCGTGTTGAGTCTGAAGTTCACAATGAGGTAGGCGGATTGATCCGCCGCCTGCAGGAAGAAGCAAAAGAGACCGCAGAACGGGAAGCTCGTAAGATTGTCAGCCTTGCCGTCCAGCGCTACGCGGCTAGTCACTCCTCTGAATTGATGACCAGCAGCGTCTCGCTTCCGAATGACGAAATGAAGGGGCGCATCATTGGGCGGGATGGTCGAAATATCCGGGCAATTGAGGCGGCTACGGGGGTGAATCTACTGATTGACGACACTCCGGAGGCAGTGGTGATATCCGCGTTCGATCCCGTCCGCAGGGAAGTGGCCAGGATTTCCCTGGAACTTCTCATCCAGGATGGGCGCATTCATCCGGCCCGGATTGAAGAAGTGGTGAGCAAGACTCGGGACGAGATGGATGAGCGGATCCGCCAGGCAGGCGAGGAAGCCGTCTATCAGGTCGGAATCAGGGATGTTGACCCGGATTTGGTCCGGACCCTAGGGCGTCTGAAATTTCGGAGCAGTTATTCGCAGAATGTCCTGATGCACTCCATTGAGGTGGCTCAGCTTATGGGCGTCATGGCCGCGGAGTTAGGCCTGGACGTGACCCTGGCGAAACGGATCGGCCTGCTCCACGACATCGGCAAAGCGCTGGATCATAACATTGAGGGAAGTCATGCCCAAATCGGTGGTGATTTCCTGCGGCGACTCGGGGAGGCCAGTGTGGTCATCAATGCCGTTGCGGCCCACCATGAAGAAGTTCCCGGGGAAAGCCTTTATGCTATTCTTGCAGCCGCAGGCGACGCCATTTCGGCGTCCCGTCCCGGTGCCCGTTCCGAAACCTCGGATATTTATGTGAAGCGTCTTGAAAAACTGGAAGGCATTGCCAATAGTTTCCCCGGGGTGGACAAGAGTTACGCCATTCAGGCCGGACGCGAGATGAGGGTGGTCGTGCAGCCGGAAAAGGTGAATGACCATGATGCCATGTCCCTGGCGCGGAACATCTGTAAAAAAATTGAGAGCGAAATGCAGTACCCCGGACAAATCAAGGTGATGGTGGTGCGTGAAACCCGCTGCGTGGAGTATGCCCGATGAACATTCTTATGGTGGGAGATATGGTGGGCGCGCCTGGGCGCAAGATATTTGCCCGGGTAGTTGGCCAGATGAAGGGGCGCGGCGCCGTGGACATGGTGGTCGCCAATGCTGAGAATTCCGCCGGAGGCAAGGGAATTACCCGGGGCATCGCCGGCGAATTGTTTGACGCCGGGGCGGATGTCATAACACTCGGGGATCATACTTGGGATCAGAAGGAAATCGCCTCTTATCTGGACATAGAAAAACGGTTAATCAGACCCGCTAACTTTGCACCCGGATGCCCGGGTCGCGGGATTGTGACGGTGGACACTCCTAAGGGTAAGGTCACCGTCATCAATCTGATTGGACGGGTATTTATGCCCCCCATGGACTGTCCGTTCCGTACCGTGGATATGTTGTTGGCAAAGGAACCCAACATGGGGAAGGTAATCTTGGTGGATATGCACGCAGAAGCGACTTCGGAAAAAATCGCGATGGGGCGGCATTTGGATGGCCGCGTTAGCGCGATAGTGGGCACGCACACCCATGTCCAGACCTCGGATGAAACCATCCTTCCCAAGAAGGCGGCCTATATTACCGATTTGGGAATGACGGGCCCGAAAGAGTCCATCATTGGTCGGGACTATGCTTCCGTGATGGGGAAATTCCTAACGGGAATGCCGTCTAAATTCGAAATCGCGGAACATCAAGTGACGTTGGAAGGCGTCGTGATCGATGTCGATGAGTCCACTGGGAAGGCCAGAAAAATCACTCGAGTCAGGGAATTTCTGGATCAGACATAATGAGCCGGGATCAGACAGGAAATGGTGATGTTCGCGTTTATTCCGTTACGGAGTTGACGCGACAGATCCGGGTATTGATTGAGGGCCCCCTCGGCGGAGTATGCGTGGAGGGAGAACTCTCAAACCTGCGTCAGCCTCCATCCGGGCACTGCTATTTCACCATCAAGGATGAGTCCTCCCAGATCCGTGCGGTGATCTGGCGAAGCGATATGCGGGGACTGCTTTTTGTACCCCGGGACGGCATGCGGGTTCGGGCCTTTGGCTCGCTCACCGTTTATGAACGGGATGGAAGTTACCAGATCGTCGTGAAGCGGATGGAGGAAGGCGGGAAAGGCTCCCTTCAGGCCGCCTTTGAGGCTTTGAAAAAGAAATTGTCCGGCGAGGGATTGTTTGCCGTTGAGCGAAAAAGAAAACTCCCTCTCCTCCCTCAGCATATCGGCGTGGTGACATCTCCCACAGGCGCCGCCATTCGCGATATCCTGAATGTACTTCGGCGGCGCTTCCCGAATCTTCATGTCGTGATTTCCCCGGCGCGGGTTCAGGGCGCCGGAGCCGCTCAGGAGATTGCGGCGGCTATCGACCTTCTTAACCGGCAGGGCGGCATTGACGTCATGATCGTGGGACGCGGCGGGGGTAGTCTTGAGGACTTGTGGTGTTTTAATGAGGAAGTTGTGGCGCGAGCCATCGAACGGTCTGACATTCCAGTGATCTCCGCTGTTGGACACGAGACCGATTTTACTATTTGCGATTTCGTTGCGGATCTGCGGGCTCCCACGCCGTCCGCTGCCGCTGAGATTGTTGTAGGACGGAAAGAGGAGTTTCTGGGGGCATTGCGCCAGCAGGCTTCTGTCATGACGCGATTGCTCAAGCATTCTCTTTTGGAAGCGCGCGGACGGTTTCATGCGGCGGCGCGGAGTTATGTATTCCGGGAGCCGGGTAATGCCGCCCGGGTCTACCGTCAGAAAATCGAGCGCCTCCAAGACCGGACAAGCCACTCCCTGGAACGGAAATTCCGGGAAGGACAGCAGCGTGCCGATGACCTTTCCAGCCGAATGAAGCACTCGGTGAATAAAATGTTTACCCTGCGGGTTCAACAGGCCAGGAGTCTTGAGCGACAATTGGCCGCCTATAATCCACTGGCTGTCCTGAAACGGGGGTACAGCATTACCTTCAGAGCAAATGGCCGGGCGGTAAGGACTGCCGGGGATGTCTCGGATGGGGAGATGCTTGTGACGCGGGTGGGAGAGGGTGAATTTAAATCAAAGGTGACACATGAGTAAAAAGAAAATCGAGGAACAGACTGTGAAAACCGAGGGAATCAGCTTCGAAAAAGCACTCGGTCGACTGGAAACCATTGTGGAAGAAATGGAGGGCGGAACGCTCAGTCTTGAGGACATGATGGCCCGTTTTGAGGAAGGGCAGAGCCTTGTGAAGGTCTGTTCATCGAAACTAAACCAAGTTGAGCGACGAATTGAAATTCTGGTTAAGGAGGGGGAGAAGGTCTCTGTCGAGCCTTTTGAAGAACGTGACGAGACGCCTGAGGAAAAGATTGGGGAACCTGGCAACGGACTCCCGTTTTAAGGAAAATGAAGATTACGGAATCAACGGGTATGACGACTCCTGTGCTGGAGGTCTCCGGACTAAAGATTCATTTCTCGTCCGCCGAGGGCCTTGTTCGAGCTGTCGATGGAATCGATCTGGCGGTGCATGAAAATGAAACGGTGGCTCTGGTCGGGGAGAGCGGCTGTGGAAAGAGTCTGACCGCACTGGCGTTGGCGAGGCTCGTGTCAGGACCGGGCTTGATGATCTCGGGGAGGCTGAATGTCGCCGGATCAGATATCCAGAAGGTGTCGGATTCTGATCTTAGAAAATTGCGCGGCGCCACCTTGTCTTATATTTTTCAGGATCCGACAGCCGCCCTGAATCCGGTCAAAACCGTTGGAAATCAAATCGCTGAAGTCATCCGGCTTCACCGGAAGGGTGCCTCTGTGAAGGATGAAGTTGTCCGGCTCATGACCCTCGTGGGGTTACCGGATCCCGGAACACGGCGAAACTCCTATCCCCATCAATTCAGCGGGGGCATGCAGCAACGCGTCATGATTGCCATGGCGCTGGCGTGTCGCCCCCAGTTGTTAGTGGCCGACGAACCAACCACCGCCCTGGATGTCACTATTCAGGCACAGATATTTAATCTCCTTAATGACCTCCGTTGCGAATTAAGAATGTCGATGTTACTGATCACTCACAATCTCGGGCTTGTGGCGCGAAACGCCTCCCGGGTCTATGTGATGTACGCCGGCCGGGTGATGGAGGCTGGACCGGTCCCGGCTGTGTTGAAAAACGCGGCACATCCATACACCAGGGGTCTTCTGGCCGCAGTGCCCCGCCTGAATAAACCGGTAGACCGGATGGTGGGAATTGAGGGAGCCGTGCCGCATCCAGCGCATCTTCCCACGGGATGCAGGTTTCATCCGCGGTGTTCGAGGGTGGGGGAGTTGTGCCGGACGGTTGAACCGGAACTGGAAAGCGTTCAGGAAGGACACGAAGTGCGATGCCACTATTGGAAGCCAGTTCAGTAATTGTCAGGTTTCAAGGACGTGATGACCGTGGCCGTTCTTGCCTTTGGGCGGCGGTGGATGGTGTCTCCCTTTGTGTTGAAGCGGGCGAACGGGTGGGCATTGTCGGGGAAAGCGGTTCCGGCAAGACAACGCTCGGCAAGGCCTTACTTGGGATCGAGCCCTTGTCAGGGGGACAGGTGTTATTC
>JBAXMJ010000123.1:0-7768 GCA_037134355.1 bacterium | reverse complement strand
GGACAGAATCGCCCGGTCACGAGGGGTCAGTTGGTAATCATGCAGGCAACCGGTCGTGGGCGCCGCCAGATTGACCACCTGAATCCCTTTCACCCCCGCAGTTATATTCAGCACCGCAATCTGGATCGGGTAAAAGGTGGTGACAATCGTCCGTGCCGCCAATTCCCCTGCGGCGCAAGGGAATCCTTTCAGAAATAAGCCAAACAAAAGCGCAATCGGAATTTTTTTCATATCCTACAACTCCGCCTGTGGCCGCACTATAGCCACCGACATCGCCCATGTCCACACCGTAACTATTCTAAATTTTCATCGGGAATTGCTTGCCAAGATCCCCTTTCATCGGGAGAATATCCGCCCATGACCCGCTAACCAAGGAGTAACGCAACCATTCATGAGCAATAAAACATTTGTCCTGGATACCAACGTCCTGTTGCATGACCACACCTGCATCGAATCCTTCGCCGACAACACGGTCGTCCTTCCCATGCCCGTCATTGAGGAACTCGACAAGTTCAAGAAGGAAACCAACGAATTGGGGCGTAACGCCCGCGGCGTAATCCGCCGGCTCGATGCGCTCCGCGAACATGGCCGCCTCGGCGACGGCGTAAAAATGGATAATGGCGGAATCCTCAAAATCATCGTCGGGTCAAGACCCGTTGGCGATAGCGGCCTGGAGGAGGAAATCCCCGACAACAAAATCATCCGCGTGGCCTATTGGCTCCATAAACAGGGGGAACGTGTCTATTTTGTTTCCAAGGACATCAATGCCCGCATCAAGGCTGATGCGCTTGGCATCGAGGTCATGGACTTCGAAAAGCAGAAAATCAACTTCGACGAACTGTTTTCAGGCTATCGCGAAGTCATCGTGAAACCCGAGATTATTGATGCGTTTTACGCCAACCGGAGCGTGGAGATTCCCGACCTGGATCTGCTGCCCAACGAGTTCGTCAACCTGATCTCCGAAGGCACCGAGCACCTGACCGCCCTGGGGCGCGCAGGCGGCACGGGCACCATTGTTCCGATGAACCCGAAAATTGAAAGCGTCTTCCATATCAAGCCGCGCAGCCGAGAACAGCGCATGGCTCTGGAACTCCTGATGGATGACTCCGTTCAATTAGTGACGCTGGTCGGGCAGGCTGGAACCGGAAAAACCCTGCTGGCCCTTGCCGCAGGACTTGAAAAAGTTCTGGTTCAAAAACGGTACGACCGCATTCTGGTCACCCGCCCCATCATGCCCTTCGGAAAGGATATCGGCTACCTTCCGGGACACAAGGAGGAGAAGCTCGCCAACTGGATGATGCCGATCTTCGACAACCTGACCTACCTCATGCTGAAGACCAGTTCCAACGAACATAAAAACACCGTCCGGGAAAAAATAGAGAAACTCCAGCGCGACGAAATCATCGAACTGGAGGCACTCACCTACATCCGTGGCCGTTCCATTCCCCGGCAGTTCGTGATCGTGGACGAGGCCCAGAACCTGACTCCGCACGAAATCAAAACCATCGTCAGTCGTGCCGGGGAAGGCACCAAAATGATTCTGACCGGCGACCCCTATCAGATCGACAACCCCTACCTGGACGCCAGCAGCAACGGCCTTGCTTACGCGGTGGAACATATGAAAACCCAGTCCCTGCACGGCCATGTGACGCTGACCAAGAGTGAGCGCAGTACGTTGGCGGCGCTGGCAGCCTCCCTCCTGTGAGCCCAATGAATCAAGCAGAACTTCAATCACACTTCGCCACCCACAAGGATCGGTTCATTAGGGAATGGCAGGATTTCCTGCGATTCCCCAGTGTCAGCACCAGCACCGAAAGGAAAGCGGATTGCACCCGGTGCGCCGGATGGCTGGCCGATCATCTCGCTGCGATGGGCTTCACTACGCGGCTGATCCCAACGGGCTCACACCCGCTCATCTTTGCCGAGCGGGCTGGAAAACCGGATTCTCCCACCGTCCTATTCTACGGGCACTACGATGTTCAACCCGAGGATCCGGTGTCGCTTTGGAAAACACCGCCCTTCGAGCCCACTCTGATTAATGGTCGGATGTTTGCCCGCGGTGCACAAGATAACAAAGGCCAGCTTTTTGCCGCCATCAAGGCGATTGAAACCTTGATTCGTGCCGATACGCTTCACGTCACACTGAAACTCCTGATCGAGGGTGACGAGGAAACCGGCGAAATGCCTATCATCAAGGTGTTGCAGCGGGAAAAGGCAGCCCTCGACGCGGATATCGTCATGGCGGCGGATACCAGTGCCGTCAGTTCCGGCGCGCCGACCATCACCATGGGCTTGCGGGGCATCGTTCACCTGACCGCTGTTCTTTCCGGACCGGATCATGATCTGCATTCCGGCGTCCATGGCGGTCGCATTCCAAACCCCGCCAATGCGCTCTGCCGGATGATCGCCTCACTTCACCAGAATGACGGACGGGTGGCGGTGGAAGGATTCTACGATAATGTTCAGGATCCAACGCCCGAGGAACGTGCGTTGGCCAACGCCCAGCCCATCGATCCGGCCTGGTATAAAACCGTCACCGGCCTTCTGCCTGTGGGCGGAGAACTCCAGTACACACCCGTCGAACGATCCGGATTCCGTCCGGCCATCGACCTCAATGGAATTCATTCCGGCTATGGCGGCGCTGGCAGCAAAACGATTATTGCCGCACAGGCGATGGCCAAGCTATCGGCGCGCCTCGTGCCCGGCCAAAGTCCAGAGCGCATTTTAAAACTGATTGCCCGTCACCTCGAACAAAAGGTCCCACCCGGCCTGACGCTGGCCATCACCGAGCAGGGGGCGGGCGGGGCGGCCCTTCGCGTGGCTCTGGATTCACCGGCGGTCGTGACTGCCCGGCAGGTGCTGGGCGAAATTTCACCGCTTCCCACCGCCTTCCTGTGGGAAGGCGCCTCAGTTCCCATCCTCTCGCATCTCCCCGCCATTGCCGGGGGCGATGTGTTGCTGGTCGGGTTTGGAAGCGAGGAGGATAACATCCACGCCCCGAATGAATCCTATTCCGTCGAACAATTCCGGATGGGATTCCTCTACACGGGCCTGTTCCTGAAACGGCTGGGGAACTCCTGATGGATCCCACCCGGGCTGAGCGGATTTACGAGCGTCAAGCCGACCTGTTGGTGGAGATTCTCGGCAAAGTTCAGGCATCCGTCGCGGGAGGTAGCCCGCTGGATTCTTATCTCTCCCATTTTTATCACGACCACCCGGAGTTCGGATCCCGTGATCGCCGGTTGTTTTCCGGGACGATTTTTTCCTGTTTTCGCTGGAAAGGCTGGCTTGATCGCATTGCGCACTCACCCGAAGCTATCGGGGTCTTTGCTAATCTCCTGGAATCTGACGACATTCACCCGGCCATTCGAAAATTGTCATCCCGGGCAGGGCTGGCCGACACCACGTTGATTCCCATGGGGCCGCTTTCCCCGTTTGAAAAATCAGCGGAACTGAGCCGGATCACGGGGACGTCATGCTCTCTTTCCCAACTCGTTCCCGACTGGGTCATTCCAATGCTGGGGCCGGATTCTGTCCGCCTGCTCGAGGCTTTTCAAACGCCACCTCAAACATGGCTTCGAGTCAACCCGGCTGATCGCAACTCCATTATTACCGCACTACAACAGCAGGGCACCGAACCGACAGCCCATCCGCTTGTCACCTCCGCTCTATCCGTCAGGCGCGGCATCAACCTTCGTGCCCTCCCCCGCCCCGTCCGGGATCGGCTTGAGATCCAGGATCTGGCGTCCCAGGCAACGGGACTCATCTGCGGCCCACGCCCGGGCGAACGCTGGTGGGATGCCTGTTGCGGGTCGGGCGGGAAAACCTTTCACCTTGCGGCGCTGGGCGGCCCTTCAGTCTCCCTGCTCGCCACAGACATTCGTCCCACCATTCTAACCGAACTGGCCCGCCGGATGAGTGAAAAACGACTCACGGGCATTACCACGGTTTTGTGGGATAGTGTCCGGCAATCCGCGCCGGACGGCACTTTTGACGGCATTCTGCTTGATGCCCCCTGTTCCGGAACGGGCACCTGGCATCGCAACCCCGATGCCCGCTGGCGCACCTCACCGGAAGCGGTCGCGCAACTCATCCGCCTTCAGGCGCAGTTGATTCGCGCCTGCGCCACCCGCCTGAAACCCGGCGGAATCATGGTTTACGCCACTTGTTCCGTCACCCATGATGAGAATGAGAAAATCATCAGCCAGTTCCTATCCGACTCACCAGGGTTTAAGTTGGCCCCCTTCATCAACCCTCTGAACGGGAATCCCTGCGATGGCCTGCTCAGGATTAATTCGTGGGAGAATTTCTGTAACGGAATGTTCATCGCCCGGCTCACCCATGAAAAATGATTGGAAACTGCTTCTCGCCCTCAACTCCTCCACCGGCGCCCTACTGGGCGCCATTTTTCTAGTCTGCATGGGGAGTGAACTGTGGGGGCCGTTCATTCCAAACTACATGCGCAATTTGCAGGCGGGAATTTTGCTCATCGCCGCCTATGGCACGTTGCGTGATTTCCTGGAAGCCGTGAATTACCTGCTGGGCGGCTGGATAGCCGGCCGGTTCAACACACGCCGGGGCCTGCTGCTCTTTAATGCAACACCCTTGATCGGCCTATTGATCCTGCTGTTCTGGCACAGTCCGGCCGCCATATTCGTCTCCGTTCCGTTTGTGTTTGTGTGGGACTCACTGGCCGGTCCGGCGTTGCTTACCGTGGTGGGCGACTCCCTGCCCCCGGAGCGCCGTGCCATGGCCTTCTCACTCCAGTCGCTTCTGCGCCGCCTGTCCCGGGTGGCCGCCTACGCCCTGAACGCTCTTCTGGTCATCGTCATGGGAACAACCCTGGGAATGCACGCCGCCTTCGGGATCAGCATCAGCGTAGTAGCCATCAGCCTCATTCTCCAGTTCCGCTACATGAAAACCGCCAGTCGTGACACCCAGTCAATCATCCACCAGCCCCTCCAGGTGCTACGCGGATTTGATCCACAGCTCAAACGATTACTGGCCGCCGACATTTTTGCGCGACTTGCCGAAGGCATGCCGCGGGAATTAATCCCCGTCTTCTGTGTCGCCCTCTTCGCGCAGGCGGCCGGAGTTGGCCCTGCCTCGGCCTGGGCGCTGTTCGGCACCATGCTCATCGTCTCACAAATCACCAGTGCCATCACCTATCTCCCCATGGGCCATCTGGCTTCAAAGGCGGGCTTTGGAAAGCGCCCCTATATAGGATGGACCTTTTTCTTTTTCGCATCGTTCCCGGCCATTCTTGCGGCGCTGGGATTCATTTGTCTCCGCGGCGCCCTTCCCGCCGGGCTGGTAGCCTGGGCCGTGGGGGTGGCGTTCCTCTTTGCCGGGCTGAGGGAAATCGGGGAACCGGCGCGAAAGGCCATGATTGTGGATCTCATCCCGCCTGCGCAAAAAACCCAGGCTATCGGGATCTACTGGGCCGCCCGTAGCGCGGCGGTGATGCTGGCGCCCCTGGTGGGCGGACTGATCTGGGTGGGCGTTAATATCGTGACCGGCCATGCCGCAACCGATGCCACCGGCCCGGGTCCGATGTTCATGCTACTCGCGGCCAGCCTCTTCGGCGCGGCGGGAGTGGTTTACTATTACGCTCGCTTCGGTCTCTCTTGAAAATAACCGCCCCTACCCCTGAGCAGCTTGCAGGGTCAGGATGCGCCGAACCTCAACCTCGAGCGGGGCGAGATCAACTGGGGGCGGCAAGGCTGTCGCCTCATTCTGAAGCAGGGGAATTAGAGCCCGCATTACTTTAACGAACTGGAGCGGCCGATAGGGATAGGTAACATGGCCCAGCACTTTGCGGGCGGTTGTCGAGACATAAGGTGTCGTGGAAGCCAGAGTCGCCGGGATGATTTCCATGTTTTTGAGCCAATCCAAATCGGGAATGGCCTTCATGAATTCCTCACCTGACATTCCGGGCATCGTCATGTTGAGAACCAGATAATGGGGTTGGGTATGCATCAGCCGCTGGAGGGCATCCTTCGAGCCATGAGCCAGCAGAACCCGGCACTCGCCCAATTGGTGAAGCGCTGTTCCCGCCATTAAAAGCTGTGGAATTTCGTGATCCACCACCATGATCGTCAGCCGAGCCTGTGCACGGGATTCCTCCCGCTGGAAAAGGAGCCGCATGATCCGGGAACGGAAACGGGATATCGAAAGGGGCTTGATGGCGTAATCATGAACGCCCAGTTTCAATGAACGTTCAATGCCGGCATCCCCGTCGACAATGATGATCGACCGAAGCCCTTGCTGGAGGGGCTGCGTCTGAAGCTGTTCCAAAAGCCGAAACCCTTCGCTCCCCGCAAACCCGTCATCCGTGATTAACAAATTAAATGATTTCCGGGCAAGCGCGGTCAGGCAATCACCGACCGACGAAAACAACTCTATTTTGAATGTTTCCCGCTCCAACACCTGTTGCAAGGCTTTGGCCATGGAGGGATCGGACAGGAACATCGCAATAGTTTCACTGCGACGCGACACCTGAATGGCATCCGACACCACCCAGTTCTTCCGGGCGTTATGCCAGGCGTGGTGATACGCCATGTAAAGATGGCATTCCGCCGTCGCAGCCACATCATCCAGAAGCGACTGATTATCCCCCACGGTAAGCCCGGCACACAGGGTAACAGGAAGCTTTTTCCCGGAGGCGGTTGTAATGGTTTGACTGTTCAATTTCGGAAGAACCTTTTCAATCGCCTTGGTGGCACCGAAATGATCCTCCCCCGGCATAATGACCGCAAATTCAGAAACACCCCATCGGGCCACCACATCCGATGAACGAAATGAGGAGGACAGTAGCGACCCTATCTGGCGAATCAGATTTTCACGGATCACAGGGCCGCCATTGCGCACCAGTGTGCTGAATTGATGAATCCCAAACAGGGAAAAGGAGATGGGATCAGTGTCTGAACAGGCTTTCTGGATCTGGCGATACGCCTCGAAGCAGGCCGCCCGATTCGGAGTCCCTGTTGTTGGATCCCGCCGGGCTTCCCGCCCCTTTGCCGGCCCCCGCCTGAGCCGAAGATTAAGGAAAGTGATGATCTCAAGAACATTGACAGGCTTTCTGAAATACCCATCGGCATCACTTAAGGACTGGGTCTCCATTTCCCCGGAAGCCAACTGCGGACCAATGGCCACAATCAATAGGCCCGCCGTTCTCGACTGGACTCGCAGATCGTTAATCAGGCCACGTCCATCTGCCTTGGCAAGAACCAGATCAACGATGCAGACCCCCATCGCTTGAGCAGCCAGGATGGAGGTTACCTCGGAAGGAGTCTCCGTAACCACTACTGGATACCCCCGAATTTCAAGAATGGTTTGGAGTTGCGTAACAAAAGCCTTGTCCCGCGAAACAATCAGTACGGCAACCTTCTTAACATTTTGAAGGAGTACTTCCTGCTTCAAGAGGGAAATCAAATTCCGGAGCCGGGTGGGAAATTCAGCAGAAACCGCAGACTCCGCTTCCTCGGCGGCGATCGTAAGGGCTGTCATGTGCCGGAATTCGCTGGATGCCCTGATCAAGGAGACGAGTTCCCGAGCCACAGGCTCGCTCTGAGGAGAATCTTCCAAAGTCCCCAAGGCCGCCGTGAGGGTGTCAAGCCTGTGGGCGAGATTCACATCGGAAACAGTATCATTTGACATAAAATTAATGTACCCGCCAGCCATTGCCCCCGTCAAGCAGTCAAATTGGATCGGACAGAAGAAGAGTCGTTGAAATCAGCACTCCGCTTCGATATTCTCCCGCCCATGC
>JBAXMJ010000122.1:0-7844 GCA_037134355.1 bacterium | reverse complement strand
CCTTTCTTTTCAGTGGGAATCAAAGATCGCTAATTATTGTGCCGCAGATCGGGGAAAACAGCCCTCTGAATGCGCTTGAAATCGTACCCGGTAGCGGTAGCAGCCGGGGGTGATCCGGTATTCCGGATGCACGTTCTGTTGCCAGCCGGTGTCACCACCCAGCCCCATGTGCCAGCCATCGATATGCACAACGGTCTCGGGGCAGGAAACCAGTTCGTGTGCAAGGAGCGCCTTGTCAAGATCCTCAGTTCGCACGTGCTGCGCGGTCAGATGAAAGTGAGGCATTCCGGAGATCATCAGCCCGGCGCCTTTCCCGTTCGTGAGTGTTGCCCAGCGTACGTCTTCGCGACCTCCGTTTTCCTGGGGGAATATGTAGGGAGTGAGCGTTTCGGATACCGGACAGTTGTATACTCCGACCATGGCGGCATCTTTACGGTCAACATAGTTCTCCCACGGCCCGCGTCCGTACCAGGTAAGTTGGTCGAACCCTGCAGGCAACGTCAGCTCCACCCCGATGCGCGGGAGGGTTGCCAGCGGCAACCGTGCCGTCACCATGGCATCCAGCAACACCGCCCCGTCTTCCGAAAACGTATAGCCGGTTTCACAGACAAATGCCTCCGTGCCATCAGGAGCCGTCAAGTGTGAACCCACCTTTACATAAACGGTTCCCTTGCCCAGCATACCCGCATCGACGGCCGTCACCTGACGGGTCAACCGGTCCAACCCGGCCTGACGCCAGGCATAAGCATAGCCGCCTTGCCCCGTGGAGAGATCAATGTCGGTCGGGGCACGGAAGAAACACTCGGTGGGCCCTGATTGCAGCAACTCACCGGCCGCCGTCTTGAATGATTGCCAGAGTCCATCCTCTGTACCCACCACGTGTTCAAACCCTCCGCCGCGAATGAGAAGGTTGGTTCCCTTGCGGTCCAGAGTAATAGTTCCCTTCGCCTGCACGATGGCAACCGGCGCGGGAATAGACCACGGCAACAGGAACTGTTCCCAGGTGATCTCATGTCCGGCCTGCGCCCACGGGGACGCCTGCTTGAGCATCACTCGCACCACCAGCCAGTACTCCGCGCCGGCTTTCACGGTGGGACGTATCAGGGGTAAGTCTATACACTGGTTTTCGCCCGGTCCGGCCACCAGTGACTCGATGCGTCCGGTCTGGAGTGTTTCGCCATTCTCCCGCAGTTCCCACAGTAGGGCCAGATGCGCCAGGGTCAGCGAATGATATTTGTTCTTCACGACGATTTTCCCTGCGGCGGCATCGGGTGCGGTTACGGCCACTGGTGCCTGGACTTTCTTGATCTCCCAGGCGGCAGGGTGGGGAACGAGATCGGGGCCCACCACGCCGTTCAGGCACATACGCTCCACGTTCTCTGGTTCCAGTCCGGCCTGTCCATAAAGCCAGCCGGTTCGTCCCTCGGGCAACGACGTCGGCAACGCCTTGTCGGCCCAATCCCAGATGAAGCCGCCCTGGAAACGCGGCAATTCATCGACGAGTTCCCAGAACTTTCGAAAATTCCCCGTGCTATTACCTTTGGCGTAGGCGTATTCGCACATCACCATCGGCCGCCGTTCGTCAGGCCGGGCCAGTTCGCGACGCACCCAGTCCAGATTCGGATACATCGGCACCAGTATATCTGAAATCGCCGCACCGGGATAGCCGCTCTCGTACTGAACCGGGCGTGACGGGTCGTAGTGCCTGACCCAGGCTGCCATGGCCGCGTGGTTCGGGCCGTAATAGGATTCGTTCCCCAATGACCAGAACAGTACGGATGCATGGTTCTTGTCGCGCAACACCATGCGCATCGCGCGCTCAAGGTAGGCGCAGGCCCAGGCCGGGTCTTTTGACAGGAGCGCCTCCAGGCCGTGCGTTTCGAGATTGGCTTCATCAACCAGGCAAACGCCGTACTCGTCGCAAAGGTCGTACCAGCGGGGGTCATCCGGATAGTGGCACGTTCGTACGGCATCAAAATTAAGCTGCTTCATGAGCAGGATGTCCGCACGCATGTCAGCCTCGGTCACCGCGCGGCCGCGCCAGGGATTGAACTCGTGACGGTCCACGCCGCGCACCACTAGCCGCCGGCCATTCAGCAGGATCACCCCGTCCTTGATCTCCACCTGCCGGAACCCGACCCGGCAACTTTCAAAATCCACACTGGCGCCGGACGGATCTCGCAAGGTCAACACCAGCGTGTACAAGTGTGGAGTCTCGGTTGTCCATTTCTTCGGCGCGGTGACTGGGACTTCAATGAAGGCGCTGCCGGCTTCGTCCCGGGTATTTGCGTACATGGGCGATGTCTGTGCGAGTGGGGCCCGCACCGGCGCGGCGAACACCGGAACGCCATGATCGTATAACATGGCCTCGACCTGCCATCCGGCATATTGCGGGTAGACGATGCTTCCTGACAGCAATGATGTCGGGCGTCCCGGCGGCATCGAGACATAGGCGCGGACTTGCAGCGTCGCATCATGGTAGTGGTGGTCGAATAGGGTGGTGACGGTGAAATCGCGGACATGCACGCGCGGTTTGGCAAACAGCGTTACGTCGCGCTGGATGCCGCTCATCTGCCAGTAGTCCTGGTCCTCCAGATAGGTGCCGCTGGAATAGCGCAGAACCCGGACGGCCAGCGTGTTTTCCCCGGGCCGGATAAAGGGGGTGATATTGAATTCGGCGGGAAGCCGGCTGTCTTCACTGTAACCAACCTCGCAACCATTAACCCAAATGTGAAACGCTGAATCAACGCTTTCGAAAGTCAGGAATATATCCCGCCCACGCCAGGCCTCGGGCATCGTGAAGGAGGTGCGGTAGCAGCCTGTCGGGTTGTGCTCCGGTGTGTGTGGCGGGTCAGGTTGGAACGGGTAGGCGATGTTCGTGTAGATGGGTGCATCATAGTTGCCTTGAAGCTGCCAGTTGCCCGGTACTGCCAGCCGTGTCCAGACGCGATCGTCAAAGTCCGGGTTCCAGAATTCGGAGGGGACAGCATTCGGCCCTGGCGCCCAGTGAAACGCCCAGTTTCCATTCAATGATTTGACGAACGGCGAGGCTCGCCGATCACCTTTGAGCGCGCCTGCTTCGTCAGCGTAGGCGCCCCAGGGGACGTGTGTTTGTTCTCGATTCCGCCCGGTGATCTGGGGGCATTCCCAGTCCTGTTGGTTGTATTTCATATTTGTGTTCCCTGCGTTCTTAAATTGAAGGACAAAAACTTTCACATTCATGAGGTGTCTTGTCCAGTCATCATTTTGAATATGCCGGGGCGCTTGAAGATGGATGAAAACGGGCCTTTTCTTTTGGAGGGCCAGCGGCCTCGCTGGCCGTCTTCGGGCGTTAATGGATTAGAGGGGGCGGGGGGTGGGTTGCGGTCCCTGTTCCCCCTGTAATCACCAGCCGTGAAGGGAATAGGCGGTAGGTGGTGACCGGGTTGTGCAAGTGGGCGGTGTCGACCATCCGCCTGATTTCCGACTCGTGAAAGCCGCGTCGGATGGACATGCACCCATCCACAACAATAAACGAGCCCACTTCCAGGGGACGGGCCACCTCCCGCTGCCCGTACCCCGCTTGACGCCAAATCCGAATCAGCCTACTCTCTTAAACGGTCACGCATCTGTAAGCCATTATGCCCTCCATGTGTTGCTAGCACACGAAGAGCGTACCTTGCCGCGTGACCTTTCTCATATCACAAGTGTTGCGCTGGTTACTGGCGCGCGCGGGGGATTATTCATTGATCCTAAAAAGAGCAGTTGAATCCGGAAAATAGAACACTTAGTCGCATGTCTTAGTCACCCCTCTTAGTCGGGTACGCTTAGTCGCCTCGCCTTAGTCGGTTTGTCCAAGTGGTTTGTCCAAGCTCATTCATCAGTGAAAAATCCCCCCGTAAACCCAGTAGCGCCAAATGAAGACCCCATGGAGCGCTGCCTGCTCAAACGTAATGTCTTTGATCACGATGTGGCTCTGCTTATCGATCAACAGACCATAAAGCCGCCGTCCCGCCGTCATGACATGGGAAGCAGGTGCATTATCGTCAGTCGTGCGGACATAAATCGTGTTGCTGTCCTTGTTGAACGCAAAGCTCCCCTTTGGCATATTCGCCTCATTTACGGCTACCATTCCCTGCCAGGTCACACGGGCAAGGATCTTTTGATCCTCGACCAGGTTGGACACATGCGGCCAGTTGGATTTGGGAAATGTCTTCTGGTAAATCTTTGGACTGAACGGAAACCATTCGGCGACTGTGTCCGCACCGGAAATCACGGGATTCTCACCATCGCCGTAAGCTCCGTAGATGATCGGTTCATTGGCGGTTCCGGATGAATTGACATTCAGCTGTTCGCGCCAGATGAGTCCCCGCTTGAACAAGACTCGAGCCCCCGGCACCAACTGAACACGGTTTAGTCGTGATATGGTTTTCCAGGGCGATTCCAGTGAGAGTCCGCTGTTGTTGTCATTTCCGAGATCGGCATCCAGATAATACGAGGGCGCAGCGGAAACCGCACCCGCCAACGCCCCGGCCACCACCACCGTCGCCACTACCATGGCGGCGGCCATCCGCCACACCCTGTTCCATCGGATGATCATGCGGTGCACCTCATTGACTGATAGGAAATTGCTTTTCAGAGGGACTCCGCATGGGCGACAGCACGGGGGGGGGTAGTCGGCGTTGCGGCGCGTCGAGAACACGAGCGTGTCCCGGCTGCCGGCGGAGGGGTTTACCCAGGTTTCCGCGGTATCGCATCGGGGTTACCCCGATGCTACGGCTGAAGAGGCGGGTGAAATAATCCGGATGCTCGAATCCCAGCTGGGTGGCGATCTCCTTGATGGAGAGTTTACTGCCAAGCAGGAGCTCCCTGGCACGTTCCAGTTTACGCTCCATGACATATTGCCAGGGCGATTGACCGGTCTCTTCCTTGAACAGCCGGCAGAAATGGAACCGGGAGTAGCCTGAGGCTTTGACCAGTTCATCCAGGTTTTCACAGTCCGCCTTAACCAGTTCGGCCAAGCGTTGTTTACCAGTTGGTTTGTGATGGCACCAGACGAGGGTGTGGAGCAGGTTGTGGAAATTCCGGGCGGCAATCCAAGAGCTGTCCGGTCCCTCCGTTGCCAGGATCGCGACCAGGATCCGGAAGGCCTCCTGGACCTGCACGTGGTGGGCCAAGGGGTGTACCGGAGTGGTGGCATCCAGTCCAGCGGCTTCGCAGAGCGCGGTGGTATGCCGGCCTTGGCCGTGGGCCCAATAGATTTCCCAGCCGCCAGACTCGCACCCGTAGCTGTGGGGAATGGAGGCCGGACAATAAAACAGGTCACCGGCGTTGATAGAGAACCGGGTCCCGTTAAGCATCAGCCAACCTTTGCCCGACATGCAGGCGATCAGGACGATTTCGTCTATAAGGCGGTTTTGCAGGCGATGCTCCGTCACACGCCAATAGCCGCCCATGATGCATACTTCCTCAAGCAGGGCCAGCCCCGGTGACCAGACGCAACTGTATGTAAGCTTTTCGGAGGTGGGTGGCTGGTTCATAGCAATAAAGTTGGCTCTTAAGCAATGATGTCAGGTTGTGTGTTGCAAAATATGATGTAATGATTATTTCCAATGCTTTTCGAAATAGCAATATTAATACATAAAGGAGTAATGCATGTCATCTTTCACCCTTTCCCAAGATGAGCTTTCCATCCTACGTGGACTTGCCGCCCGACAGGCTGAATTGGCGGCCCTGCCGGTAATGGCGCGGCGGAAGCGGCTCTGGCAGGAGATGAATGACGGCGTTCCGGGTGCCCGCCCGCCCTTTGCCATTGAGAGTTGGACCTTTGATCGGGATTTCATGCCTGAGGGACTGTTGCAGTGCCGCAGTGAATATGGACGACAATTGGAGCGGGGCTTTCTCCGGAATATCCGGCACCATGAAATCCTCAACGATGATCATGTTTGTCCGGACACGTTGGACATGCGGTGGCATGTCTGGCGTGATGAATTCGGCATCGAGATCAAGGTCGATCATGTGAAGGATGCCCAGGGGATCGAGACGGGCTATCATTTCCAGCACCCGATCAAGGATCTTGCCGCTGATGGGTATGGCATGATCAAGCCGACCGCTTTCGGGGTCAACCGGGAGCGTACCCTGGAGGAAAAGGCTTTTCTGGAGGCCAGCTTCGGGGATCTACTGCCTGTAGCCCTCCGCAGTGATGTCTATGGCTACAATTACCTGACACAACGCCTGATGCGGCTGATGTCGATGGAAACATTTTTTACGGCCATGTATGATTGCCCGGATACGCTGCACGGGCTTATGGGGTTGATGCGTGATAATGCCATGCGCATGGCCAAGTGGGCTGAAGCGGAAGGGTTGCTGGTGCTCAATAATGAAAACCAGTGCACCTGTGGCACCTGCTATAACTTCACCACACTCCTCCCCAAGCAGGAGGTGAAGCCGGGCGAGGTCAAGCTCAAGGATATGTGGGCGGGCATGGATAGCCAGGAGACAGTGGGCGTTTCCCCGGAGCTGTTCCATGAGTTTGTATTCCCATATTATCGCGACCTGGCGGAGATGTATGGTCTTGTTTATTGGGGGTGCTGTGAACCGGCCGATCCGATTTGGGAGACCTCGCTGAGCAAATTGCCGAATCTAAAGGCTGTATCCATTTCCCGTTGGGCCAACCAGCAATATATGGCTGAATGCCTGGCCGGGTCGGGTATTGTCTTCTCCCGCAAGCCCAATCCCAACCTGCTGGGGCTCGATGTCGTGCTTAATGAGGAGGCTTGGCGTGCCGAGATCCGGGGGACACTGGATGCGGTGCGTGGCCGGAATATTCCGCTGGAATTTGTTGTTCGCGATGTTTACACCATGCATGGAAACCTCGGCAAGGCCCGGCGTGCGGTTGATCTTGCAAGGGAAGAAATAGATCGCGTTTACGGCGCCTGAAGTTGTCTCCTTGGTAAGTGACCCACATGAGAAGGTGATCTGATTTGAATAGCACGATGAAAAGCGTCTTGCGGATCAGGCCTACCAGCCGCAACGCTTCAAAAACTGGCTTATGACCGCTCTGCCTCCGTATAAGTTCTTACAAACTTCTTCCATCATGGCGATCCCTTTGCTGTGCTAAAGTCTTCCCTCATGAAGCGTGCAAACACAAACAAGGGGACTTTTTGTAAGACAAGACATTCGCGCGCTGTCGCATTTGCGGGCTACGTGCTGCTGGCTGGGGTGCCGACGCTTTCGTCGGGCTGTGTCAGAGTGGGCGGCAATTGAATTCAAGGACGACCGGGATGCCTGCACCTTTACCGCAATGGTTTCCCTGACAAAGGTGCATCAAGAAACGATAAATGCACCTAAAAAAGGCCCCATTGGCGGGGGTAAATCATGGAATGCACCTGAAAATGCACCTATAAATCAACTTCAGGTGCAATTGATGCACCTAATAGCCGGGGTTCCAGCCATTTCCTATGATGACATGGCTGAAAAATTGGGCAAGGATCGTACAACAATAATGCGGAATGTTCAGAAGTTGAAGCGGTTAGGCTATTTGAGGCGAACTGGCACTAAGCGAGCCGGGCATTGGGAGGTATCGTAAGAGTGTGCCGATGAGGGGACTTCCTTCCGTTGCTTGTGCGAAGCAACCATGATGCCTTTTGGAATGATTTAGAACGTCTTCACTCGCCTGGCGTGGCATCTGGGAGAAGGTCGACTCGACCCCTCTCCCTCGAGTACACATAAATCCTAAGTCTTGCGTGTCTGCCAATTTCACCACTCGCCC
The DNA here is from genome assembly GCA_037134355.1 of bacterium. Lineage (GTDB taxonomy): Bacteria > Verrucomicrobiota > Kiritimatiellia > CAIKKV01 > CAITUY01 > JAABPW01. The sequence goes on along the minus strand of JBAXMJ010000122.1, from coordinate 94 downwards.
AACCTGTTGACGGTCAACAGCAAACATCGGGCAAAAAGATGGCGCTTCTGGGTTTGTGGGGGGATTTTTCATTGATCAAGAACGGGGTTGAGAT
>JBAXMJ010000121.1:0-7989 GCA_037134355.1 bacterium | reverse complement strand
TTTTTAAACACCAAGAAGGATGCGGTATGACTGGAAATTATGTGAAGTGAATTTCAGGAATAACGAGCATAAACAGGAGAAATCGCGGCGACTCAACATAACGGCCAACTTACCATAATTCCTGTCCCTGGCGGCCTGCAGGACATGATCACCTGGGGAGACGCCCAAACCACGGTACGCCGGAATACCCGCGAGCGCTGCCTATATGAGCAGCGACTGAAAAACCAAGCGGTCAGTCTTCGATCCGCAACTTGATCTCGTCTGAATTCGCCTTGAGTTCCGGGGCGTACATGGCGCTGGCTTTTGTCGGAAGAGCGCTAAAAATGCCAGGGATCTCGGCTCGTAGCCTGTAGCTCACGCTGTTCTGGCCGCGCGCCAACTGGCGAACGAAGAAACAGACCCGCTCGTCACGAAACTCCACGAAGGCGCCCAGATCATTCCCGTTGAACCCACTCCGCACTTCGACGGCCTCAAAACCCGCCGCTTTCATGTCCTCAAAAATGATATATTCGTAGTCATTCTTGCTGGCAATCTCGAGTTCCACCTCGATCAAGTCGCCGCTCTTGAGCGTGTCGCCATCCGTCAGCCGTTTTCGCTCATATTTCTCCACCTTCTGGTCCAGCGCCTGACCGCGCGAGCCCGCCGCCTTGATGGTCTTATTGGCCGGAATCAGTTTATAAACTGATCGATTGACCTTGATCTCCAAGCCCGCCCGCTTGATCGGATCTTCCAGGGTGAAGTTCGTCAGATAGGCATTGAAATACACCGGGCCAGTCCCGCGCCGACGCACCTCAACCTGATGCGTTCCGGTCGTCACCGCCGCCCCTTCAAGCACGAGTTTATTGTCAAAGGAGAACAGAGTGTCGGCCGTGATCCGGCTTTCCTTGACCTTGGCGCCATCCACATAAATCTCCACCGTCATGTCCGGCTTGTCCTCCCCGCTCGTCTTGAGATAGTCCGCCATCGCCTCAATACACAGCGCGGTATCGCGCGTGGAATTCCAATAACTGGCGTGCTTGCGATTGTTCAACATATATTTGACCAATTCCGACGCCACCTCGCTCTTGGGCGCTGTCGCCGCAAGCAGTTTCAGAGTGTAGGCATGCGCTTCGTTCTCGCTGCCATACCAGCACCACCAAAAACTGGAATTACCGAGATTAAGATACGCCGTCTGGTTCTCCGGATCACGTACCACATACTGCTCGATGTTGCGCAGGATCATGTCGCGCTTCTCCACCTGCCCGCTCTTGTGCAGTGCCAGCCCGAACATCGCCTTGGCGTACACCGACAAGTTGGTCCGGCCTTTGTAGAGGGTGTCTCGCATGGATGAATTGTCCCGCCCCGCGTCCACCAGAACCATGTAGACAAACGCATCCATGTCATCGGCATGATCTTTGCAGTCCAGCAGAGTCAGATGCAGCGAGGCATTCCGAAGCTTCCGCAATTCCTCGGCCTGGTATTTCCCAAGCCAGTCCTCACCCCGCTCCAGAACTCCGGGCACCAGGGCCACCCCATTTTGCTTTGCGATCTGAAGGCCATGAACAACATAGGCCGTAGTGTGCGGCCAGGACCGCTCACCCCAGCCGGAGAACCAGCCCCAGCCGCCATCGTCACATTGCATGGCGGTCAGCGCCTTGAGCCCCTGTTTGACCATATCGGTCACCACGGCCTCGTCAAACACCGGATTACGCTCCTCGCCCGGATTGGGGGGATTGTTCCGCTTCCACTGAGCCGCCCGCTCTTTGTCGTCTCCGATTTCCTGCGCATTCAGATTCGTCCGTTTCGCCTGGATCGCCTTGAGATCTAATCCCATATCCTTGAGCGATTTCTGAACGAGCACCGTGGGCAGGAACCGGTTAAGAGTCTGCTCGGTGCAGCCGTACGGATAATCCACCAGATAGGGAAGCGCATCCACCAGGGCCCCGGCAAGAGTCGGCGAATACCGGATCTCCAGCCGCGATTGCCCGGGCCGTCGCTCGGCGGGCACCGTGATCGTAAAATCCTGCCGATCGCGATCCGGTCGCAGCACCCCGGACCAGGATTCTGTCTTGAGCATCCCGTGGACATAGACCGGGAACTTCATCTCCATGGCGTCGGATTCCTCATCCGTCAGGGCCTTCATGCGGACAACCGCCTGCCCCTCCTTGACCACCTTGACGCGCCAATCCACGCGCTGTTCATCACCGGCTTTAATCTTCAGGGTCTGCCGAGCCTTGCCCATGATCTCCAGACAGCCCCCCTCGATCTCCAGCACGGCCTGTACCGATTTGTCCGATTTCAGGGCGTTATGAATATTGGCCGACAGTACCACTTCATCCTTCTCCACAAAGAACCGGGGTGCCTGCAACCGGAGCATTACATTTTTCGCCGTCACCACCTCTGCAACACCCTCGCCCACCTTCGTCCCCTGCCCCATTGCCCAGGTTTTGATCTTCCACCCGGTCAAGTTCTCCGGCATCTTGAAACTGACCTCGGCCATGCCGTTTGAGTCGGTTGCCAGCGAAGGATTCCAGTAAGCTGTATCGGCGAATTCAGAGCGCACCGTCGGCTCGGCAACCGCGTCGGATTCGCCCCGGGACGAACTCTCTTCTTTTTCCTCCATCGACGAAGCCATCATTACGGATGCAGGGGCAGCCGCTCCGGCGAACGACATCTCCATACCATCCGCCCGCTCCTCAGACATCTTCATCAACCCTCCCCCTCCCGGCCGCAGCGCTCTGCCACCTCCAAAACTTCTTGAGACTCTTTGCGGCATCATGCCGCGATCATCACCATCCCCCACCTCATCCACAACATTTTCCCCGAATAACCCCAGATTATCCATGATCAGCATGCGGTTGGGCGTCAGGTTTGGAAACCAGCGGTCGGTATTGCTCTCCGTGCGGGGAGTGTGCTGTCGGCGCCATTTCCAGAAGAAGTCGCGAATCCCAGCCACATTGGAACCACCGGAAATATACTCCACCGACTTGTCATACACGCTCATCACCGTGGAACCGGCCAAGGGGTTTCCAAAAAAGTCGGTTACCCGGACCTTGATCTTGGCCGTCTCGCCCGGCTTGAATTTTTCCACGGAAGGCAGCACCTCGACATTCAGAACCCGCTTTTCAGGCGGGACAATGATTTCACGGGTCTGACTGTATACCCTGCCGTCAAACACGGTCATCGCCTCGACGAAGAAGTTCGGCATGTCCTTCTTTATGACTTCGATCTCCTCCACCGTGCTCTTACCGACCAGACGCAGCAGTTTGGGCTTCAGGTAGATCCCGTTCGCCGGACGAACAAAAAGAAGGATCGTGGCACCGGGGTGATCGGTATTGATCATCAGGCGCACCTTTTCGCCAGGCCGGTACTCCCGGTTTTCAGGAATCAACTCAATCTCACTGAACTTGAAGTCACGTCCATCAAATCCCTCACCCCGCACCACAAACACATAGCCTCCCTCGATTGAATGGCGCTTTTCGTCCTTCACGGTATAAGACAGGCGGTACTGGCCTGCCGCCGAGGCCTGGATCTGTTGCGTCGCCAGGCCTTCCTCATTCGTATCGAGATCCCACTTCCGAACCACTTTTTCCGCCGGGGCACCGTCCTTGTACTTGATCCGGTACAATACCAGTTCACCCCGCCCCTTCACGGGCTTGCCATCCAGCGTCCTTGCGGCAAAATCGGCCCTGATCACATCGCCCGGCCGGTAGTGACCGCGGTCAACCCAGGCGGTAACCTTGAAGGGCTTGCGCGCTACCAGCACCGTCCCCTGCCCGACAATCGTGCGACGGGACTCATCCGTCACTTCGGCGGTGATCTCATACTTGTGATCCGTATCGCCGTGTAATTCCTTTGCCAACGCAGTATCGATCGGAAGCTTCACGACACCGTCCGCCCCGATGGGAGCCTCTACCTCAGCCACCAGCTCGGGCGGAGTTTGTGGAGCAGGCCACCACCAGCCTCGCGGACAGAAACAACCCCAGTCCTTCCAACCCGGGAACCAGGCAGAGTCGGACGCGAACCACCAGTAGCCGGGCCCGTAGAACCAGTCCCACGGCATCGGCGGATACCAGGTGGCGCTATAACTGGAACGGGTGACCTTGAGTTTAACCTTCGCCTTCGTGACGGCCGTTCCGAAATAATACTTCGCCTTGATTGTCGCCGTAATCGACTCGCCCAACATTACCGGTTCTTTTGGCGCGTCCACTGTGACCTCGAACTCAGGCTTCTTATATTCTTCAACCCGGAAATTGACTCCACCCCAACCGCTTCCTTTAATCGAGGCATAATACTGCCCCAGCGCCGCATCTTTCGGGAGCGCCATCTCCCCCTGAAGTCCGGCCACGGCATCGGTCTTGAAGGCTTTCTCGAAAACCTTGTCGCCCTTGGGATTCGTGATGACCACGGTGAAGTCCTGGCCCGCATAATCCGAAGTATTGTCCTCATCGTAGCGGGCATGACGGATCCAGAATTTAAAATTCACCTTCTGATCCGGCCTATAGACGGGTCGGTCGGTGATCCCGAATACTTTCCGCTCGTTATAGTCGTGATCGTAGTACTGGCCGTACCAGACCGATGAAAACCCGAGGACGGCGAGTCGCCCGTCGGCCGTTGTTGCGGTAACCAACCACTGGTACTGCTGATCCAGATCCTTTTTGGCTGGGCTCACCTGGCCGTCCGGATCGGTGGTTTCGGCAAATGCGGTTGTGAGAACGTTGAATTGCCGCCCAATCGATTTCCACCCCTGGATGTACTCCTGCCGGTAGCCAAAGCACTCGACATTCACACCCCCGAGCGGCTTGCCGCTGACCGCATCGGCCACATAATACAGCGAGGCCTTGTCAGTCTGTTTGCGGGCGATCACCGTATCATTCACCCAGACCACGATCTTGCTCACATTGCCATTCGCCATCGTGGCGGTCAGTAGATAGGCGCCCGCCGTCTTAAGCCCGGTCTTCACAGTCACAACCTTGTCGAAGTGATGCGGCTTCGGAGTGAGAGCCAATTCCCAGCGAGCGGCTTCCCGTCCGAGATATTTCGTTTGATTCTTCTCGACCAGCCTCATTCCGATGTTGTCCAGAGACATCCGACTCCAATCCAGTTCGCGGGGATTGGACTTGAGATAATCCTTGAGGTCGGCCAGCAATTCAGGAACCTTGATTTCGCGGGCATCGAAGACCACTTTTGCTCCGTTTCGAAACCGGTACTCCAGCGAGGCGCCCGGCCCGGCCGGATGGGTCATGGACGGCTCAAACCGGCCCCAATTCCCGACGATCTGATCGAGTTTCTTTTGTTTCCAGTTATCCGAGCCAGACCCATAGGCCTTGATGCTGGCGCTCCAGTATCCGGCCGCCTGCTCATATTGGCGCCGATTCGTAAAGATTTCGGCGAGCGAGTTCAGGGATGATTCCGCATAACCGGATTTCGCTTCGCCAGCCAGATCCCTGTAGATCCCGATAAAATCAAACCCCTCAGGCAGAGTGAACCGCTTGATCCCCGTGGCGAGCCGGGCGACCGTCTCTTTATCCCCAAGAGTATGAAGTGCCAGGGTGGCCGTCGCCGCTTTGGGATCATCCTCATCCATTCGCGGAACCTGCCACCCGCCCCACGCGAGGGTCTCCACCCCGAACTGCTGGCTCAGGAAGCCGGCAAATGAAGAGTGAATGGATTGTGCCCGGGATCGGTCGTGATCCACCGCCCGCTTCAGCATCCAGCGCCAGCGTTCGCCATCGTTCACGGCCGCCTCATAGCGTGCCGGCACGCTGTAAAGAATCGGATTCCCTTTTTCATCGACCGGAGCACCCCGGGTCTGCCCCCGGCTTTGCCAGTACACATTGCCATCCTCGTAATCCGGAAGAACCGCCAGGTCGCTCAGAACCTGAAGCCGCCAGGCATCCTGATAGGCCCGGAAGCCCATCAGCATGCGGGCAAATTCCTCATAAAAGGAGCCCGCCTCCCAACCCGGGGACTGGGGAAGCGCCTCCAAGAGGGTCATGGCTTTAACCATCCACTGCAGGGCTCGGATCCGGTCACGCTCCTCGGCATTCACAAACCGTCCCTGCCCGCGATGCGGCCCCCGCTCAAAAACACCCGCCACAAGGGTTCCGCTGTGATCGCCCTGAAATAGACTGTTCGCTGCGGCCGCAAGAGCCCGCCAGTTTCCTGCATGAAGCCCCACCACCTTCTCGCGAAAGGCGTCCGCCTCGCCGATCCGGTTGAGGGATTGCATGCAGGCCACGGCACCCTGCAGGTCATTTCCCACTAGTGCGGAATTCTCCTGCGGGTCGGTCGCGAGGGTCGAGTAGGCCTCCAGAGCCTCCTTATAGTTGCCTTGCTGATGATGCTTCTGAGCCTGTTTCCGGAGTATTTCGCGATCCGGGCCGGACTGACCGGACTGTGCCTGCAAGGTTGAAGCCAGGGAGAGAATCGAAAGAAACGCCACAATACCCAGAGTCTTCATATCGCCTCCTTATTGGAACGAGGCGTTTATACGCCTCTCTTCCGTATTACTCAAGAGACGCCATCCATTACAAATCAGACTATTGCAGCCTGAGCTCAATGTCACCGGCACTGGACTTGAGGATCACGCTCCGGGGCAGGATTTTGATCACCTGGTAGGCCCCCACAGTCTCCCCTTCCTTCAGGGAAGACCCATTGATGATCGCTACAGGATTCTGAGTGGAATAGAAGGTGCCACTGAGGATAGGAAGGGGCGCAGGCGGTGGAGGAGAAGGAAGAGGAAGAGGAAGAGGAAGAGGAGGAGCCTTCACCGCCACAGGCTCCACAGTAACTCTCCCCTCACCCCCACCCTCTTCCTCAAGGGGAGAGGGAGAAAATTTTGGAGCAGCGGGAGAGGGCTGGGGTGAGGGGTTCTTCGACCGAGTGATGAACAGGAACAGCACCAGGCACAACACAAGCACCGCCACAACGACGGCCGTCAGGCGCGAACCCGATGACGCGGCGGCAGGGTGCGAAGTGACTGACGAGGGAGGCACGATTCTGCGAGTATCATCTGGCCGGTTTGTTTGAACTTTCTTCAAGGCATCGCTAATGGTGCTCATGCGTGTTCATCCTTCTCAGACAAGACATTCTCCCTCAAGTTCCTGGATGCAGGTTTTGATATGGTCCGCATCCATGATCAGTATTTCCTTCACAAAGCCGCGAAGCAGCGCCTTGTCGACCAGGATATTAATCAGCCGGGGAATCCCGCCGGTGTAGCGGAAAACGGACTGGATGGCGCCTTCTGAAAAAATTATAGTGCCATTCGATCCCGCCACGGCAAGCCGGTGCTGGATATACTGGCCGACTTCCGGCTCCGTCAACGCCCGGATATGGAACCGGACGGCAATACGCTGCTTGAGCTGAACCAGCTCGGGAAGATCCAATTTATCCTTGAGCTGTGGCTGCCCCACGAGAACAATCTGAAGGAGCTTCTCTTTCTCCGTCTCCAGATTAGAGAGCATCCGCACCGTTTCCAACAAGGCGGGCCGCATATTTTGAGCCTCATCAATGATCAGGACGGCGTTGTTTCCAAGCGACAACTGCTCCAGAAGAAACTTGTTGATCATCCGGATGAAGGCACCCTTGGTGCGCCGGGTCACAACAATTCCAAAATCCTCGGCAATGGCTTCCAGGAGCTGAAGTTCAGGCAGGACGGCATTGAGGATGAACGCCACCTTGGTGGTCGTGTCGAGCCGGTTGATCAACGCCCTGCACAACGTTGTTTTACCGGAACCGATCTCTCCGGTAATGGTCAGAAAACCCTTTCTCTGCTCGATCCCGTAACGAAGATGATCCAGCGCTTCGCTATGGGTCGGGCTCAGGAAAAGAAAACCCGGATCGCTCGTCACATTGAACGGATTCTCGCGAAGTTTGTAGAACGAGCGGTACATGTTAAAAATCGCGGGGACGCCTGCTTTTCATCACCAAGGCGGCGATTCCGAGCACCGCCAGACCGGACAGCAACCCGATGCCAGCCGCCTTCATCCAACCCGCATGGGGCTCGGA
>JBAXMJ010000120.1:0-8161 GCA_037134355.1 bacterium | reverse complement strand
TAGGCGAGGATTTGGGTCGATTTGTCTCCGTTGACAAGTCTTCAGGAAATTCATAGTGTCCGGCCGACAACTGAATAAACGACTCCAGCATCCCGGAATGCGGTTAAATTCCGCAGCGGTCCCGCCGCTGTAATCGGGGAGCGGGTTCGGCAGGGTAATTCCAGCCACTGTGACGAACGCCCTAGCGGCGAAGCGGCACGGGAAGGCGCCGAACCGGCAATGAACCGAAAGCCAGAAGACCTGCTGGGTCACGAGAACGATGGAATTCGATGGTAAAGGGTTCCGGCAGGGTGTGTTTTGACACATCCTGCCGGAACCCTTTTTTATTGGACTAAACAAACAAAGGAGAAGGAGAAAAATATGAGTATGCTGGAACAGACCCTGAAGATGATTCAACCCGTGGATGTGTCGCTGAAGCCCGCTATCCAGGCGCATTTGGACGATCTTACCAAACCCCAGGGGAGCCTCGGCAGGCTGGAGGAATTCGCCATGCGCTATTGCCTCGCCACGGGAACCGCCAAGCCGGTGCTTGGGAAATCCCGCATCTACTGCTTTGCCGGTGACCACGGAGTGTCCGTTGAGGGTGTCTCCGCCTTTCCCCGCGAAGTCACCCCGCAAATGGTTTATAATATGCTGGCCGGCGGCGCCGCCATCAATGTGTTTGCCCGCCATGCCGGCGCGGAGTTGAAGGTCGTGGATATGGGTGTGGATGCCGACTTTGCTGATGCGCCCGGCCTGGTTCATCACAAGATCGCCCGGGGCACCGCCAATCTTTCGGTTGGTCCCGCGATGACCGTGGCTCAGGCCACCCAGGCGCTTGAAGCCGGCATCACGCTCGCCGCTGAAGCCGCGCGGGAGGGCGTTACCCTTCTTGGCACGGGGGATATGGGCATCGCCAACACCACTCCCGCCACCGCGCTTTTTTCCGCTTATCTTGGCCTCAGACCGTCCGACATCACCGGCCGGGGTACCGGTGTGAGCGATCAGGGTCTGCAGCATAAGATCGCTGTGATCGAGCGCGGATTAGCCGAAAACAAGTCGGCGCTGGGTGATCCCCTTGTCACATTGGCTGCGCTGGGTGGTTTCGAGATTGCGGGCATCGCGGGCCTTGTTCTGGGTGGGGCTGCCCACCGGATTCCCGTGGTCGTGGACGGGTTCATCTCCACTGCAGGTGCTCTGGCTGCACTCCGGCTCCAGCCTGCCGTGGCGGACTACATTTTTTTCAGTCACCTTTCCGAGGAGCGTGGTCACCGGTTTGTCATGAAAGCCCTCGACCTGCGGCCCATCCTCGATCTCAATATGCGACTCGGGGAGGGAACGGGCGGGGCGCTGGCCATGACGCTGATTTCCGCCGCTATCAAGATGTATAATGAGATGGCCACCTTCAGCGGGGCGAATGTGAGCCAGAAGGAAGGCTGAGCGCGGCTTGGATATCCAAATATTTGGCTGTATTATACAAGATATTCCTTTGTATAAGGGACAGGATATCGGCATAAATAAAGAGTCTCATTATTGCTTGGACAGGAACCCAGGGTAGGGACGGCTCTCCGAGCCGTCCGCGGAGGCCTCGGAGAGGCCTCCCTACCCGGATCCTTCAAAAGAAAACGTAAGGCTCGTAATCAACAAGGAGAAGGAATGAAGACATTGATTGTGGTGGGCGAGAACATTCACTGTACGCGTGTTTACAAGGTGGGTGGAAGTTTTGTTAAGCCTCACGGTGATGGCCATGCCATTGTCTATGGAGGCAAAGCCGGATCCCGGTTTCTTCCCATTCCGAAGCGTTTCCTCGAAACGGCCGACTGGGCGGCAGGCAAGGTCAAGCATTGCGCGGTGGCCGTGTGGCAGGGCCTTTACGGCGATGCGGCAGGTAAGGCGGCGGCTGTGGATTACCTGAGCCATCTCGCGGCGCGCCAGGAGGCGACCGATGCGTCGTTCCTGGATGTGAATGTGGATGAGTTCAGTACCGATGTGGACGAGCGTTGCCGGGCAATCAAATGGGTGGCGGGAGTGGTTCAGGCGGCCAGTAAACTTCCCCTGAGTATTGATTCGTCGAATGAGGCCATTCTCCGGGCCGGGTTGGAAGTCTGCGACCCTAAACGGGCCCGCCCGATGGTTAATTCCGTATCGCTTGAACGCCAATCCTCAATCCGGGTTGCGGCGGAATTCAAGGCGGTGGTCATTGCCTCGGCGGCGGGTGAGAAGGATCTGCCCTGCGATACCGCGCAGCGCTTGGCGAACATCAATCGCCTGATGCCGATGCTGGCTGCCGTGGGAATCAAGGGGTGCAGCGTTTATGTGGATCCTTTGGTCTTTCCCGTGGCCACGGATTCCAATAATGCCCAGTCCTTCATTGAGGCCGTGGCGGCGATCCGGAAGACCTATGGTCCGGAAATCCATATCAGCGGCGGACTCAGCAACGTCTCGTTCGGCATGCCTGCCCGCAAGTTGATCAACCAGGTCTTTACCTGGATGGTTGTGGAGGCCGGTGGCGACAGCGGCATCCTGGATCCGTTGCAGATGAATGCCAAAATATTGGCCGCTGTGGATACCACGACCGAGCCTTTCAAGTTGGCCAAGGGCTTGCTGACCGGCGAGGATCTGTTTGGCGCGGACTTCATTACCGCCCATCGCGAGGGAAAACTGGGCGGGGAATAATAACCGTCTCGTTATTGTCTTTACAGGATCCAAGTAGGAGTCCTCCGCGGACGGCTCGGAGAGCCGTCCCTACCCTGCGTTTTTCGGTAAGCGGGCGATGGCCGCCAGGATCAGGGCGTACTGAAAGGTGAATCCGATCACAAACGCCACGGCGCCGATGATGGTGCCGTGGGGGCCAAACTGGTTGATGAGCGGATGGAGCAGGAACAGGTTCATCCACCACCCGTTGCAGAATCCTTCAGGCACCCCCGCATAGCGGAGCAGGCTGGGAACAATGGCCCAGACGCCCAGGCTCCATGACACGACGAGCCAGCGCAGGACGGTGGGAGCAACATTCTTGCCTTTTGTCCACGCCTGCTTGAGGCGCGGCGCTTGAGTCGCCATTCCCGCTGCCAGTCCGATTGCAAAATGAAGTGCTGCGTGTGCCATCAGGATTTTTCCTCCCTGAAAAGTTCCCGGAGCGCCACCCCCATCAGGGTTGCGGCCTCGAGGGCGATCCCCACGGCATACCAGGATGACTCCGTCTCAATCTGATCCAGGGTGTAGTGCCATAGAAAAATATTAATTCTGGGATCCATCGCAAGCCGACTGTACAGATCGAAATATCCCAGCATGCGCGGGATGTCGGGAACCACAGCCCAGATACCCAGAAAGGCCATGGCGAGGGGAATCAGGATCAGCATGAGGAGGGGGGCGCGTCCTTTTCGAAGGAGATAAAGCAGAACTCCGATCATGAAGGGAATGGAAGCTCCGTAGAGAAAGTGATTCATGTCAGTTCTTTCCCGGGAATGGAGGTGGATTCATCCAGGCGCGCAGGGCTTTTGCCCTCTGAAACGCCTCGGCAGCGCGGGTGTTGTCCCCCAGCGAGAGGCGGACCTGGCCCAATTCAAACCAGAGCCGGTAATTCTGGGGGTCGAGCTGGGCGGCATGGGTTATAAGCGTCTCCCCTTGCGTACAGAGGTCGCGGGCTTCCCTGTTTGTGCCTTCCTTGAACAGGGCGCGACCCAGATACAACCAGGCCGATGAGGTTGGCGCCCAGACCAGGGCACGGTTCAGATCCCTGTATTTTGCGGTGTAAAGATAAGCCGGATTATCCAGGTCCCGTAATCGTTGCAGTTGGGTTACACCGATACCCAAAGAACCGATAAGTCCAATGGCTGCCGGCAGAATCCAAACCAGACGCTTCTGAACAGGGTAGGGAGGGCTCTCCGAGCCCTCCGCAGAAGACGCAGGGGGGAGCAAAAGCCCGACAAGCGACCCGAGCACCAGGGCATAGAGGGGCAAATGGGCTGGAAAATCAAACAGACAGTGAATGCTGGTAACAGTCAAAGCCCCGGTGACGGCAATGCTGATGACGCTGGATGGCGGGGTGAGGGTGTGACGGATTCGGTGGCTCAGAGCCCAGATCAGGGCAAGAGCGAGGCCCACGCCAACAAGTCCGCCCTCCGCGAGGAGTTGGATGTACTCATTTTCTGAAGCGACCAACCGGGCGCTTACGCTGGTTTGTCGCGTCTGGGGATACACCATGCGCAGGGCATTCATGCCGGCACCGAGTACGGGATAGCAGGGCCAGACCCGCAGCGATTCGCGCCATTCGGCGAGTCGGCTCTGAACGCTGCCGATTTCGCCGGGATTGTGAATTCCCTGGAGCCTTTCCCGGACGGCGGGCGAGTGGACCAGAAGAGCCGCTCCCCCGGCAAGCATGAGGCAGAGTAACAGGATTCCCCATGCGGCACGATGACGAAAGGTGATGATGAGTGCGGTCACTGATAACCCTGCGCCCATGGCCAGCATGGCTCCGCGTGAGAGCGAGTAGAAGACCACCGCCATCATGATCCCGGTCAGGGTGAGAGAGAAAAGCGCAGTGAACCAGCGGCGGCGGTCGAGGGCCTGTGCGGCCAGCGCAAGGGCGATGGGACTCAGCATGGCCACGAACCCGCCGAAATGATTGCGGTTCAGGAAGCACCCGACTGGTGACTTCGCGGCGTCGGGGAGAGGAAAGAACCACCAGATGGTGTCGCCCTGTGGAATAATCCATTGGCCCAGGTATCCGGCGATTCCTACGGCGGTTCCGGTCAGGGCGAGGAAATAAAGATGACGGGTTTTCCAGGCCGGGGGTAACGAGGCGGCAAGCAGGGCGGCCCCGAATGCCGCCGCCAGCAGCAGGAAGAAACGCAGGGTTCCGGCCCGGTTTCGGGTGAGTGAAAACCAGGGTTCGTTTTCCGGAATGGGAATCCCGACTTGGCCCGACTCAGATAAGGCGTTGAGAACCGCCTGATTCTGTCCGTGGCGAAGGGAGCCGGTGAGCGGATCGAGGGTAGGGGGAATGGGCAGGGCCGTGAAGAGAACGAAGAGCAGGATGGCCGCGAGAATCAGTTCAAGCCACGAGCGGGATGGCCGAGCCGAAGTCGTTATGCAGGCAAGGGAGCAGAGGGCAATGGCGACGGCCATGACGGTGATGGGGAATAGACCGCCGCCCGCCACGACAAGAAAGAGGATTGAAATCGCCAATACAACAAATATCGTTGCCGCGATCATGGTGGAATACGAGTCCTAGGGTTCGTCCTCTTCGCTCACGGAAGGGTTGTTTCCCGAGCGGTGAAACAGGAACAGGATGCCGCCGGGAAGCCCCCAGAGCACGAGGAATAGATAGGGGATAAAAGCCAGGAGGAACCCTTTTTCGTCGGGCACTCCCAAAACCGCCCAGAGCTTGATGGAGGCTCCTTCCCGGATGCCAATGCCCCCTGGCGTGATCGGGATGGCGCTGATCAATCCCACCAGCGGCCCGAAGGAAAGATAGGCCAGAAGGGGCAGGTCGAGTCCCAGTGCTTTGCCCACCAGCGCGCCTGCGACGACGAAAAGCAACTGAATGGTGAGGGAGTAAAGGGCGAGGCTGATCAGCAGACGCGGATTTTTCCGGCAGACATAGAAGGCATTGTAGGCCCGCTCAAGGGTGTCCATGATTTTTCCGATCATCGCAATATGGTTCCACCGCTTCAGCCACGGGAAGACCTCGAAGAGATGAACGCTGAACGCCACCACGCTGCCGATCACGAGGATCCCGCAGGCGATGAGGGCTGGCCAGGCAAAGACGCGCGTGGTGGGATGAGTCATGAAGAAGTCCCAGCGGAGGAGAATCACGGCTCCCACCATCATGGCCATGACGAGCAGGCCGATGACCCGATCGATGAAGATGGTGGTCACGGCCTCTGTTTTTTTGTGGTGGGTTTCCCGGGCCGTGTAATAGGCCTTCATGAGGTCGCCGCCGGTGGGGCCGATCATGAAGGAGTTGAAAAACAAGCCGATGAAGAAAATGGTATTCACCCGTATCCAGCCCAGTGTCATGTCCTGCGCGTCGAGGATTTGCTTCCACCGTGCCATGCAGCCCAGAACGCCTGCCAGACACAGGGTCAGGCCGGCCAGAAGCCAGGGCCATTCCCGAGCGGTTGCGGTGAGGGTTGTGCCGAGTTGCGCCAGACCCATCTTGTTCAACAGGTACACCAACACGGCAACGGCAATTCCCAGCTTCACAAGGATGCCGATGATGTCCCGGAATGATTTCATGAGTCCTCTAAAATATCACGGAGCGTTTGGTCGATGGGGATTTGAGGGGTCCAGCCGGTGTCTTCCCGGAGGCGGGTGAAATTGAGGGCCGGGTTATGATCGAGAGGACGATACAGGGCGGGATCCCGGACGAGTTCGGGCTTGATTCCCGCTAATTCACAGAGACGGTTCAGGATATCGCCCACCCGCATCTCATGGCCTGAGGTAATGTTGTAGGCTTTGCCCGGATGTCCCTTTTCCAGCAGGAGCCGATAGGCCCGGGCCACATCGCGGACATCGGTGAAGTCCCGGTGGTTATCCAGGTTTCCGACTTTTATGACGGCGGGTGCACCCTTGCGGATAGCCTTGATCTGGCGGGCGAAGGATGGAATGGCGAACTGGGGCGACTGGCCGGGTCCGATATGGTTGTTGGGGCGGGCCACCATGATGGCGAGGCCGTATTCTTTTGCATAGAGGTGCGCCAGCTGGTCTGCGGCCGCCTTGGAGACAGCATAGAAGGTTCCGGGATTCAGGGGTTCCTGTTCGCAGATCGGAAGGGCTCGTTCCGTCATCCCGTACACATGGGCGCTTGAAATGCAGAGAATGCGTGCGGTGGAGCGGGTGTTTCGAAAGGCTTCCAGCAGATTCACGGTGCCCATCAGGTTGACATCCAGAACGGTCCGGGGATTGCCGTTGCCTACAAACGACCAACCGGCCAGATGGAGGCAGGCGTCGGGTGCCAGATTGGCGACGATTCCGGCCATGGCATCTGCATCCGTGATGTTCGCTGAGATGAAGCGATGCGGGGGTAATTGGGCAGGGGCGGCACCGACATCCATTCCCACGGCCTCATGCCCGGCGGTGGCCAGCTCGTTCAGGATATGTTTGCCCACAAACCCACAGGCTCCGGTAACTAGTATTTTCATGACTCCCACGCCTCCCTGATGAGTTTCAGCCCCGCCTGGATTTCCTCGCCCGTGACCGAATAGCTGGGTTCCAGCACCCGGATAATATCACCCCGGGCGATTTCGCGGAACAACTCAAATTGGAGGGTTCCACCGGGGGGCATGAAATGATCCGCGGCCGGTGGCCGGACGTCATGCACATGCATTCCAGCAATCCAGGGCTGAAGGCGTTTGACCCAGCGGGCATGGCTGGTGAGTCCGAGATTTTCGCGGATTTTGCCGTGCCCGAGATCATGCCAGACGCGAAGCCAGGGGGAATTGAAATGCAGCATCAGCCGCTCCAACTCCACCTCGGTGGGAATCGCCTCCCAAGTGGGGAGCAGTTCGAGGGCCAGGATGCGCCGTGTGCTTTCCAAGAGGGGCAGAAGCCGCTCGATCCCGGCGTAGAGGAAGGGGAGTTGTGTGGATACGGCCTTTTCGCGGGCCAACAGGAGTTTCATCCTGGATTTCTCGTACTCCTCGTTGTATTGCCGGCCGGTGGCCGTCAACTCGATGAGATGCGGGGTAATGGGTTTCATCTCGACGTTTCCGGCATGGGCGACGACGACGCGGGCGTCGACCTCAGTGGCGAAGCGGATGGTATTTTCGAGATAATACAGGGCGTTGGCCCGGATGGTGGGATCGGTCGCGCACAGGGTAAAGGGTTCTGGCGAGGGGTACGGCACGGGGGGGAGCGGGCAGTAGGCGTGAAGGCTGTCGGCCTTGATCTGCCCCGCCTTGATCATGGCGCATACACCGGGAACAAGATTGGCGGTGAGGTCGAACCCCAGTTCGACATGGTCGAAGCCGAGCTCGAGGATTTCCTCGAGCATGGATTCGCCGGTGTCGTGCCGGCGCGCATTCCAGCGGGTTGTCAGGCTGAAGATCATCGTATAAAAAAGAAAGCTCCCTGACTGGATGTCCAGGGAGCTTTCAGGGATTCAACGGGTGAATCAAATATTGTACGCCGCGCGAGCGCGGGCACGGGCTGCCTTGCGGCGGCGTTGCTCACTGGGCTT
>JBAXMJ010000119.1:0-8185 GCA_037134355.1 bacterium | reverse complement strand
GTCCCTCCCCCCCGTGACCGCCACTCCCCTACCCGTGGCCGCCATCAAACCCGTATTGCCTCCACCGATCTCCCCCCCCATTGAGCCCGTCTCCTGGCCTGTCATGGAAGGATCCCGTTGGCATGTTACTCAAAGCGATAAAATCCAGATGGTAACCTTCCTCTCGGGAACCTTTACGCGGAACATGGAACTTTCCAGTGAAGCCAAAGAGGATTTGAAAGCCATCGCCACGGCCATCAAGGCTAAGGGAAACCGGTTCCAGGTCGAAGTGGAAGGCCATACGGATTCCTCCAAGGTAAGTGGCGGGAAAAACCAGACTGGCAACAACAAGGCACTTGGACTGGCGCGGGCAAAAGTCGCGGCCAATGTCCTGATCAAGTCAGGCGGATTACCCGCCACCAGCGTCACAACCTCTTCCGCCGGTGAAGCCAATCCCCCCTACCCGAACACCACTCCGGAAAATCAAAAGAAAAACCGGACGGTGATCCTGAAAATCACCGCTGCAACCGCTCGATCACTTTGACCTTGTTGTCCAGGAACTCAAGGCGCAGCGTTGGAAATTCCTCGCTGTAACCGCGATCCATCCACACTGTGTCGTAGGATCGGCGCATCCGGCCGGAACGGTCCCGATACCAGTACCCCGAGTCCATGGGCTCATAGCGACTGATATAACGGCTCCCCATATAGATCCAGATTTCAACCTGCCCGGCCTCGGTAATGCGGGAGTGGACACGATGAGGGCTTCCCAACGCCAGGCGAACCATATCCCGGGTAAACCCGAGATCCACTTCCCCTTTTTGAACCCTGGCTTGAATCTCGCCCGGAAACGAAGCAAAAACACCCGGCTCCTTTTCAATACGACGCGTCGGCGTACTCACACACCCCGTCATCCCGCTCAACACCCCGGCCATCACAACACAGATAAGTATTTTTTTCATTTTATCCTCTTACTTCACACCCACATCAACGGCACATGACTCCCCGCCAAAAGCCCGTAACGCCACAAACACGCAATCCGGTTTCCCCGGCTCAAGGAGGCAAAGTAAATTCCCTTCGCCAGGGTATTGACCATCAGGGCCATCAGAACCGCCTGTACCAGCAACGGCCCGGATAGAGCCCCTTGCACGACGGAAAGGACAAAGGGGTCAACATCCGCCAGGCCTGATACCGCCCCCAGGCTCAAGACCCCCGCCTGCCCGAACGCATCCTTCGCTAAGGATGTTCCGATTTTTAACACCACAAACAGCATCGCAAAAAACAATGCCACCCGGATCTCAACCGGATTCTTCGGAGACGGCAATGCCCTCCCCGCCAGCGACGCCTCCCGATCATTGCGAACGGTCAGGGCCAGAATTAGCCCTGTCAGACAGAGGCACCCAAGCCTCCAGTCCAAGCCCATGGAGAGCCCCCCTCCAAAAACCGCAATCAATATTATCAGCCGGATGTACATCACGCTGCTGGCCAGCAGTGTCGCCTGCAACGCGGCTCCCGCTTGCGAGGGGGTTTCCCGGGCCAGTCGCCCCGTCGCCACACTGACGGCCGTACTGGACACGATTCCGCCCAGCAACCCCGACAACGGCACTCCGAGTTTGGGTCCCACTTTTCGCGACAGGATAAACCCAATAAATCCGATGGCCGAAACCAACACCACGATCTGCCATATCTTCGCCGGATTCAGGGAATAGGCCGTGTAATTCACATTCGGCAAGGCGGGATAAATCACTACCGTCACCAGGAGAAACTTGAGCGTTGCCAGAAACTCGGCGCGATCCAACCGCTCCACATAGCTTTCCAGAACTGATTTTTCAGAAAGCAGGATCGTGTTGATCACTGCCAGCGCGATGGGCAGCCGGACATCGGCCATCAAGGCCAGCGCCCCGATCACATAAGTCAGCAATACCGACACTTCACTCGTGGCGCCCAATCGCCCCGCCCTGATTTTTTCAAAATAAGCCACCCCGGCCAGAGCTGTTACCGCAACCAACCCCACCGGCAAAAGAAGCGTCGCCCCGTTACCGTACAACCAGGCACAGGCAAATCCGAATAGGCTGACAATGGGAAATGTTCGAACCCCGCCAAAGAAAAACTTGGCGCCCTCCTTGCGTCCTGTTTCCCGTTCCAATCCGATCAGGAACCCGAGGGCAAGCGCCACAATGAAACGGAGACCCAGCGTCCACTCAAATGAACCATTCATAAATTACCCTCATGATTGTCTTTCCATGATCCGGATAGGGTTGCCCCTCTGAGGCGAATATCACTTACTTAAGGCAAGCGTTCGAGGTTCCCGCCGCTGGTGTACCGGCTTTAGCCGGCCTTTTCTCGGCCGCCTGAAGGCGGTACACCAACCGTCGCCTATCCCAAACAGTCCTTAAGTAAGCGCCATTCCTCTCCGAGGCCTCCGCGGACGGCTCGGAGAGCCGTCCCTACCCTTACTCCGTGTTCAGATATCAAACTCGGCCATCAGCACCGTATGATCCGATGGCTTCTCCGCCGTGCGTGGCGTCATATCGATCGCCGCGCCCGTCGACTTCGCCGCGAGGGAGCGGGAGGCCATGATGTGATCGACACGCCATCCCCGATTCCGCTCCACGGAGTCCTTTTGCCGGTAATCAAAGAACGTATACTGACCGGGTTCGGGATGATGCTTGCGGAACACATCCACAAACCCCCACTCCATCGTCTTCGCAAAAGCCGCCCTGACGTCCACATGATAACACACATGATCCGCCTGCTGGCTGGCATTATGAATATCCATCGCGTCCGGCGCGATATTAAAATCCCCCGCCCACACCACCGGTTGCCGGGGCGTGAAATGCCGGTCAAAATACTTCGTCAACCGCGCAAACCACTCAATCTTGTACCGATACATCTCGTGTTCGATATCCCGACCCTGCGGAACATAGGTATTCACCACATAAATCGGTCCCACCTTGGCACTGACCAGCCTCGTCTCATCCGCAGGCCCGCCGTCATCAATCCCGAACTGGACCCCGGTGGGTTCCTTCAAGGAGAGAATCGCCACCCCGTTATAGGACTTCTGACCGCAGATGACGGCATGGTACCCCGCCTCCCGGATCGGACCGAGGGGAAAGTCCGCATCCACCACTTTGGTTTCCTGAAGGCACACCACATCCGGACGGTTTTTGGCCAACCACTCCAGCAGAATTCCCATCCTGGAGCGGACTGAATTCACGTTGAATGTGGCGAGTTTCATGGATAGTCCAGCATGCCCGAAAATACATGGGCGGCCGGACCCAGCATGGTCACCTTCTCCGCGCCATCTGCCGTCAGGACATAATTCACTTCAATCACATCACCGCTGGCGCAGGTCACCTTGACCGGCGGCTTGACGTTGCCCATGCGTCCGGCGATCAACGCGGCGGCCACCATTCCGGTTCCACACGCCAGCGTCTCCTCCTCAACCCCGCGCTCATAGGTTCTGATGCGCAACGAAGACGGTCCGGTCACCGCGATGAAATTCGCATTGGTTCCCTTGGGCGCGAAATCCTTGTGGTACCGGATTGCCGCACCGGTTTTGGCCACATTCTCGCCGTCAAGATCCTGAACGGGCATGACCACATGAGGCACTCCGCTATTCACAAACCCATAGGGGCGTTTGACTCCGTTCAAGTCGAGTATCTGGTTTAACCGCCAGTCTTTGGGTGCCGTCATCGCCAACCGGACCCGGTCGCCGATCATTTCCGCCTCAATCCGTCCGGCGCCGGTCTCAAAGGCCATGTGATCGGGCGCCACGCCGAGTTCGTGGGCAAGCCGGGCAATGCAACGCGCCCCGTTCCCACACATGTCCACTTCACTGCCGTCGGGATTGAAAAACCGCATGGTGAAATGCGCCTTATCGGAAGGCTGAATCAGAATAATCCCCTCACAGCCCACACCGGTCCGGCGGGCACCGATTGCGGCCAACCATGAATGATCCGCCGCGGGAAAGGTCAGTTTTCGGTCATCCACCAGAACAAAATCATTGCCCGCCCCATGCATTTTCCAAAATGGAATTTTCATGCTTTCTCTCCTTGATTCCCACCAGACGGATCAGGTCCGCCAGAATACGTTCCGCCTCCCTCAACACCAGATCTTTTTCGGGATTCTTCTGCGCGGAATCCTTCGTCGCATCATCCTCTCCCAAAACCTCATCCTGAGCCTTGTCCAACCCCTTCTCCTCACGGGCCAGATCCAGGCGTTCCTGAAGATTCAAGGAGATATCCGACTTGTTCTGGTGCTTCCGGACCCGCTCAATGACGTCCTTCTGCACCGTGAACCGTGAATCCCGGGCGCGACGCGTCTCCGAATTCCGCTTCAGTTCCGGGACCCAGGGCGACAAATCCCCGAACTGCTGATAGCGAGCCATGCTGATCACCGTCCAGGGGATGGCATGGGGAAGATATTCCTCACCGACTTCAAGAACATCCAGCACGGAGGGAATGGTGATGTCGGGAACCACTCCCTTCATCTGCGTCGAACCGCCCGCCACCCGATAGAAGGAATGGGTAGTCACCTTGATGGAGCCCAGCCCGGGCGTACGCTCATCCAGGGGTTGCCAGGACTGGACGGTGCCCTTGCCGTGCGTCTTCGAGTCGCCGACAATGATGGCCCGCCCATAATCCTGAAGCGCCGCCGCAAGGATTTCTGAGGCCGAGGCACTGCGCCGGTTCACCAGCACCACCAGCGGCCCGTCATACAGGGTATCCGGATCCTGGTCATTCAACACCTGAACCCCGCGACTTTCCCGCACCTGAACCACCGGCCCTGACGGAAAGAACAATCCGGTCATCTCCACAGACTCCGCCAGTGACCCGCCACCGTTGTCGCGCAGATCCAGAATGAGCCCCTGAATCTGTTTCTCCTTCATATCGGTGATGAGCCGGGCCACATCACGGGTCGAGCTTTTGTACTCCGCCCCGCCCGTGTTCCGGTTCTTCATGTCGGCATAGAATACCGGCAAATCAATCACTCCGACCGTATTGGTCTTGCCGTCAGAACCGGAAACGCGGACCACCTCACCCTTGGCCTCCTGATCTTCAAGCTTCACCTCATCGCGGACCAGTTGAATTTTAACCGTCCGCGCACCTGAAATATCCGAGGCGGGAATGACGGTTAAAATAACCTTCGATCCTTTCTTGCCCCGGATGACCCCCACTGCCTTGTAAAGCGGCCAGTGAAGGATATCCACCGTCACTCCGTTTTCCTGGGTCACGGCAATAATTTTGTCGCCCGCTTTCAAGCGGCCATCCCGCGCCGCCGGTCCGCCGGGAATGATTTTTTCAATCCGGGCGGCGCCATCTTCGCTCTGCAACAGGGCGCCGATGCCGCCCAGGGACAGCTTCATCCCGATCTCAAAATCCTCGCTCGTACTGGGCGTCATGTATTCAGAATGCGGATCATACGCCTGAGTGAAAGCCGTGAAATAGCGCTGCAGCACAAATTCCGCATCACTGTCCTCCAAGACCAGAAGGAACTGCTTGTAGCGCTTCCGGAGAAAGGCCTCGGGACTGAGCAACGCATCCGCCTCGGAAGCCCGAGCCACGGCGGGGGAATTGGTCCCTGGAAATCCGGTTTTTCCGGAGAACGGATCGACCCTTGCCACTCCGTTGGTTTTTTCGGCATCGGCCATGTCTTTCGCCACCAACCGGGCCACATACTCGTTTTTCACCTTTTTCCGCCACAGCTCGTTCCACTCCTGCTCGTTCGCAGGCCAGGACTGATCCTTTCGCTTCCAAACGAAGGTTTCCTTAACGGCGCAGTCGAACCCTTTGCTGATCAGGCTGTCCGCATATTCAACGCGATTACGAACCCGTTCCTTGAACCGTTCCACAATCCGGAACGCCAGGGAGACATCCCCCTGATGAATCTTGTCCGCCTGCTGCGCCGCCTCTTTTTTGTACTCCTCAATGTCGGAGGCCAGGAAAAACGTCCGGTCATAATCCAGCATACCGAGATACAAATCGAGGGCGTTAGTCGCAATCCCCACATCCAGAGGCTGATGGGACAAATGCAGCTTCGGCATCACTTTCTCGAAATACCGCGCCACTTCCGCCGCCTGGAGGGTGGGAGTCAGCGGCTTGGAAGCCGCGCAGGCTGGAAGCACGCACCACCACACCAACCCCAGTCCCGCCAGCAGAAACAGGGTCACCGCACCGCCCAGAAGCGCAAATCGTCGTTTCATGATCATCGCCATAAATTCTCCCGTCATTCCTCGACCCGCCCGTCCTTCATCCGGATGACACGGTCGCACCGGGCCGCGATCTCGTTGTTATGCGTCACCAGAACCAGAGTATGACGCCGTTCGCGGGTCAGCCCAAAAAGACATTTCAGGATATGCTCTCCCGTGACACTGTCAAGGTTCCCCGTGGGTTCATCCGCCAGAACCAATTCCGGCTCATTCATCAGTGCGCGTGCCAACGCCACCCGCTGTTGCTCGCCGCCGGAAAGTTCCAGCGGGGTATGCCGGAGCCGGTCCGACAAACCCACCGTATCCAGCAACTGCTCCGCCCGCTCGAGAGTCTTCGTCCGCTGCCGACTCATCCCCCGTATCGCCATTGTCGGCAACATCACATTCTCCACTACATCCAGCTCCGGAAGAAGGTGATAGGACTGAAAAACAAAACCGACATGGCGTGCCCGGATCATCGTTCGTTCCTCAGGAGAAAGCCTGTACAGGGACTGTCCCTTGAACCAGACCTCGCCGGTCGTCGGCTGATCCAGCCCGCCCAGCGCATGAAGCAACGTGCTTTTTCCCGCGCCGCTCGGACCGATGATCGCCACCGTCTCACCCGGACGAATACCCACCGACACCGTATCGAGAACCGTCAATGAACGCTTCCCTATCAGGTAAGTCTTGGTTACCGCCTCAGCTTTGACAATCTCTTCCATCTAACCCCTATCTCCCCAAATCCTGAACCCTGAACCCTGCCCCCTGCCCCCCGAACCCTTACTACTCATGCCTCAACGCTTCCACGGGATCCAGCCGCGCCGCCCGCCACGCGGGAATCAGGCCGGCCAGAGTGCAGATCACAATCACGGATCCCGCCACCACCAGGACATCCATCGGCGCCGTCCGGGAAGGAATCTCGCTCAACCGGTATAATTCCTTCGGAAACAGCTCCAAATTAAAGGTGTCCGATAACCATCGGAGCAGGTCATTCCGGTAGTGCAGAATCAGCAACGCCGATCCCACTCCGGAAAACGTGCCGATCATGCCCTCAATCCAGCCCTGCCAGAAAAAGATCCGCATGATGCTGCCTGACGGAAACCCGATCGCCTTCAAAAGCCCGATCTCATGGGTTTTTTGCACCGTAACCGTGATCAGGGTGTTGGTGATTCCAAATGCCGCTACAATCGTTATGAAAATCAGCAGGAAGAACATCATGTTCTTTTCCACCCGCAACGCGCTGAATATCTGCCGGTTCTGCTCCATCCAGGTGACAATCGTATAGTCGTCCCCGAGAGCCACTCGAGCCGCGCGGGCTACCTCCTGAATCCGGTAGGGATCCCGTGCCATCAATCGGATGCTTCCCACGCCACCCTCCATGCCGAACACTTCCCGTGCCTTATCCATGGAACAAAATACAAATCCGGAGTCGTACTCCCACATCCCCACATCAAATATCCCCACCACTCGAAACTCCTGAGGCAGGGTGATTTCATCGCGGCTGACAAAACTGCGGGGCGAGTTGATCAATAGCTTATCACCCACCCCCACGTTTAACCGCCGGGCAAGATCCACGCCGATCACCATGTCCCGCCCCTTTACACTGAAGACGCCCTGCTTGACGCTGGCGGGAATCTGACTGACCGCCGGCTCCCGGATCGGGTCAATCCCCCGCAACATCGGAGTGAACATGCGCTCCCCGCACTGGAGCACAACCTGTCCCTCGGTGGAGGGTGCCACCCCGGTCACTCCCTTGATACGAGCAAGACGAGTCATGACCACGCCCTCATCAGCCACCCCACCCGAACTGCTTACGGTCAGATGCGCATTGAATCCCAGGATTTTTTCCCGCCACATATCGTCAAATCCCGTCATCACCGAAAGCACGATGATGAGAACCGAAACCCCCAGCAGAACCCCGAGCACCGAAATGATGGTCACCACGGAGAAATAGGTTCGCTTCGGCTTCAGGTACTTCAGGGCGAGGAATAGGGAGAAAGGAAGCATGAGGAAAGGGGT
>JBAXMJ010000118.1:0-8198 GCA_037134355.1 bacterium | reverse complement strand
CTATTATATTGTAATCTATTTTAACTATCTTCCTGTCCCTGGCGGCTTGATTTTAACTATCTTCCTGTCCCTGGCGGCTTTTTTCACACGGGTCGCCAGATCCTCCATATCCATCACGAAAAGCTGCGAGTTCTGCGCATCGACACCTATCTCCACAAGGTCCTCATAGATCTCGGAGATAAACCCGTCCGAATGCATGAAGGCAAACTTGCCATGGGCATGCGCCAGATCACAGTAATCCTTGTAAAGCGGCTTGAACAGTTCGCGCCAGGCTTCAGGCGGAATCAGAAGTTGAGTCTGCGACCCCCAGTCATCCATAAAGAAGATCGCGTCGACATCCGTCGTTACCCAGAACTCCATCTCGCGCAGGTAATGATCGTGAATGACCTTTAGACAGGCTTTCATCCCCTGCTCCGGCATCATCACATCCACCATGCTATCTTCGGTACCACGCATGAACTGGTATCGCTCCCACGGCCGGGGCAGGTTCCGGGCCAGCACGAACTTATCCGTTCCGGCACAGAATTGATTGATCCTGTCACGCGCCTTGACGGGATCTTCCGGAATATGCTCCACCGGCGGTCGGATGGTCCGGGAATCGGGATACTCACCCGTCAAGATCGGCTGCTTGACTTCGCCATGCACACCCTCCATAAGATTGGTGAACAGGCATCCCCAGTCATCCACGGACTCACCGACATCATACGGATCCCCTTTCCTCAACGGAGACGTCCTGCCGACTACGGGTGCGGTGACCATGTCACCCGGAAATTCGCGCCGTAAGGCGGCCAACTCCTGCGGGAATCTTTTTTCCGCCCAAGGCAGCGTCCAGAGGTCACGCGGCACACGCGAAGGATGATTGAAGGTCAAGGCATCCCTGACGATCTGTCGCGAGGTCTGCCTGCAACTGTGTAATGGATGATTCATCGATAGGCCCCACACTCATTCACCAGTTCGCGCACGCGGCGAACACGCGATTCCAATGCGCCCGGAGGAACCTGATCCGCAACGCCCAGCACATACTGCGGTGAACGGCGCATGACGGCGAGGGTTTCCCTGATATGCCGATCGAATTCCGCATCACTGACCAAGGGGGTAAAGTAGCCGCCGGGGATGCCTCCCCAAAGGATGGTTTCCTTGTTATCGCAGAAATCGGCCCAGTCACCGACCGCAAGATCACCCACCGGCGACGGCGTCATCGCCTCAATAAAGGTCAGCCCCACGGTACATTCCTGGCGCAGAAGGCCTTTCAGGGTACCGTCCATGTGAATGCATGAATATTTTCCGGCCTGCTTGATGGCGGACGCCCATTGGCTCTGGTAGGGTCGCATGTATTCTTCGAACAAATCGGGGCCCACAACTTCGGCCGACAGGTTCTCCGGGATCATCAAGATCTCGGCCGGACTATCTACTGCAATTTGCGCCGCGCGATCATGCGACTCCTTGACCACGGCCAGGGTTTCCCGGAGCAATGCCGGATCCTCACATTGCATTTCAATAAGCGCCATGATGCCTGCATCGAGCGCCACCATTTGCATCAGGGGGCTTTTGGGCAAATAGAGCAACAACGCTCCCGCCCCGGTTTTCCGAAGTTGTGCCAACCGCTGTTCGGCAAAAGTATAATCGGGCTCATAGCGGCTGTGGGCGTGCATGTACTGGTACGCCGGCAGGTCGGCAACGGTCTTCACCAGATGCTCGATGGGTCCTTCCGTGAAATCCTCCGGCATCGACTGCCAGCATTCACGCAGAGTCCCTTTTGGGGTCTCAATCTGGTGATAGCGTTTCAGGCCATCCCTCCAGTCCTTGACCACACAATTCTGATAACTCGTCTTGAAGGGGTGATACCCCTGGAGATAATAGCCGACACCCAAATCCATGTGCCAGTCGATATAGGCAGAACTTTGAAAAAAGTCGGCGGGTTTGTACCCCCTGCCCACAAGTTCCCCCACCCAATAAGTGAGATCACCAAGCCACGGCACACGTTCAGGCTTTCCGCCCTTCAATAGTTCCAATAGGTTGTCACGCTCATTCATGCTGGATCCTCCGGTAACGGTTCCCAGAAGAGTAGTATATGCAGGCTGGAATTACGCTTCTCAAAAACGTCAGGATGGGCATGGGGTAGCAACGGGGGGTGAGCCTGGCGGTAATCGTTGCGCCCCACCAGCATGATCTCGGGAAGCCCTTCATCCTCGAATGACAGCAGGGTTCTCTCTTCAGGTCGGTTCGGCATATGTGCGGTCCTGTACGTCAACATTTCAGGGGACATCCACAATAAGTCCGGGAATGCCCTGGAAGTGCGAATCAAAGGAGATGAGGCGGGTGGTCATGATTCGATCCAACCGATGCCTTGGTGTGATTGGGTTATCGGGTGGCTCCCCGGGAAGGAGACCGTCACATTGCAGGCGGTGCGGAGGTTGTAATGAAGGCGGCAGACAACGGGTTCAGCTGGCGTCACTTCAATGGCTTCACCCCGCCTGACAACCGAACAATTCCAAGTTTCCACGCCACCACTGGGATCCTCAACAATATAAGCAGATGTAAGCGCGACCTCCTCGAGACACTTGAAGATCTCATGGACGTCATTATCGCAGCACCCTCCATCCCCACCCCAGTAACCGGTCACCCAAGTTCCTTCCGGTGCCTGATACCAGCCACTAATCATGGGCAGATACGTTTCACCGATCACGCGGCGCACACAGCGTCCCTTCCCTGGCTTGTCAGGGAATTCTTCGAAATGCTGGATTTCGAGAAAGGGATCCGTAATGAACCCCCACCGCAGTTCACCGGTCTGGCCATCAATCAGTTGAACACAACTTCCCAGGGCATTTTGCACCTGGCGCAAATAGTCAACCTGCCCCGTAAGTTGATAGAGATACCATAGCGCATAGATCCGCCAGGCACTCCATCCATGGGGGGAATTCATCATATTCGGACTGGTAAGAATGTCATACTGGGCCTCCCAAAACCGCAAGCTACCGCCATTCATCCGGCTGTCTGGGATCAGGATCTGCGACAGACATCGGTGTCCGGTGGAGAAATGCAATGCGGCGTCCCTGTATTTAGCGCGCTGGGCCGGATCATCCTGCAACAGGGCAAACAAGGCAAGTTGGGCGGCACTGCAACCGATCATGCCATCCTCATAGGTCATCTCACCCTCGGTCTCGATATTATCGAGGTTCTTGACCAGTTCATCCATGGCCTTGCGCACCGACTGCTCGTGCCGCTGATAGCGCACCTGCCAGGCCGGGTCGGTTCGGGCCAATTTCTGTTCCTCCGCCATGACCTCCATTAGCGACTTACCGATATAAATCACCGATGTATAGTGGGTGGCATGGTTGCGATAAGCCCCGTCCGGAGTCTGCTTTGTCAGTATGAAGTCTGCCAGCGCCGCGGCAAATTCCAAGTCCCGGATATCCCCGGTTGCCCGGTAGCGGGCGGCCATCAAGCCGGCCGCACAGGCATGATTCTGGATGCGGTCATGCCAGGAGGTGGGGCACATCTTCCCCATATCATACATCAGGGGCCAGATTTCCCGGAACTTAGCCTGGGCCTGTTCGTCCAGCGCCCGATCCGCAAAATGGTACTGTGCCAGGAAGCAGGAGAATAGGCCATACCAGCTCTCGGTGTGAGAGGTGGCCTTCTGCGGCTTGGCAAGCGCCTCCACCCGGGCCTGTTTAAGGTACCACGACCAGGGGTGCCGCACCGTGAGAAGGGCTTCCGCCTCTTTCCCGCCTATTCCCTTCACCGTCAGGGAATACATACCGGGTTTTGCAATCGCCTCGTCCAACGTGATAATGGTTCCGTCTTCATCACGCCAGGTCGAGTCCATGACCTCGCCGGTGTAGCTTACCCGCGGGGCACGCCCGACCTCGATCGTGTAACGATCGAAGTCAATCATCGGCGCCCCGGTAATGGCCGCCAACCTGGATTTCACCTCATCCAGCACGGGGATATCCTCCAGCACGATCCGCCACTGGCGCTGCTGTCCGGCCTTGAGCACGCCCGAGTCCTGGGGATGCCGGGCTGGAACCGGGCCGGGATGCAGAAGATCCAGATTCAGTGTAAATATCCGGTGTTGCAGTTCCTTATAATCCAAATGCCAGGACGCCACAGGATCGGGCGAGCCTAGCCCGAGAATCCGCCCGCGTGGTGTCATCAGATAGCCCCAGAAATGTGTTCGTTCACAACGCAATAGCGTGGGGAAGAACCGGTCATTCCAGTCAGGGAATTTCTCCATGGAGGTGTCCACCCCAAGACGGAGTCCCGCATGAAGGCCTTTGAGGGCGTTCTTGCCCTCGTTCCGGATCGTTGCGAGAATGACCAGCTTCCCCTGCTCCACGGCATAGCGGAGGCTGTAATACAGGCCATGGCGCGTTCCTGTGAAAAGCATTGGATCGGCCGTATCAGGCGTTAGCGAGACCGTGCCATCCGCATCGTACCACGCAGGCCCCCTGTATTCGTCTTCCCGGAATTTCACCGCTTCAACCCCATCCGCCCGCCCCACCTCAATTGATTGCAGGGTCCCGTCCGGCTGGATCGCCACACGGAACGATTTATCGCCAAGCCAGGCAACAGACTCACTGTTTGAACTGAACGAGCACATATATTTCCTGTTGTTTCCCTTCGGGTTTCAAACACAAATGTCGCTATCAATGTGCCGTGCCGACTTTATCCGGCATTCAGGGGCGGCACACCCCAGATCGAAGAAGACTCGACCAGGATGGCTGAACCGGGATTGCTGAAATGGTTGTTCTCAACCACAATGCGCCCACTGCCATTCAACGGGAATGGATAAGAAATCGCTTTTCTGGTGGTACGCTGGTGGTACGGGCACACACCCGTTGAGACCGCCCTGAAACATCGTTTTCATGGTTGTGAGCATGTGAAAATCCGAAGGGAAGGTCAATATCGGACAGTATCCCCGCTTTTCGAGGACTGAGGTGGGTCTGATTACCGGAAATGGCCCGTTTTACTGAGTGCAGAGACAGACCGGTCTCCCCTCGGAAGTTCATTCGTTCGCGTTTGAATCAATGGGGCGCAGGAGCACGGTGAATTCCATGGGCTTGGGATTGAGCAGGTACTGGGGCTGCGGGGCCGGTCCGCAGCTGTTGCTGCCCAAGCCGTTCTGCAGATGATCCACGTGCACAACGGTCTGGGCAATCCGGGTCAGCTCATGGGCATGCCTGCTGGTGGAGAGATCTGCCGTGGTATAGTGGAGTGCGCCAATATTCAATGGCTTATCGCCAGAGATAAACAGACCCGCATTCCGGTTATCGGTGAGCGTCAACCAGCGCACATCGGATTTGTTGCCATGTTCCTGAGGGCGGACATACGGCACGTATTGGCCGTCAACTGTTCCGGAGTATAGGCCCACAGGTGCGCTTTCCTTGCGGTCAGCATAGCTTTCATGCGGACCGCGTCCGTACCAGGCCACCTGCTCGAAGCCAGCTGGCAACATCAGTTCCAACCCGAAGCGTGGTAGAGGGGGAAGATCCTTGGCGAGCGGGTTGATCCGGACGGTAATGGTGACATCGCCGGAGCCCTCAATGGTGGTCGTTTGATTGATCCGGAAGCGGGGGCTGAGTTGATAACCAGCCAATACGCTCTGCACGGCCACTTCGACGGCGGCTTTTTTGACCAACCGGGTTTTGATGCTCTCGATGCGCGGGACCAGTCGGTCATAGCCGGCATTGCGCCAGGTATTCGCAACATAAGCGTCATTGTCCGTGGGGGCACGCCACAATTGCACTTTGGGGCCGGCATGGATGAGGATCTGGTTATTCCAGCTCCAATCATGAATGGTGCCGTCAAACGGATCCATGACGATTCTAAAGGTTTTGCCCTGCACGGAGATTCCGGTCGCGGATTCCGTCATTTCGACGGCCTCATTTTGCCGGGCTGCAGTGGCGAGCCATTCTTTCTTTTTGGCCGGCAATTCCAGCTGACTGACCAGTATTTGGTGGCCTGCAGGGGCCCACCGGGTTTCGTTTTTTAGCGTAAAGGTAAAGTTGACATGAACTTCACCCCCTGCTGCCAGTAAGGCAGGTTTAACGGGTAAGGCCACCAGCATGGTTTTTCCCGCGGGCACATCGAGCGTGGGGAGTGTACCGTTTTTCAGGATCACACCATTCCGGGAAAGACTCCAAACGCCTTCGAGATTTGACAGGTTCTGGAATGAATTCCGGTTGGTGAGTTTGAACTTACCCGCACCCATGTCAACCGCATCCACTTGCACCGGGGCCAGGATATGTTTCAGTTCAACCAATGCGGTATGCGGCGTGCGGTCAGGTGCAATCAGGCCATCGATACAGAAATTGCCGTCATTCGGTTTGTCCCCGAAGTCGCCACCATAAGCAAACCACTCTACACCATCGGGTGTTTTCCTGCGGATCCCGTGATCCATCCACTCCCATACGCAACCGCCAATCAGCCTTCGGTATTTACGAATCGCTTCCCAGTATTCCTTGAGACTGCCCGGGCCCTGACCCATGGCGTGTGCATATTCGCAGAGGACGAAGGGTTTGGGCTCTTTTTTCTGTCCCTCCGCGATGAGATTGGGGATGTTGGTATACATCGAGCTGAACACATCTGTGCAGTCTGCCTCCAAATCCCGTTCGTAATGGATGGGGCGTGACGGGTCACGCTGGCGGATCAGGTCGGCCATGGCGGCATGATTGGGCCCGTACCCGGATTCGTTGCCAAGCGACCACATGATGACGCAGGGGTGGTTCTTGTCGCGTTCGATCAGGCGTTCGGCACGATCCAGGAACGACTTTTTCCAAAGAGCTACACGGGCCGGAATATCCGGCGCTTCGTAAAAGAAACCATGGGTTTCCAGATCTGCTTCATCAATGACATACAGCCCGTACTCGTCGCAGAGCTCCAGCCATTTGGGGCTGTTAGGATAGTGCGAGGTCCGTACGGCATTGATATTGTGGCGTTTCATCAGGAGCATATCCTGAAGCATGTTTTCAGCAGTAACCGTGTGGCCGGTGTCAGGGTCCGTGTCGTGTCGGTTGACCCCTTGAATTTTGATGGAAACCCCGTTGACGAGCAGTTGCTGATTCTTGATCTCAATCTGTCTGAACCCGACACGTACCCGCATCGTTTCCTGAGGGGTGCCCGCTGCATCCTTGAGTGTCAGGAGGAGTGTATACAACTCGGGTATTTCGGCAGACCATTTGGCGGGCGCGGTGACCGGAGTGCTGAAGCGGAGCGTTTTACTGGCGTTTGACTTGAGTTGAATGTCCGCAGCGGCAGGTTGATCGATAACGGGAAGGCCCTGTGGATCCAGGAGGGTTGCCTGGATGGACAGTTTGCCCGGGATGGTTGCGATTAAATTCCGGAGAGTGATATCAACGTCCAGTGTGGCATTCTTATATTGCTTATCAAATGTGGTGTGAACGAACACGTCCTGGACATGAGTGGTCGGGACGGACAGGAGATAGACATCCCGGTAGATTCCGGACAAGCGCCAGCAGTCCTGATCCTCAAGGTAACTGCCGTCGCACCATTTCAGGACTTTCACGGCCAGGGTATTCCGGCCGGGCTTCAGGTAGGGGGTGATATTGAATTCAGCCGGCATGTGACTTCCTTTGCTGAAGCCAATGGGCTGACCGTTGACCCAGGCGTAAAATGCCGAATCAACACCCTGAAAGACGAGGAAGGTCTGCCGGTCACTCCACTGGGCCGGGACGGTGAACTCCCGCCGGTAACAGCCTGTCGGGTTTTCGCTTGGGACAAAAGGCGGGTCAATCGGGTAGGGATAGTTGCAGTTGGTATACACCGGCTTGTCATAGCCGTGCATCTGCCAGTTGGACGGGACGGGGATGGACTTCCACGACGAGGCGTCGAACTCCGTATTTTCAAAGCCGACCGGCGTTAATTCCGGGCGAGCTGAATAATCGAACTGCCAGTCCCCGTTAAGCAACGAAAAGAACGGAGATGTCACGCGATCGCCTGACAGGGCATTCGACGAATCTGCGAACGGAATCAGTGTGGCACGCGGGGCTTCGCGATTGCGATGGAGGAGGTTCAGGTTTTCCCAGTCACGTAACGATGATTTGGTTTGTTTGGTCATAGCTTTATTCCCATGGTTTAGGCATCAATAATATCGTTCTATTTGCTTTTCGTCCATGTCAGAGGTGGTGATCTTTCGCACTTTTTCAGCCTCATTTTTAGCATCTCAGGCCGCATAA
>JBAXMJ010000117.1:0-8254 GCA_037134355.1 bacterium | reverse complement strand
AAACGTAATTAGTTGCAATCACGTGAGTTACAGACTAACTACGCGCCATTCGGCTAAAGCCGGTACACCAGCGTCGGGAACATCGAACGCTTGCTTTAAGGAAATGCCATTCAGCACTACACCGCGCCTTCGCGGATCGCGGACAGGACAATGTTGGCGCAGGCCTCGGCATCTGATAGGGCGTCGTGGTGTTTGAGGGTCAAGCCCAGGTGCTGACAGACATTGGGCAACTTGGTCGGTCGGATTCCCCAGGCTTTCCGCGCCAGTTTTACGGTGCAAAGATACGGCTGAACCGGTGGTGGCAGGGCGGCGATCGCGCAACAGGCCCGCATGACATTGGCGTCAAAGCTGGCATTGTGGGCCGCGATGAAACGGGTGCCTTCAAGCAGGGGCGTCATCAGCGGCCAGAGTTCTCCGAATGACGGTTCGCTGGCCACCTGGTCCCAGGTAATGCCATGCAGATAACTGAAGGTGAAGCCTTGGCGCGGTGTCCGGATCAACCGGTGCTCGCGGTGGACAATGACGTTGTTTTCCACCCGGATGAGCGCGATCGAGCAGGCGCTGTCCTGTCCGTAGTCCGCTGTTTCAAAATCCAACGCCACAAAGCAATCGGTCTCCAGTTTCAGATTCCCCCGGGTCGCTGAGCGCGGCGGTGGAAATCGGATCATGTTGGGTTTATCCATATTTATGCGTGTTGTGCGCCATCTCTAGCTGCGAGTGTTGTGTTCAGTGAGGCCGCCAAGCCATTAATGAAGGATTGGATACTGAAAGTCTCGGCATGGGCCCGGATGGTGGCGGGATCCCAGGTTTTCCCCGCGCATTCGGCTACCGCCGCCTGCAGGGACTCGGGGGTCTGTTGATCAAAGAAGATTCCCGAAACACCGGCCTGCACGGTTTCCAGAGCGCCACCCCGGCCATAGGCTACCACGGGTCGGCCACAGGCCTGGGCTTCCAAGGGGACGATGCCAAAGTCTTCCTCGCCAGGGAACACCAGCAGCCGGCACCGGCGATACAAATCCAGGAGCGCCTCATCGGACTGCCAGCCCAGGAATTCAATGTTGGCTCCGGCCGCCGCCTTCAGCGCGGTATACTCGGTTCCCGTGCCGACAATTTTTAGTTTTCGACCACTACGGGTGTAGGCGGCCACGGCGAGGTCGATTTTTTTGTAGGGGACCAGCGCCGAGGCGATCAGATCGAAATCGCCGGCTGGGGCGAAATCGGGTGTCCACCGGGCGAGATCCACGGAAGGATAGACCACATCCGCCTCACGGCCGTAGAACCGGGCAATGCGATCCTGAACATGGCGACTGATTCCGACAAACCGGGAGACCCGAACTGATGCTTTTTTATCCCAGCGCCGCAACCACGACAGGAGTGGGCGGGCCAGGGCCTTCTTGAGCGGATTGCCGCCTAGATATTCATCATGGAACAGCCAGGCATAGCGCATGGGGGTAAAGCAGTAGCAAAGATGGGGCATTCCGGCGCGCGGTTTCAGGCCTTTCGCAACGCAATGACTGGTGCTGATGATGACATCGGCATCCTGTGGAATTCGGAACCGTTCGATGGCATTTGGAAAAAAAGGCAGGAAATTCCGGTAGTGCCGTTCGATTCCGGGGATGTACTGAAGCCAGGAGGTCCGGATGGGATGGGAGTTGATGGTCTTCGAGACGGCTTTCGGATTATGGAGCAGGGTGAATATCGGGGCCTCAGGAAAGGCTTCACAGAGCAATTCCAGAACCCGTTCACCGCCCCGCATTCCAGTTAGCCAGTCGTGGCAGAGCACGACCTTCAAATTCTTCCAGGAGGCGGGAAATGAATAGTGAGTTGTCATGAGGGATCCTTTTGACTGGTATCCGCCAATTCCTGATACAGGGCGATGGTTTGACGGGCCGCTTGAGTCCAAGTGAACCGGCGCGCTTGTTCGAGCCCGAGTGGAATCATCCGATTCCGGAGTTCGGGAGAGGTCAGTACGCTCCGGATGCTGTCCGCCAGGGCGGGCGCGCTGTCGAGTGTGGCATAAGTAGCCGCCTCACCGCCGATTTCCCGGAGGACTGGGATGTCGCTGCAGATGACGGGTGTTCCACAGGCCATTCCTTCCACAACGGGAAACCCGAATCCCTCATACCGAGAAGGCAGGATAACGGCATCCGCATCCTGATAAGCCTGGATCAAAGAGTTAATTGCCTGGTATCCGACCCAGTTCACGGCATCCTTCAGGCCCAGTGCTTCGACCTGAAGCCCGGCTTCAGGGTAACGCGGATCGGGCGGGCCGATGATTTTGAGTTGCAGCGGGAAGGGGAGTGACGAACGGGCCAACGCGAGGGCCTCGATGAGGACGGTGAGATTTTTATAGGGATCGCTCCGGCCGACATAGAGCAGAGTTCGGGGGCGGGCAGGATCACCTGTTTTCTTTGTCGGAGTTTCCGGGAGATGGAAGGAGGACGAGACGCCATTGTAGATGACGCGGACGACGTCCTGGCGTACCTGCGGGATATCGAGATGGGAGAGGATATCCGCCCGGGATGCATTGCTGACGGCGATAATGCGATCGGCTCTGGCTCCGATTTCCAGCATCAGCCGTCGATAAATAGGAAACAGTCGTGTTTTCAAGGCGCGTGGGGTGGCTGAGGGGAAAAGCAATGGAATCAGGTCATGGATGGTAACGACGCATTTGATTTTTCCCATGCGTGCCTTTGGGAATGCCGCGAGGGGAATCATGTAGTTTGTCGAGTGGTACACATCAATGCCGAGCCGCGCGAGCCGGGAGGGGAGCATGAGTTGGCTGCGGGGGGAGAAAATGCTCCAGGGCACGATATCCGGACGGAAGTTAGGTTTATCGCCCAGTTCCGCCTCGCGCCAGGTCCGCTCGGCGAGGGTGCGGTCGGAAAAGATCAGGACATAAGTGTTGCGGTGATCTTCCCGGGCGATGTGTCGAACCAGGTCGCGAGTGTGCGCTCCGATTCCGGAGATTTCATTAAAGATCCAGCGCGCATCCAAGGCGATTTTCATGACATCACCTTCCGGTAGACGTCCCAGGTCTGTTGCGCCGTGGACCTCCATGAGTAGCTGGAGGCGTGGGCGGGGCCTAGAGCGCCTATTTGATCACGGCGGGTCTTGTCATCGAGTAAATTTCGAATCGTTGAGGCCCATAGCTCCGAATCAAAACTTGGAATGGTGACAGCGGAAGTTCCAAGAATTTCGGAAAGGGAGCCGCCGCCCGAGGATACCACTGGGGTGCCGCAGGCCATGGCCTCCAGGGGGGGGAATCCGAAGCCCTCATAAAAGGAGGTGATGAGGAATAATTCAGCTCCGGCATAAAGGGCGGATAACTGTCCGTCGGGAATAAAGTTCAGGTGCCGGATGCGATCCCGTCTGGGTGAATTTCGAATCCGGGCCAGAATGGGTTCCACCTGCCAGCCGGGCATGCCGGCCAGAATCAGATCCCCATCGAATTGATCGAGCTTCTCAAAAACATCGATCATGAAGGGAATATTTTTTCGCGGTTCCAGGGTGCCGACGGTGAGCAGGTAGGGACGGTCTAGTTTCAGTTGACGGCGCAAGGTGGCGATTCCGTCGACCGAAGGCCGGGTGAAGTTGGGCGAAATTCCTGGAGGGGTGGCAAAGACTCGATCGGGTGCAACCCCCAGCGTTGCCTCGATCTCTTTCTTGCTGAATTTTGAGACAGTGATGATGGCATCGGCGCGGCGGGCTGTATCATGAATGACGGTCGTCAGGTAATTAAGATTTTGTGTTTCTGCAAATTCCGGGTGGCGGACGAAGCTCATGTCGTGAATGGTGACGACCGATTTCCCTCGAGTGAGGGGCGGGATGGTGAAATTGGGGAAGTGGTAAAGATCGGCTTTTCCTGCGAACCAATTGAAGGGCGGGGCCTGAATCCGCTTCCAGGCCTGTTGCACGATGGCTCCGGGAATCCAGCGAACCGGATGTGGGGAGGCTCCGGGACAGACGAAGTCCAGTCCGCGCCGATGGAAGTCGAAATAGAACAGGCTTAGATCGTCGCCGGGCGACTTGCTGGTGCCGAGGTGTTCCACAAGTTGCCTTGTATAACGCCCAACTCCGGCACGCTGTGCCACGGCTGACTGGATATCCACACAGATTCTCATTGCTTTCGATCCTGAATCCCTTAGAAATGGTGGCCATTGTATGGCGGAGGCTGAAAACGACAAGCCTGAAGTGCCTAGGGAGGGTAAGAGGAAGAGGGGTCAGGGTTCGGGGTTCAGGCGGGGAAAGAGGATGCCGAAGATCATGGTTTCTGCTCTCGTGGATTTCCTGACCCCTGCCCCCTGACCCCTGAACTCCGGGTAATTCGGAGAAAATAGTATGTTATCAGGATTATATGTGGTGGGGACGCCGATTGGGAACCTGGATGATTTATCACCCCGGGCGATTGAGACGCTGAGGGGGGTGAATGCGATTCTGACTGAGGATACCAGAAGGACCCGGATCCTGTTGGATCGTTTTGGCCTCAAGACTCCAACCCTGAGTTGCCACAAGTTCAATGAGGCATCCCGGGTGGATGGGGTTCTGGACCGATTACACAGGGGCGATTCACTGGCCCTGGTGAGTGATGCGGGAATGCCCGGGGTGTCGGATCCCGGATCCCGGGTGGTGGCAGCGTGTCGCAAGGCGCGGATTCCCGTAATTTGCATTCCGGGGCCGTCTTCCGTAACGACTGCGGTTGCCTTGAGCGGGTTTAATGGCTCGGGATTTGTTTTTGCCGGGTTCACTCCCCGGAAAAGCGGTGCCCTGCGTAAGTTTCTCCAGCAGTTTTCTGAGTGTCCGGCTCCCATCGTGATTTTTGAGTCGCCGTACCGGCTGGTCAAAGTTCTGGACGAAATTGAGTCCTGTCTGGGGCCGAGGGATCTCTTCCTCGGGCGGGAACTGACTAAAAAGTTCGAGGAGACCCTTTGGGGAACGCCTGCGGAGATCCGGCAGGTGTTTCAGGGCCGGACGGTGAAGGGGGAAATCGTCATGGTCATTGCCCCAGCCGCCCGTTGACAGTCGTGGCGCTGGGTGCTATTTTGACCCAAATTGGATTGGATTTTCTATGGATATGTCGGTTGATACAGTAGAAGTCGCTATTCGGAATCAGGAGGCTTTCGTCCGGGTTTACGGGCGTGCCACCTTCAAGATTGGCCCTTCCCTCAAGCAATTCGGGGTGATGGCGATCGAGCGGGGGTGTCGGCGTTTTATTGTGGAGATGAGTAATTGCGTCGGAATGGACAGTACTTTCATGGGGATTCTGGCGGGGCTGGCCACGACCTTGAAAAAGACCGATGGTGCTGTGGTGCTGCGCAACCTGAGCGAGAAGAATCTTTTTCTCGTCAAAATGCTGGGGTTGAGTCATCTGGTCACGATTGACAATTCGGCGCAACCTGTGGTCGCCATGCCGGCCAACGGGCAAGTTCTAAGGCATTCTGATGGCGACAAAAAGCAGATGACCGAGACCATGATTGATGCCCATGAAACCCTGATCGAGGCGGCCCCGGACAACATTATCAAATTCAAGGATGTGCTGGCGTATTTGAAGGAGGATTTGAACCGGACAATCGCGCAGGAGTCGGGCGCGCCGGTTCCCACGAGGTAGTCTCCTAAGTGCCCTTTTGTTCTCTTTTTCCCTGCCATTCCCTTCTGGTTTCAGGCTGTGTGATGGCGTAAACAAGATTCAAGATCATGTAAGGATTGGCGTGTGATGGCAAAACGAGATTATTACGAAGTTCTGGAAATCACGAGGGCGGCCACGCCCGAGGAAATCAAGAAGGCCTACCGGCGCATGGCGATGCAGTACCATCCCGACCGTAACCAGGGCGACAAGGCGGCCGAGGCAAAGTTCAAGGAAGTCAGCGAGTCTTACGAAGTGCTCAGCGATGCCGAGAAACGGCGTGTCTACGATCAGTACGGGCATGAGGGGATGAAATCAGCCTTTGGTCCCGGCGGGTTTGATTTCTCCCGTGATTTTACTCACGTTTCCGATTTGCAGGATTTGTTCGGAAGTCTTTTTGGTGATGGGGGCGGGATGTTTGAGGACATTTTCGGCGGGGGACGGCGAACCTCGCGCACGGGACCCCAGCAGGGAGCCGACCTCCGGTTTGACCTCGAAATTGAATTCGAGGAGGCTATTTTCGGTGTTCAGCGGGAAATTACCCTGCCGGTCACGGAGCAGTGCGCTACCTGTAATGGCATGGGGAGCGAACCGGGCAGCACTGAGGAAACCTGCCGGCATTGCGGCGGGCGTGGCGCTGTGATTTCCGCCAGCGGATTTTTCCAGGTGCGCCAGACCTGTCCCGTGTGCGGAGGCAGTGGAAAGATGATCACCAAGCCTTGCCGGGAGTGCAAGGGAGCTGGACGCCAGAAGACCCGTAAGCGCCTGACCCTGCGCATCCCAGCAGGTGTGGAGAGCGGTTCGCGCCTTCGTCTGGCCGGGCGCGGCGAGGGCGGGGTCCGTGGCGGGCCTGCAGGCGATTTGTATGTGATCCTGCATGTCAGGCCGCATGATCTTTTTCAGCGCGAAGGCGATGAGTTGATTTGTGAAATCCCCATCCCCATGCACATCGCGGCGCTTGGCGGTGAGGTGAGTGTTCCCACGCTGGATGGGTTTTCACTGCTCAAAGTTGAGACGGGTACCGAAACGGGGCGAGTCTTCCGGATGCGCGGGAAAGGGGCCCCCCACGTGGATGGACGCGGGAATGGCGATATGCATGTCAGGGTGCTGATTGAGGTTCCTGTCCGTTTGAATTCGAAGCAGAAGAAAGCGCTCAAGGAATTCAGTGATGCCTGCGAGCCGGATCATTATCCGCTCGGGCAGAAAATCCGCGACCGCTCGGATGCGTTTTTCAAAGCTAAACAAGACCTGATCAAGGCAAGAGCAGAAGGATGATCCCGCGTTGTTTTGTGGATCCCGCCGGGTGGCAGAACCCGGTGATGTGGCTCAACGGTGATGATTCCCATCATTTGACCGATGTACTTCGCGTCGGGGTGGGGGATCCTGTGGTGGTCTCCAACGGGCAGGGTGGTTCCGCTGGGGCGGTTATTGTTGAGATCACAAGCCGGGGCGTTTCGGTCCGGATCCTGGATCGCCAGTATCAATCGGGTGACGGGGTTCTGCTTACCCTGATCCAGGCAGTTCCCAAAGCCCAGAAGATGGACTGGATCATCCAGAAGGCGACGGAAATCGGAGTGTGGTCCATTCTGCCCGTGATGACCGACCGGGGGGTTGTGAAGCTTGAGGAGGAACGGGCCGACAAACGTACGAGTCGGTGGCAACGGATTGCGGTGGAGGCGGCCCGGCAGTGTAGGACAGCCTGGATTCCGAAGGTGGCGCCGGTGGCGCCGCTGGTGGAGGTGCTCGGTCGGTCCCTGCCTTTGGATGTTCTGTTGATCGGCTCGCTGGAGCCGGATGCCGGTTCCCTGAAAGCTTGCCTCGCCGGGGTGCGGGCGCGTGGGGTGAAGTCGATCGGGTTGATGATCGGCCCTGAAGGTGATTTTTCGCCACGCGAGTTTGAGCTTGCCCACAAGGCTGGCGCGATTCCCGTGAGCTACGGGTCGCGGGTGTTGCGGGTTGAAACCGCATCCCTTTATGGACTGTGTGTGTTGCAGTATGAATTAAACACCCTCGCGTGAGGGAGCCGGATTTGACAGGATGAGCGGCCATGTTTAACAGCGAAGAAACAAATGCTTTTCAACGGCAGTTAGTAAAGACTTTGGAGTATCAAACACCCCGCGGTCCTGCTTGGCGGCTGGGCCCCTTCGAATGGGTTCGTTCACTATGTTTCCATGTGCGTCTTGTGTGGGTGTATGTGGGGGCGTGGAAAATCATCCGAAAGGGGAACTTCGACCTGGCTGCTTACGCGAACCGTTCCTGGAGAGCCTTGTGTGTAGCCGAGGCCTGCGGGGGGCGTTTTAAAGTCTCCGGTCTGGCCCATCTGGCCGCGACTCAGGGACCGGTGGTGATCATTGCAAACCATATGAGCTCCTTGGAAACCGTGGCGCTTTCGGTTCTGATCATGCCCTTCAAGGATGTGGCTTTTGTGGTTAAGGAAAGTCTGAGAACCCATTTTATTTTCGGCCCGATTATGCGGGCCGTGAAGCATATCGCGGTGGGCCGGAGCAATCCCCGGGAAGATTTGAAAACAGTCCTGACCCGCGGAGAGGAACTGATCCGGCAAGGGGTTTCGGTTGTGATTTTTCCCCAGGCCACCCGGTCGGTGGAATTTGATATTGAAGGATTCAATAC